>NZ_MWQK01000002.1:343310-686621 GCF_002210425.1 Fibrobacter sp. UWB2 | reverse complement strand
ATTTACAGCCAATAAAGATTTTTAACGCAGCAATACGGAAAGGCTTGACAGAGCCTTAAAAATAGTGTATATTCGTGCAGTAGCACAAAAGTGCATATTTTGGAGATTTTATGATAGAACGGGTTCGTGGCATCTTGGTACAAAAATCCCCCACATTTGTAGTTGTGGAATGTGCAGGAATTGGTTACGGCATCAATATTTCGGCATTTACGGCAGGCAAGTTGCCCGAAGAAGGGGCCGAAATCACTTTGCACACGAATCTCGTCGTACGCGAAGATTCCATGACGCTTTTTGGATTTGCGGATACGACAGAAAAGAACCTGTTCCTGATGCTTCTAGAGGTCAACGGAGTCGGTCCAAAGCTCGCACAGCGGATTCTGAGCGGGAGCACGCCAGCAGACCTTTTGAACATGATTGCTAGTGACAACAAGTCCGCACTTGGCAAAATCAAGGGGCTTGGCAAAAAGACCTGTGAGCAAATGACATTAACGCTCAAAGAAAAGGCCTCGAACATGTTACAGGCCCTCGGCGATGTCGAGGGCAGCGGTATTACAAGTGTCGGAGCGTTGACAGGAGCAAAGCTCGAGGCCGTTTTGGCTCTGCATACGCTTGGAGTAAAGGACCCAGCAGCAGAAAAGGCTGTCGTGAAGGCAGTAGAGGTTCTTGGAGATGCGGCAGATGCCGCAGCACTCATTCCGGAGGCTCTCAAGTATTTGTAAAATGGTGCCCCCGGCACGGAGGCCGGGCATGACAAGGATAGACGGCGGACGAGACAGGAAAAATATGGAAGATCAGCGTATAATTTCACCGCAGAAGTGTTCTTTTGACGAAGGCGATACCGACCGCAACTTGCGACCGCCTAGCTTGAGTGAATTTACAGGCCAGGACGACATCAAGGAAAGCCTTTCTATCGCCATTGAAGCCGCAAAACAGCGCGGCGATGCGCTTGACCATTGCTTATTTGCTGGTCCTCCGGGACTCGGCAAGACTACGCTATCAAGCATTATCGCCAAAGAGATGGGCGTAAACATCCACATCACAAGCGGTCCCGTGCTCGAAAAGGCGAGCGATCTCGCGGGACTCCTTACAAGTTTACAAGAAAATGATATTTTGTTCATCGATGAGATTCACCGATTGAACCGCGTGGTCGAGGAATACCTCTACCCCGCTATGGAAGATTTTCGCCTTGACATCATGCTAGATTCTGGACCTGCGGCAAGAAGCGTAAACCTCCCGCTCAAGCATTTTACGCTCGTAGGCGCCACCACCCGCAGCGGGCTTTTGACCGGACCGCTCCGTGACCGTTTCGGGCTGCAGTATCGCCTGGAATTATACAACGAAAAAGACATTGTCAAAATTTTAATGCGTAGCGCACGCATTTTAGGCGTAGAACTCTCGGAAGAAGCAGCCAAAATTCTTGGCGGGCGGTGTCGCGGGACGCCACGTGTGGCGAACCGCGTGCTCAGGCGATGCCGAGACGTGGCACAAGTGCGCGGAACGGGAGTCATCGACGAACGAGCAGCACTCAAGACGCTCGAAATGCTCGGCATCGACAGCGAGGGTCTCGACCCGACCGACCGCAAGATTCTCGCAATGATGATTGACAAGTTCAATGGCGGGCCCGTCGGACTTGGCACCATCAGCGCCGCCATGGGCGAAGAACCGGATACACTCGAAGAAGTCTACGAGCCGTACCTGCTCCAGAAGGGGCTTATTTCACGCACTCCGCGCGGCCGTATCGCCACGCAGAATGCCTACAGGATGCTCCACAAGCCGATTCCAAAGTCCATGTTCAACGAACAGACTGAGCTTGAGCTGTAAAGCAATTTACTTTATCCGTTTTCTCGTCATTGCTTTAAGTCCTGCGGCTTCGGCGCGGACAATATAGGTACCCTTGGGGTAATTTGCGGGAATAGTCCAGCCATTTGTCTCGCCGAGGCAATTTCCGTTCATATCGAATATGGTGTATTTCGAATAACCTTGATTCGCGAAAGGCGATTTCGGGAGAGCGATTGTCTCGTCATTTGAGCTAGACTTGCGCACCTTGAGTTCTTTCGCCATGAACTCGATGATGTAGGAGCCATCGCTTTCAGGAGACAGTTTTTTGCCACCCTGTTCCACAACTGCATTTTCGCCAACGCTCTTCGTATCGATTTTCACACGCAGCGGAACGCTTTTCGGCATGTGTTCATTCGGGATTTCCCATTTCACCGTAAAGCCATCGTCTGTTAAAGTCGAAGTTGCGGCATCAACCACAAAGTGCGCCCGATGGTAAGCGCCGACAGTCCCGAACGGAGCAGTCCACAATTTATTTTCGACGGCATGTTCAAAAATTTTCTTGATGTCCGATGGATCAATAGCATAGTCATCCCCCGCATCGTCCGTGACACCGTGATTCAGCACAACAAGCCAAGAACCACCCTTCACCTGCACGTCCCAAGGGTTTGCGCCTTCGAAATTTCCAATGAAAGCGGCCGTATCAAGCGCCGAAAGCATTTCGGTAACGGTCGCACCCGAGCGCGTCCAGATTTTTGCCTGAAGACTCATCCAGTCCGGTTCCGTATCCCAATCGTTACGGCCATGCCAACCGCAATCGCGATTGATGAAATGCCGCTTGGCAATCACGCTTTTGATTTTGTCATTGTTTTCGCAGAACGGAGTCGCAAGAGAAGTCACCTTCACATCGGCGCCCTCCTCAGCAAGCGTACTTTCAATTGTATTTGCAAACTTGACGATTTCTTCTTCAAGTTCGCTATCGCTGGCTCCGGTCAAATGCGGATGCGACTGGGTATGGTTCCCAATCTCATTCCCCGCTTTCGCAAGCGCGGCAAAACCCGCGGCATTCTGCGTCAAGCCATTCCCCATGCTCGTCAGGAAAAACGTCACGTGGACATCCGGCAGGTCATCTAGAATCGGTTTAAGATTTTCCACCTGGTTTGCGTAAGCATCATCGAAGGTAAAACTTACAGCCCCGACATAGCCGTTCCAAGGAATGGTTTTTATAGGAGTTTCTGCCATACAAAGTCCTGCCAAACTAAGGGAAACAGAGCTCGCCACAACCGCGGCACGCATTGCTCGTTTCAGAAAAAATATTTTCATAATTCTAATCCATTAAATATCAATAAATATAGTTCATGACCGTAGATTGTAGACGTTTTGTCAATGGTAAACATCGCCTCATTGGACATTTATCCGCAAAGTGAAAGTATGTTTATATTGGTAAATTATGTGTTCTAGAACCTTAAAAATTGCGTTTTTAGCCCTTTGGGGCGTGGCAGTGAGTAGCGTTTCAGCCCTCGGCCTTGCCGACGGTGCCGCAAAGTTCGTCGGCAACATTCCGATTGATGGCGAAGTTCCGTCTGATTTCGCGAAATACTGGAACCAGATTACCCCTGAATTCGAATGCCTGTGGGTCCAAATCGAAGCGACTCGTGGCGAATTCGACTTTTCCAAGTGCGATGCCATTTACAACTGGGCAAAAGAGAACGGAGTCCTATTCAAGTTCAACACACTCGTATGGGGCTCACGCTACCCAGGTTGGGTCAGTCAACTTAATGTTGAAGAAACCAAGGATGCCATTACCGCCTGGTTTGATGCCGTCGCGGAACATTACCCCGACCTAGAAATGATCGATGTGGTAACCGAGGCTGGCCGATCAGCGACAAACCAGTACCACTCTGGATTCGGTAGAGGCAATCTCTTTATCGATGCCCTAGGCGGTGACAACGATGGCGACTACAATTTCGTCACTACGGCCTTCAAGATGGCTCGCGAGCGCTGGCCCAAGGCGATCCTCATTTACAACGACTACAATACGTTCCAATGGCAAAGAGATGTCGGAATAAATCTTATCAATACCATCAAAAAGAACGGTGCGCCAGTCGATGGCTACGGAATGCAAGGACATGATTTAATGGCTACGGGCTCCAGCCCGACAAACTGTCTCAACTTCAATATCCTAAAAAAATACCTACAAGAAATTATAGACAGTACGCAGATTCCATTGTTCATTACCGAATACGATATTGCGACTTTGGACGATGAAATTCAGAAAAGATGCTATTCAGAACAAATCTCCCTCTTCATGGAAGAGGAGCATATTGCTGGCATTACCCTTTGGGGCTATATCTACGGCAAGACATGGGCATCTTGCAACGCAAGGGAACAAGGGTGTTCCGGCATTATCAGGGATGGCATAGACCGCCCGGCAATGACCTGGCTCAAGGAGTATTTCAATTTTCAGGAAGATACTACTGCGAAGGATTCGACTATTGGCGATTCCACGATTGCAATCGGTAGCGGCCTCCACCTGCAAGCGAATACCCTCCAGGCATACGACGTCTTTGACGTAAACGGAGTGCGCCTCGGCCGCCTGCGCGCCTACACCATGGACGAGGCCGTCTCGACACTCCAGAACACCCGCGACATCAAGGCCCAAGGCATCTACATGCTCCGCTCCGTGAAGAACGGCATCGTAAAGCAAGTGCGGATTGCACGGTAAAATCAAATATTAACGTATTCCCGCGATAAGGGTTCCGTCCTTTTTGCGGAGCCCTACAGTGGCAAGGGGAATCTTATCAAGATAGTCTAACTGCTCTAACGTAAAAGATAAGTCCGTCATTTTAAAGCGATATAACGCCAACCATCCCAGAAAGCCCTCTTCATGTTCTTTGTTTCTGCGGGCAAGGGCAAATATTTCATCACAGGTTTTCCCGGCAGTAGATTTACAAGTATGTAGGCCAGACATTCCATCCAGGGCAAACGATTCCATTGTCCATATTCTATGGCTCTGGTGAGATAGAGCAATCAATGTGTCGCCATCTTTTTCAATAGCCCGTTGAATGCGGGAAAAGTCTGTTGAAGACAAATTGCAAGGGTATGCCAAACCGTCTTTAAAGCACATTTCAAACGGAATAACACCGTCACCTTCATAAGGGTGTATTCGCTTGTAATAAATAGAACTAAATAGGTAATCTGTTTCAAAGCGTTCTGCAAAAATTGATTCATCGACATAGACACTATATTTTTCTTCCACCCAAGGTATTTTTTCGGCAGTAAGAACGCTGTCCGGGAAAAGTTTCTTTGAAACAACAACTCGAGCGAACAATTCATCGCATTTTAAGCCATCAGAAGACTGACACAGCGCCTGATAGGTACTGTCGTCATTAAGATATATAGGCGAATAGAACGGATCACCCTTAAAAATCAAGAGGCCATCCTTTAAGACTAAACTTGGAGAGGAATTTTCGTACGCATTATAGTAGACATACTGCAAACGGACCCTTATTCCCTTTTGGGGATCGCTATAGTTCAACTTCTTGGCAAGACTCACAAGCAAGGCTGAATCCAGGGAACAAGGATGTTTCACCGAGACGCTATCAACGTCCGAAAAACAGACGTCGTACAATAATTTTCCACTTGTGCTGTCCAGACTATAATCTGGTTTAAGAAAATCAATGGCGCGCGAATATTTATCATCACTCGTGTCATAAGGAGTGAAATAATTATTGAATTGTGCGGAATCTAGCACCCTATAGGCTTTTACGGAAACCGTCTCGGCCTGCTGGCCACACCCCGCCAAAATCGCTAAAATCAAAAGAATCAGAACTCTATAAAGCATACATCAATCGTAAAAAAGCGCCCTTCACCCATAATTTTACTAAATTGGCGCTCTTTCAGAGCGCAGATAGTGCGGCTCGGTCATGTCAAAGTGTAAACACTTTGCCGCGACACTCACCTTTTACTATCTTTGAACCCGTTCAAATTATAAACCAAGGATTAACAATGAGCAAGAATTACAAGATTGCAGTGCTCCCGGGCGACGGTATCGGTCCGGAAGTGATGAAAGAAGCTGTCCGCGTGTTGGACGTTGTTTCCAAGAAGTTCGGTTTCGACGTGAACGCCGAATGGGCAAACGTCGGTGGTGCCGCATACGACGAAAGCGGTTCTCCGCTTCCGGAAAGCACCCTCAAGCTCGGTGAAGCTTCTGACTGTATTCTTTTCGGTTCTGTCGGTGGCCCGAAGTGGGAACACCTTCCGCCGAACCTCCAGCCGGAACGCGGCGCTCTCCTCCCGCTCCGCAAGCACTTCAAGCTTTTCTGCAACCTCCGCCCGGCCCGCGTTTACAAGGAACTCGCAGGCGCTTGCCCGCTCCGCGCTGACATCGTCGGTGACGGTTTCAACATCCTCACCGTCCGCGAACTGACGGGTGACGTTTACTTTGGCCAGCCGAAGGGCCGCGAAGGTGTTCCGGGCTCCAAGGAAGAAATCGGTTTTGACACCATGAAGTACAGCCGCTACGAAGTCGAACGCATCGCTCGCTTCGCTTTCGACGCAGCTATGCTCCGCAACAAGAAGGTCGCTTCTATCGATAAGGCCAACGTGCTCACCACGAGCGTGCTCTGGCGCGAAGTCGTGAACGAAGTCATCAAGGACTATCCGGAACTCACACTCGAACACCTCTACGTAGACAACGCCGCTATGCAGCTCCTCAAGCGTCCGCGTGAATTCGACGTGCTCCTCTGCCCGAACCTCTTCGGCGACATCCTCACCGACGAATGCGCAATGCTCACCGGTTCCATGGGTCTCCTCCCGTCCGCTTCTATCGCCGAAGGTTCCTTCGGTCTCTACGAACCGGCAGGTGGTTCTGCTCCGGACATCGCAGGCAAGGGTATTGCAAACCCGCTCGCACAGATCCTCTCCGTGGCCCTCATGCTCCGCTACACCTTCAAGGAAGAAGAAGCAGCAAAGGCTATCGAAGCCGCTTGCGAAAAGGTCATCGCTCAGGGCTACCGCACTGGCGATATCTACCAGGAAGGCTGCACCAAGGTCGGCACGACTGGCATGGGCGACGCTATCATTAAAGCACTCGCTTAATCTTTGCGACAAAGCGCACCACAGCGCAAAAAGCGACCGGATTTCTCCGGCCGCTTTTTTATTCCTCCTATCGATTTTATTTTTCTTGAAGAGCCTCTATAAACCTTTTTATAAAATCAATGGCGCTATCGCTATTAGATTTTTGTCGTTTCCACACGTTTAGTTCATCAACAAAGAATTCCCTAATCGGAGTATTCGTTGAAAGCGAGCCCTTATTGCCAAAGGCATTTGCAACCTGCAATGGCGATGCATAGGACGACCATTCAACAATCAAATTCTCTAGCAGGTTATTGACAATTTGGTGGTCTTGATTACGAACATATTCTCTTTTGTCAAAATCGAACGTTTCGCCAGAAAGTCCAACGGCACTCATGATTTCTTTATCGGCACGTTCTTTGGCATCGACCAAACTGTAGCCCAAGCGGACTAAACGGTGCAAACGAAAAGTTTCCAAAAATGTCATCGCATTTATATCGACAGTTCTCGTTTTTCTCAAATCGACAATCACACCATACGTCGCCACAAAACGGTCTTTTTCCTGATCAAACATATCAAAGGACCAGTCGCCATTCCATTGCCATGATTCGCTTTCTGCATACGGAGCGATTTCAATTTTCACATACGGGCCACGAAGTGAGACATGGTCAAACGCAAACTCACCTGTAGAGCCATCGCAGCGGCTATAGAACACCACTCCTGTTGTATCCAAGGTAACGGAATCCAGTTCCGCCATCCTTACCATGGTACCCGCATCCGCCACACGTCGCAACATCGTTGAATTTGTTGCGGTCGATGCAGATAGATGCGAGGCATGGCCTTCGACCGTGATATTGTCAAGAGCTACGCGATTATCTTGTTCACTCAAGGCAGGATCCGTCACCGAATCACCGACATCCGAGCAAGCAGTCAACGTTACAGCCACCAACATGGCATAAGCAATTTTAGAAACCTTCATATTTCACTCCAACTCGTTTTTATGATTCAATTACAATTCAATTATTTAACGACATGCAATAGTTAAAGAGAGAATCCGTAGCCGTCGCCACTCCACCAAGCGATTCTACCATCTTACTAAATTCCTCTTGTATTTCTGCATACTCAAGCGATTCGCTTTCAGTTCCATCGGCACATCTAAACCTTAGAGGTTGAGGATTGTCACAAGGACGTGAAACGTCATCTGCTGATTTCTCTGCATGCAAAGCGCTCAAGCTATCAAGGGTACTTTTTAGACATTTTTTCGATGAATCAGACAGTGGTACAGAATCATTTTCCGCATTGTATTTTTTGTCCGCAAAATTCAAATAGTTCCAAAACGCAATATGTGAAAAAGCTTTTTCTTCTGAGTAGTCGCACTCACAGAAGGTTTCGAGCACCGCAATCGGTGCACACGTTTCATTGACAGGATGAAGATTCGTCGTTGGAGAATTAGCCAAATGGTACCGACCAATACTTATAATATTAAAGTTTGTATTTGTCTCACTAAAGTGGAAGTAGAAACGCACTCCTTTTAAATGGGCGACAACATTTTCAATTGGAACGAATACCCATTTGGGCATTTTTTCATAACCAGCTAAAGATGCAGTTAATCCAAATTGATTCCAAGGGAAACACAATTCTTTACTTTCAGACAAAGAATCATCATCTTTATCCACGGGAGGACGCAACGAGACTGTATAACTAAAGACATTAAGTAAGTCAGCAATTGAATCATTGGGTAAAAGTTCCAGTTTAGCAACATTCCCCGAATATTCAACACAAATTCCCTGCATGACGCTAACATCCGCGTCTTCTACATTGCCCGAAGCATCCTTCCCTGCAAAATAGAATTCAACATAAGCACGACCATTTGATTTGACATACGCTGCAGCGGAATCAACTTTATTTTCAATCGGTTCATATACGACCTTTCCGCATAAGCTACCACCACACTTGTCTATAACATCGGCAAGTGCCATCGAATCATATTCTGCTGTAGCTGTTCCAGGCCAATCAATGCTAACACTGTTATAATATCCCTGTTCTACATGCCATGTCCAAATACCCGAAGTATTCGTCCCGTTATCGTAACCAGTGCGAACGCGGTATCCCGATGTACGGCTCCACATTTCAGGCGACCAAATGCAACCTTTTTCAATGGCTTCCAGTGAATCCGTCACGCCCATTACACTGCACAGCACAGGCGTGTTCGGCATTAAATTATTTTCCATATTCGGGACACTCGTCGAGCCCGAAATCTGCGAAGCATTGTCGGAGCATGCGGCAAACAAAACAGCCCCGAGAGCAAACAAACTATAAAGCTTTTTCATACGATGCCTCCTGCAGATCAGTCTTTTAACGACATGCAATAGTTAAAGAGAGAATCAGCAGATGCAATCATTTTTTCTTCAATCGGTTTTTCAATCTTATCCATATATTCCCCGTATTTTTCATAAAACTCGATCGTGGTACTATGAGATCCATCAGCGCACGCAAATGCAAGAGGATGAGGATCGTCACAAGGTAGACGACCAAATGCATAACTCCGTCTTATCTCACGTAAACTATCCAGGCTATCAAGGGCATTATCTAAACATTCTTTCGTTAAATCAGAAAGGACATTATCATTTTCAGCATTATTTTTCCATCTCTCGAGTTGGAATCTTGCCTCAGTCGTAGCCACGTCAAGAGCTCTGTCTTCCGTAGTAAACTCGCAATCACAGTAAGATGCATCCACGTAAATCGGTTCACATGTTTCATCAGAAGGATGAGCATCCGTCATTGGAATTTTAGTTATATCATACCAATCAATACTTATAATATCAAAGTCTGTATTTTCTTCATTATAGTTGAATATGATGCGAATACCCTTTAAATGAGCGAGCACATCCTTTATTGGCACAACTTTAGACCAATCCATTTCACCAGATGTGTAAATTCCAAATCCCCCAAAAACATTACACGTCTTTATACTTTTAGACAGAAGATTTTCAGGATTAAACAAATTTGTACGGATCCCCAAATGAGTAGATATTTTATTTAAATTAGTAATAGAATCACTAGGTATTAGTTCCACAGAAATATCTCCCGAATATTCCACACAAATTCCATGCATAGCGCGGGCATCGATTTCTCCGACATTTCCCAAAGAATCTTTCCCCGCAAAATAAAATTCTACATAAGCACGGCCATCATCCTCAATATATTTCATTGCGGAATCTATTTTATCTTCATTCGGTTCACGAATAACCTTTCCGCACAAGCTACCACCACATTTGTCTATAACATCGGCAAGCGCCATTGAATCATATTGGTCCGTAGCGACACCAGGCCATTCAAACCGAATATTATTATAAACACCCTGATCTACATGCCAAGTCCAAATACCCGAAGTATTTGTCCCGTTATCAACACCAGTGCGTGCACGGTATCCCGATGTGCGGTTCCACATTGTAGGTGACCATATACATCCTTTTTCCACGGCTTCTAGGGAGTCCGTCATGCCCATCACGCTGCACAGCACAGGTGTTTTCGGCATTAAATTATTTTCCATATTCGGGACACTCGTCGAGCCCGAAACCGGCAATGCATTTTCGGAGCATGCGACAAATAAAAGAGCACCGAGAGTAAACAAACTATAAAGCTTTTTCATACTAAGCCACCTCATCTTTATTTAATTTCCAAGTTAGCGGGAACAGTTGCATATTCAAATGATAGATTTGATCGGCATCTTCTGTTTCCGATGCCATTGCGGCAATCTTTTTGCGGAACGCATCGATTTCTTGTGCAATACGTTCGTAACTTTCGCGATTGACCGTAAGGGTCACGCTCGACACGCTGCGCTCTTGCGGTTCAAAGCGTTCAATAGATTCACTGGCAAGTCGCAACATTTGGCGTTGCATCGAGTGTACGGCATAGGCCATGCCTTCCTTTGACGCAGTCACGTTCTTTTCGGTCTGTCGATACGAGCCGTCCTCGCCTTTTTTTAGGAACCCCGCTTTCGTCAGGAACTCTAGCGACTTGCTGACATCGGCAGCGGAGATTTCGTTGCAGCATGTTTTCGCCATCTGCCCTGGGGTGGCCCCATTCATCATCGGTGCAAGTTCGCGAACGACCTGATTTTTCCAACCATCGAAATATTCAACAGCCTCCTTATCGACGACGCGTACTTTAAATTCAAGCGCAATCTGGCGCATTTCTTTCCAATACGGCTTTTTAGCTTCATCGTCCTTGGCATTGCAAAAATTGACGAGCGCAATGAAGTAGTTCGCTTCATAGCCCGCAAGCCCCATTGCCGAAATCATGCGGTTCATAGACACTCGGCTCAAGTTGCTCTTGCCTTCGCTCACAAGTCGCAAGTAAGTCGGTGAAGAGAACCCCGCGAGTTTCGCGAATTCCCGCCAGGAGAAATACGAAGTCCGCTTTTGCGCTTCGTAAAAATCCTTGATCAAGGGATGGTAATCTTTATATTCTGTTATCGGTTTCATGTTACCAAATATACCCTATTTACAGGTTTTTATGACACAAAATATGTGTTTTTAGTTAAAATTCAATATCAAATTTAAAGATTTTTCGTATATGACACAGCATAGTGTTTTGCGATACAAGAAGGCGATTCCCTCCCCATACGCGGATCATGCTCACATAAGTGCTAAAGCACTAAGTGATCAAAGAGATCAAGTCGGGAATGACATGCAAAAGAGGGGATGCCCGCTCGGTGGCGGGCATGACAGTTCAAAAAAAACACCCTGCCGCGGGGCAAGGTGCATTCTGAATAAAGTTCAGCGAACGAATTAAGCGTTCTTCGTGAAGTCCACGTATGCCTTGAGCACGTCGAGGAAGACTTCGTCCGGAGTGTTGTCGCCAACGATGTGGCTGATGATCTTCGGATCGTACTTTTCGAGAACCTTAGCGGTGGATTCCTTGTAAACCTTGAGACGGTTCTTGATGACGTTTTCGTCAGCGTCGTCCTTACGGCCTTCGATCTTGGCGCGGTTGAGGAGGCGAGCAACGATAGTAGCTTCGTCCTTGATGTCGAGAACGAAGATGTGCTTCACATCGACGATCGGCTTGATGAGATCGACCTGAGCAACCGTGCGAGGAATACCATCGAGGAGGAGGGTGTCCTTTTCCGGGTTGAGCTTGTTCGTGTTCACGAGGCCTTCAACAAAGCGGCCGAAGATTTCAACGGTAGCTTCGTCCGGGACGAGGAGACCCTTGCTGGAGTAAGAAGCAAGGAGCTTGCCGGATTCGCTAGACGGAGCGATGCCACGGAAGATGTCGCCCGTGGAGAGGTGCTTGAGAGCGGTCGTAGCGGCGAGCTTTGCGCCCACAGTGCCCTTGCCAGAACCCGGAGCACCGAAGATAAGAACTGCAGAAATCTGAGACATTTATAACCTCATAGGTTGATTGTTAAAATTTTCACCGCAAATTTAGAAAAATTAGGCGCTCACGCTCAACTCACTGATGGCAAGTGCGGGCACTTTGTAGCTTGCAAACGGATCGCGGTATTCGTTGCCGACCGCCACGATGTTCTTGATGATGTCGAAGTAATTGCCGCTGAGCGTCACGCCATCGACCGGATGTTTAATAGTCCCGTTCTCGCACCAGAAACCGTGCGCCCCGATGCTGAGTTCACCGCTCACGGAATTGCAGCCGGAATTGCCTTCTAGGCGTACAACGAGCAAGCACTTCGGGAAGAGCTTCAAAAGTTCCATGGTCGTCATGCTTCCAGGCGGCACGAGCATGTTGTAGAAACTCGTGGACATCTTGCTACCGAAGCTGCGAGCGCCATTGCCTGTCGTTTCGCGGCCCGCCTTGGCAGCCGTTTCAAGGTTGTAAAGCGCCGAATTGAAGACGCCGTTTTCGACGACCTTCACGCGCTTCGTGAGGCAACCTTCAGAATCGAAATAGAACTTGTGTTCAAACATTTCGCCTGTCGGATCGTTCCACAACGAGAACACGTCACTTGCAATTTTTTCGCCTTCCTTGCCGTCGAGACGGGACTGGCCCTTCTGCATCGTTTCGGCGAAGAACGGCTGGCTGTACATGCCGAGGAAACGTGCGGAAATGCGTTCCGAAAGAATCACAGGAATCTTGCCGCTCTCGATTTTTTGGGCGCCAAAAAGTTCCGTTGCATATTCGGCTGTCTTGCTTGCAATTTCATCGACAGAAAATTCGTTCCAGTCGCGGCCATTCTTGACAAAGTTGCCAAGCTTCTTGACGCCACCCCGGCTTGCGACTGCACCGGCACCCGCAGAAGCGCAGTTCGAGCGGGCTTCGTAGAAAAGTCCCGTGTTGTTTGCGACGATGGAATAATCCTTTTCGATATCGCCACCGAGGTACGGGATATTTTCGATTTCCTTAGACTTTGCAAAAGTCGCCTTTTCAAGCTCTATGCAGAAGTCCTTCATCATCGCAAGGTCGAGCGATTCAAGCGCCGGATTGTAATTCGGTTCGCCCTTCGGGAGTTCAACGGCCTGTGGGAGCGTAATGTCGATTTTTTCAGTCCACTGCGTGTGACAAAGAGCGTCCTTGAGCGTCTGGTGCAAGGCTTCGTCGGTGAGGCGTTCTGTATGCGCGTAACCCGGACGGCCATCCTTGATGACGCGGACACCGAGACCTACGGAATCCGAGATTTCGGTATTCTGCACCTGGCCCTGGAAGACGGACAAGCCTTCGGAATGGGTGTTAGAAGCGATGACATCAAACTGTTCGGCTTCGCCCTTGGCGAGGTCACACATAAAAGAAACGGCATCTTTAATATTCATATCGCAAGTATAATAATTATATAGTCAGGCAAAACTACTCTAATTTGTCATGCCCGCCTCCGAGCGGGCATCTCCCATTTATCGAGAAGCGCGGCTTTTTCGTTCGAGCATTTTCCAATAGGCGGCGGGGCTACCCGTCACGGATTCAAGCGCATTCGCCATCTCGGTCGAGATGCTGATTTCACCCGCAATCAGCTGGTCGAGCATTTCTACAGAAACGCCTACCCTACGTGCAAATTCCGGCTTGTCGATTTTAAGCCATTCAATTCCTTCGAGGATCGCCTGTCCCGGCGTCGGGGTTCCATGTCTTGGCATATCTTAGTCACTAGTTAAAGGTCAATAGTTAATAATTAGAAATGAAGCAAACAGTGTCATTCTGAGCGAAGGGCGTAGCCCGTAGTCGAAGAATCTAAGAGTCATCCTGCAAAAGATCCTTCCATAAAGGATTCATCTGCATAATGAGGATCTCCTTTTTCTCTCGCCGCCAGCCTTTCAACTGTTTTTCACGTTTTATTGCATCTGTAATTTCCGTATATCGTTCAAAGTAAATCAACTTATTAATCTTATATCTTGAAGTAAAAGTAGCTCCACAACCTTCAATATGCTCTAAAGCGCGGCGACTTATATCATTTGTAACACCTACATAAAGAGTTGTATTACTTTGATTTGTCATCATATATGTATAATAACTATTTGGCATACTTAAAATTATAGATCCTTCGACTCCATTACATTCCGCTCAGGATGACACAAAGCATAGATTCGATATTCAACAACATCTTAATCCCAACGCCCGATTTTTAAAATTCCACATCTTTCCAGCCTTCAGCGCCGAAGCGGAGGTCACGTTCCACGAATTCCCAAATGAGGAGCTTTTTGCCCTTGAGCACACTCGCCTTGCGGGCAAGCTTTTCACGGACAAGCGTCGAGGCGCCGCCGTCACTTACGATGGATGCGACCGGGCGGTTCATGTTCTTCGCGAAGTGCGCAATCCATCCGGCGTTCACCGGCGAATCGGTCTGGTAAATACGGCTGAAGCTGTCACCGAGAATCAAAATTTCGGACTTGCGGAAATCGTCTTTGAATGGAGTGATTGTGGTGTCGTAATAAAGCGAATCATTTTCCTCGCATGGATTCAATCTAGTATAATAGCAAGAATCAAAAGCACTCCCCTTAGGACAACTTTTCGTCAAAGCCCGTACACAAGCCATATCTTCTTCATCACACGGATTTCTTTTTACTCTAAAACAAGAATCATCTCCTTTAGGGCATTCTCTCTTTAACGAATCCAAACAATTAGCACTACTCTGAGCCATATCAATTCTTTCTTCTATATTCTGCTGCATTACGACATGGCCTGTCACTTTCTGTACCTTGAACACATTGAACTTGTTAAGCCCACTCATCTCGCCCACGTCGCCCATACGGTCTGCAACGGAATCCTTTGTTACAAAACTCAAAGGATAACTACCATCCTCATGCTTCTGGAGTTTTTTCAACTTAATTTTACCCTCGGATTCCAAACGATTTACGGCAGCCGCAATTTCACCCGCCGCAAGTTCAGCACCGCGCGGAGTCCAGTGCGTATCGTCGTTCAGGTAAAGCGCACCTTCAACGGAATCGCGAGACTTCGCCGCCAAAAGCGGAGTGTACAAATCCACTGTGTTAAAGCCAGCACGCGTGAGGGAATCAAGAATCTTCTTGCCATGCGACTGGAGCCCGGCGGCGTTTCCAAAGTCGGCATTCCCGACTGCGGCAGCATTTCCAGCACCATCTACGCGAGAATCGCGCCCCGTCAAACGTTCGGTATAGATGCTCGGTTTGCCCGGCGTAATCACCACCAAGAGTTCCACGCCTTTCGCCTTGAGCTGGTCGCGGAACTTTTCAATCGCTTTCACTGGATTGTCGAGCTTGGCACTACGCACATCAAGCGGAGACGGCTGCACCAGGAATTCCACATCCTGGCGGTAGAAAAGCCACTTGTCTTCGGGCTTGGCATTTTCCCTGCCGCACGACTTGCCGATGCAATCGCCAGCAGCGCCGAGTACCACCTTCTCGCCCGGATCGCTAAAGAGGTTCCACACTGCAAGTTGGTACTTGGGACGCAGAGCCAACACAATAGCGCTCTCGTCATCAATCTTATTTTCAAAAGCACGCAAATAACGGCTCGTCCACACGCCGTAATGCTTCACATCCAAGAAAGCACGCCACAGCGACACATGTCCAAGGTCAGCCACGAGTGACTTGATGCAAGAATCCGCCTGCGGGAACGATTCCGGTTCATCCTCCAACTTCGAGAGGAGCGTATCCGCCAACTTGAGGCTCTTGTAACGAGCTTCAGATGTATCAAGTTCGGCATACGTATTCACCGAAAGCACCGCCGCTTCCAAGTCCGAAAGCGAAGACGTCACAGGCTCCAAAGCATCGGCCACCTCAGCACCCGCAGCAATAGCCTCTCGCGCCGCACGCCACTTCACATCGAGCGAGTCCGCAGCCGCAGCGACCTTTTTCTCGCGCACAATCGGAGTGTAAACCACATCCTTGAAAATGTCAAACGGCTGGAAGCGCTTTTCGCCACGCAAGTCGGCAACCGCCTGCACGCCAAACGGGACCAGCAAAAGGACTGAAAATACAATAACGGATATTAAATATTTCTTATTCACGAGAAATAAGATAGTATTTTGTTGCTTAGCGGCAGGTCACTACTCTTTGCCAACTGTTTTAATTTTGGTCCATTTGGCATTATTGCCGATGTTGCGGATGAGGCGGAAACCCGCTCCATTACCTGGATGACCAGGTTCGTAATATCCGTAGTTTATCCATTTCCAATAAGGACTTACGGTATCGTCGAACCCATCTTCTAGAGAAACGTGATAATCTCCGCCCTTCAAACAAGACGCAAACCCCAAGTTTCCTTCAAACAAATCGTATTCAAAAAGAACATGCTCTTGAGCGAGACCAAACATATCGTATAATCCGTATCCATTGGGCATCAGTTGGCCAACGGGTTCTGTTTCAAAGGAAACCATTTTTGTTTTAAATCTAGCGTATTTTTTTGTTTTTTCAAAAGAGCCCGAAGAATCTCCCCAAGGGGCCTTATTCTTTTTGTCGCCACCACGAGCAAGCATCATCCATTCATTGTAATATGGAAGTCTATAACCGTTCGAGGTACTGTCGTCAGAAACTTGAATATATCCGAGAACATATTGTTTAATAATACGTTGTCGAGCCGATAAAATACTTTCTCTTTCTGCATATTCTACAGGAGAAAATATATAATAAGGCTTTAGACCTTCACGAATACTGCGCACGTTGGCATATTCCATAGCCCAAAATAGAGATACAGTATTTGCGGCCGTGTCTTGAGTTATGCAGTTTCCATTACGTGTAGAAGCCCTTTTTCTGTTTTGCCACTTATAATCAAGAAGACTATCATCCCACATCAGTTGTGTAAATTCGCAGTTTGTAACAGGATATTTATCGACTAAGTATGTACCAGTAATGGAAACAAGCCTTTCTGGATCCTCATTTTTGGGACCACAAGCTATTGTTCCGTTCTCCTCTGTATTGCAAAACCCTTGCATCTGTAATTCTTTTTCGGAGTATCGATTAAATCCTAACAGAACTTCTTCGTTTTTGAAATCAAGATACTTCATACCGACAGCTAAATTGATTTTCTTCGAACTATCCGAGTCAAGGAAATACACATTAATGGTTTCAACTCCAACAAGCGTCGGTGTTTCGAATGTCAGGCACAAATCGCTAGATATAATCGCCTTTAACGATGTTTCCCACGCGACAACAGGCGCATCAACACAAATTTTAACGATTTCGTTCTTTTCGACTTCGAGCCACTTTTCTTTGTTCAAAGTATCGCGATTTACATTAAATGTTCTTTGGATTTTATTTTCAGGAATCTTTTCCAAATTTTTTCTCGGCTTGACACCATCAACCGGCTTTTTCACCAATATCGGACCACGAAATCTTTTTGCAAGCCCAACAAGCTTTGAATACTCCAAGCTGTCCTTATACGCACCGCGACTTTCTCCATGCTTGTCGTAATAGAATTGAGCATTCGCAAACGTAACGCATATCGTTAGGAACAACAAAATTTTTTTCATACAGTTGAATATACAAAATTCAGGCGTTTTAAAGAACTCCGCTGGATCCTTCCGCTTCGCGTCAGGATGACAAGATTGAGGATGACGCAGTTGCGCCGCATTTCGTGTACTACTCATGCGAGCAATTACCCAAAATTCGCCAAATTGCGCGTTTTATCGCCTTAAACGCCAAAAAACATTTTCAAATAATGAAAAAAAACTAAATTTGGCTTCACTATGAATACTTCTATGAACGATTTATGGGTGGGTGTCGACGTAGGCTCCACCACTGTGAAAATTGCTGTAGTCGATCCCGAGACATCTAAGCTTTTACACTATACATATCAGCGTCATAACGCCATGCAGGCGAAAAAGGTCTACGAGGTCCTGCGCGAAGCCCATGCCCTTTTCCCGGGCAAGAACTTCAGGGTCACGTTCTGCGGTAGCGGCGGTCAGCCGTTCGCCGAGGCCACTCACGCCTTCTTTGTGCAAGAAGTAGTCGCAAACGCACTTGCGGTGCGTGCCACCTACCCCGATTCCAGGGTCGCCATCGAACTCGGCGGTCAGGATGCCAAGGTTGTGTTCTTCGAAAAGGACAAGACCACCGGTAAGCTCATCGCCTCCGACATGCGCATGAACGGTGTGTGCGCCGGCGGTACAGGTGCATTTATCGACCAGGTCGCGGAACTCCTCCGCATCAAGACAGAAGTATTCGAAAGCTACGCCAAGCGTGGCCAAAAAGTCTATGAAATCTCGGGCCGTTGCGGCGTGTTCGCCAAGACGGACATCCAGCCGATGCTCAACAACGGCATCGCCAAAGAAGATATCGCCCTTTCGAGTTTCCACGCCATCGCGAAGCAGACCATCGGTGGCCTTGCCCAGGGCATGGAAATCAAGCCGCCTGTCATTTTTGAAGGAGGCCCGCTCACATTTAACCCGACTCTCGTGAAGGCATTCAAGGAACGCTTGGGCATCTCCGACGAACAGGCGATTGTTCCGGAACATTCCGAAGTGCTTGTGGCCATGGGCGCCGCTCTCGCTAACGGTTCCATGTTCGCAAACCAGGAATGCATGTACCGCGAAGAGGGTTCTCTCGACGCGCTCGTTCACTTCAACGAAATCCGCCAGGCCGAGAACAAGGCAAAGGCTGCCTCCGACCTCTTCTTCCAGAGCGAAGCAGAATACAAGCTGTTCCTCGAAGAACACAAGATGGCGGACAACCATTACCCGCAGCCGCCTTCCGGCACGACCATCAACGCCTACCTCGGCATCGACGCAGGTTCTACCACCACGAAGTTCGTGCTCATCGACGAAAACGAAAAGGTCATCGACGGCTTCTACGCGAGTAACGACGGTGAACCGCTCGCCGTCTTGAAGCGCGCCATGGTGGACCTCGCCGACCGCTACGAAGAATACGGCGTGAAGCTCAACATCTTGGGCGTGGGTACAACCGGTTACGGCGAACAGCTCTTTGCAAAGGCCGTCCACGCGGACTACCACACGGTGGAAACCGTCGCCCACGCAAACGCAGCCCAGCGCCTCTGCCCCGATGTTTCGTTCATCTTGGACATCGGCGGTCAGGACATGAAGGCCATCTCCGTGCAAGACGGTGTCGTCACGGGCATCATCCTCAACGAAGCCTGCTCCTCGGGTTGCGGTTCATTCATCGAAACGTACGCCCGCAGCCTCGGCATCCCGATGGAAAAGATTGCGGAACTCGCATTCAACTCCAAGAGTCCGTCTCAGCTCGGCAGCCGCTGCACCGTGTTCATGAACAGTTCCATCATCACGGAACAACGCGATGGCAAGCAGCCCGAAGACATCATCGCGGGTATCTGCCGTTCCATCATCAACAACGTTTTCACGAAGGTCATCCGCATCCGCAACCTGAACACCCTCGGCAAGAAGGTCGTGGTGCAGGGCGGTACGTTCAAGAACAACGCCGTTCTCCGCGCCTTCGAACAATATACGGGCCTCAAGGCCATCCGTCCGGAACGCCCGGGCGAAATGGGCGCTATCGGTATCGCTCTCCTCACGAAGAAGTTCATGGAAGAAAAGCGTGCCGCAGACCCGAACGTGCAAAGTAAGTTTATCGGCCTCGAAGCCATGCGCACCTTCAGCTGGCACAACCAGCCGGGTCAGCTCTGCCAGTACTGCACCAACCATTGTTCCCGCACCATCGTGACCTTTAGCGATGGCCAGAGCTTTGTGACGGGCAACCGTTGCGAACGCGGCGAAGTCACCGCCGACCCGAACGATCCGGCAACGAAGAAGCTCATCGCCGAAATCAACAAGAAGATGCAGGCCGTGCCGGACATGATCAAGCGCACGAACCAGCTTTTGGTCAAGGACTACGCTCCGCAGATTCTCTTGCCGCAGAACGGAAAGACCATCGGTATCCCGCGCGTACTCGAATTCTGGAACAGCCTCCCCTACTGGAAAGCATTCTTCACCGCCCTCGGTTACACCGTTGTTGTAAGCCGTCAGAGCGACTACAAGATGTTCGAAGCTGGTCTCCACAGCGTGCCCAGCGACACGGTCTGCTTCCCCGCCAAGCTCGTCCACGGTCACGTGCTCAGCCTCATCGAAAAGAAGGTCGACCGCATCTTCTTCCCGATGATGATTTCGCTCCCAAGTGACCACACCAAGTTTAACGCAACGACGGTCTGCCCGGTCGTGCAAGGCTACCCGAACATTTGCCAGAACACGGACGAACCCGAAAAGAATTACGGCATTCCGATGGACCAGCCGATTTTCCACTGGGCAAACACGAAGCTCCGCAGAAGCCAGACGATTGACTGGTTCCACGACAACTGGAACATCGATAAGAAGATTTTGGACAAAGCCGTCACGGAAGGCGAAAAGGCACTCAACAACTACCGCACCACGCTCCTCGAAGAAGGCCAAAAGATTCTCGACGAAGTGAAGGCAAACGACAGCTTTGCCGTTGTGATTGCAGGCCGCCCCTACCATGCCGACTTGCTCATCAACCACAACATCGCAAGCCACTTTACCGCAATGGGCATTCCGGTGCTCACCACCGAATCGCTCCCGGGCGTATACGACCAGGACGTTCCGAGCCACACCCGCGTAGAAATCAAGAACACGTTCCACTTGCGCATGCTCGGTGCAACGATGATTGCTTCGAGAGACCCGCATGTTGAACTTGCCCAGATCGTGAGCTTCGGTTGCGGACACGACTCCGTCTTGACCGACGAAATGATGCGCATGATGCACCGCGATTCCAACAAGGAAATGCTCATGCTCAAGCTCGACGAAGGCGACGCAAGAGGCCCGGTCGGCATCCGCATCAAGAGCTTTATCGAAACCGTGAAGGCCCGCCGTGCGGCAAACCTCCCGGAAAAGCCGATTTCGAACGAACCGCAGTTCCACACGCCGTACGTGGCAAGCGACAAGAACAAGCGTATCATCTTGACGCCGAACCTTTCCCCTGCATTTGCAATCCTCGCCAGTAGCTACATCCAGGGCAAGGGTTACCTCTCGGATTACCTCCCGGTTGCAGACAAACGCGCTATTGAACTCGGCAAGAAGTACGTGCACAACGACATTTGCTTCCCGTGCCAGATCAACATCGGCGAATGCCTCAAGTGGCTCGAAGAACACCCGAACGTTCCGCAGACCGAAGTTTCAATGTGCCTTGCCAAGAACTGCGAAAACTGCCGCGCTGTGCAGTAC
Organism: Fibrobacter sp. UWB2; assembly: GCF_002210425.1. Lineage (NCBI taxonomy): Bacteria > Pseudomonadati > Fibrobacterota > Fibrobacteria > Fibrobacterales > Fibrobacteraceae > Fibrobacter > Fibrobacter sp. UWB2. Next base: position 665,203 of record NZ_MWQK01000002.1, on the reverse strand, counting down.
TCCGTGCTTGGCCGTAAAGCTCTTGACGAAGCGGGTTACAAGGACGTTTCCATCATCACGACCGGCATCGACTATAAAGGCATGCATCCGGGATTCCAGCTCGGGCTCGACTTCCGCCTCCATACGCTCTGGGGCCTTGCATTCATGGACGCCATCGAAACGGCATACCGTGCACTCCGCCCCTACGAAATCAACAAGGGCGATTCCAAGAAGATTTACAGCAAGTGGATGCCGGAACTGATGAAGACCGCAGCCACCCTCAAGAAAACGGAACTCGGCTCTGCCAAGCGCCTTGTCGAAATGCTGCGCCAGTGCATCGACGAATTCAACAAGGTCGAAATCACGGAAGCCCGCCAGAAGGGCATCCGCAAGCCGCGCGTTGCCGTGCTTGGCGAAATCCTCATGAACTACCACCCGAGCGCAAACGGACATGTCGAAGACTACCTCATGGACAACGGCATGGAAGTTTACCTCCCGGGCATGATGGACTTCTTCCGCGTCGACGAAGTTGTGCGCGCCGAAAAGATCAAGCGCGGTTTCTCGGCCAATCCGATTGCAGACCGCCTCGAAGGTAGCGTCACATCAAAGCTCTTTGAACACGCCGCAGCAACAGCCAATAAGGTTATGCAGTCGTTCAAGCTCTACGAACACCACGCCGACTGCTTTGAACTCGTGAACTACATCGACGGTATTATCGACCCGACGTACAACACGGGTGAAGGCTGGCTCATCCCGGCAGAAATCCTTTACAACTCGAAGCACGGCATCAACAGCTTCATCATTGTGCAGCCGTTCGCCTGCCTCGCCAACCACATCAGTGGCCGTGGCCTCACGAAGGCAGTGAAGGAACGTTGCCCGCACGTGCAAATCCTGAGCTTGGACTACGATCCAGATACCAGCTTCGCCAACATTGAAAACCGCTTGCAGATGCTTATCATCAACGCTCGCGAACTCGAACGTGCAAATAAAGTAAACGTTAATCGCTAGCCAGTAAGCAGTGTCATCCTGAGCGAAGTCGAAGGATCTAAACATTAGAAGAGGAACCCCCGACGGGATTCCTTTTTTGCATTTGCAACAAAAAAGGCTTCCTCTTTCGAGGAAGCCCTTTTTCACTTTGACATTAAATCGTTAGCGAATTAGCGGACTGCAATGCGCTTCGTAGCGAGGACCTTGCGGCCTTCAACGAGGCGAACAATCACAGCGCCCTTGCCAGCAAACTGAGCCATGTCAACGGTCTTTGCAGCACCGGAGAATGTTTCAGAGAGGAGCATGTCGCCGCGAACGCTAAAGATCTTCACGGACTTCGTGCCGTTGGAGGTCGTTGCGATGCTCAACATGTTGTTGGCAACAGCCATGCTAGCCTTGGCTTCAACAGCCGTGGCGAGAGCGGTCGTGCCATTGTCGCGACCGATAACCTTCTTCGGTTCCGGAACCGGTTCCTTGAGAATAATAATTTCCGGTTCGTCTGCGCAAGAAACTTCGGACCACCAGTAGGTATCAACAGCACGGTTGTTGATCCAAATGTCATTAACCTGGCCACGATCCGGGTTCAGAGCATAGCACTTGCCTTCAGCCATTTCATTGAGACCAGCGTTGAAGCACTTGCCATTGTAATCACCAGAGCCGTTCACGAATTCGACGCACTTGGTGACGACGATTTCGCTAGAGCTGGATTCCGGTTCAGAAGAGCTAGAGGATTCTTCGCTAGAGCTGGATTCTTCAGAGCTAGAAGATTCTTCGCTGGAGCTGGAGACTTCTTCGGAGCTGGAGGATTCTTCGCTGGAGCTAGAGACTTCTTCGGAGCTAGAGGATTCTTCGCTAGAGCTGGAAACGACGACTTCGCCGCATTCCGTTTCTTCCCACCACCAGCTATCGTTGGCGCGGTCGTTGATCCACTGCTGACCCTTAACGTCGTTAGCGCGGTCGTCCTTCAACTTGTAGCACTTGCCTTCTTCCATGTCGGCAAGGCCAGCGTTGTAGCACTTGTCCGTCGTGTAGTTGCCTGCACCGCGAACGAATTCTTCGCACTTGGAAACGACAACTTCGCTGGAGCTAGATTCTTCAACAGAGCTGGAGGATTCTTCTTCGCTGGAGCTGGATTCTTCAACAGAGCTGGAGGATTCTTCTTCGCTGGAGCTAGAAACTTCTTCAGAGCTGGAGGATTCTTCGACAGAGCTAGAAGATTCTTCAACACTGGAGCTAGATTCTTCGACAGAGCTAGAAGATTCTTCGACGCTAGAGCTAGAGACGATGATTTCTTCGTAGCACGGAGTTTCGAGCCACCAATTAATCTTTTTCTTTCCAACTTTCTTAGTCTTGGTAACATTCGTGCTATATCCTTCATAAGGACTTAATTCCGGATTAATGGCATAGCAAGTTTCCGGTTCCATCTTAGACAAGCCCTTGTTATAGCAATGATCAGCTACATTTTCAGCAGTGATCTTCTTGTTGTACTTAATGCAACGTTCGACGAGAACGACTTCCTGGCTAGAGCTAGATTCTTCAACAGAGCTGGAGGATTCTTCGCTGGAGCTAGAAACTTCTTCGGAGCTAGAAGATTCTTCGCTGGAGCTGGATTCTTCGGAGCTGGAAGATTCTTCGCTGGAGCTAGATTCTTCAGAGCTGGAAGATTCTTCGCTAGAGCTAGAGACTTCTTCAGAGCTAGAAGATTCTTCGCTGGAGCTGGATTCAACAACTTCACCGCAGGAAGTTTCTTCCCACCACCAACTATCGTTGGCGCGGTCGTTGATCCACTGCTGACCCTTAACGTCATTAGCGCGATCGTCCTTCAACTTGTAGCACTTGCCTTCTTCCATGTCTGCAAGGCCAGCGTTGTAGCACTTGTCCGTCGTGTAGTTGCCAGAGCCGCGAACGAATTCTTCGCACTTAGAAGCAACGATGATTTCGCTGGAGCTGGAGGCCGGTTCTTCGCTAGAGCTGGAGACTTCTTCAGAGCTAGAAGATTCCGGTTCTTCGCTGGAGCTAGAAACCGGTTCTTCACTAGAGCTGGAGAGCGGTTCTTCGCTAGAGCTAGATTCTTCAACAGAGCTGGAAGATTCTTCGCTGGAGCTAGAAGATTCCGGTTCTACACTGGAGCTAGAAACTTCTTCGATGCAAGGAGTTTCAATCCACCACCAGCTCTGAGAGGCAATGTTATTGACCCACTGCGGAACAGGATTTGCATCAATGCGATCCGGATTGAAGGTGTAGCACTTGCCTTCTTCCATTTCGAGGAGGCCGGAATTATAACAATGCTTGTCATAATCACCAGAACCGTTGACAAACGGAATGCAGGCAGAGCCATCCTGAGCAAAAGCCATTGCAGAGGCTACGCCCAAGACGAGGGTTGTTATTTTGGTTGTTTTCATTTATATGACCTTTTTTAGTTTATTTTTAAGGTCGTACAAATTTAGTAAATGAATCATACAAAATAATTTCAAACATACAAAAATTATATATATTATGGATAAAACGCTTAAATTTTTAAAATTTGAGCAATATCACATATTTTGTAATTTTATTTTTACCATTTGACAGTAGCAAATTTCGTTTAGTTGTCATCAATTATACGCAAAAAAGCAAACAAATATTTACACATAAAGATTGTTCAAATTAGTTCGTTAAAAACCGCATTAATTCGTCTTAACACTAAACAATAAAAGGAGATCCCCGCCTTCGCGGGGATGACAACGTAAAACAAGAAAGCCCGAGAATTCACAATTCCCGGACTTTTAAAGTTTTTCCGCAGAAGCGGGCTTCGCTGTTTTAGCTTTTAGTCGAGTTTGATTTTCTTGAGGCTCGTGACGCCAGCATTTTTCACGCGAACGACATAGAGACCGTTCGGGACAGACTTCAGCGAAACATTCAAAGAACCATTGGCATGATTGTCGAAAGACTTCAACACGCTACCCGTCATAGAAATCAAATCTACGCGGACATTGCCATTGGCGGCAATCTGGAGAGTCCTGCCAGAAAGGGTCATCTTCGGAGATTTCGTTGCAAGAGTCGGCAAGGCAATCGTAGCATCGCTGGAGCTAGACTCCGGAGTCACAGAGCTCGAAGAAGTCGGCTGAGTCGGAGTAGCTGCGGCGAGGTTCGGCATGTTACCCGAAACGAGCAAACCATTCAAAAGCTTGAGAGACTGGTTGAAGTAGTTTTCGTCACCGAGAGCAACCGCCTCTTTCCAGTATTCATCAAGTTTAGCCTGGTACTTTGCATCAGAGATAAGCGAAGTCATGAGAGAGGTCACGAACGTGCTGTTGTGATCGTTACCGAGGCTACCGGACTTTCTCATCACAGGGCCACTCATACTTGCAGCACTGACGGTAGAGACAAATTCAGCCATTTTCTTGTCGAGTGCGAGTGCGCGCTGATCGCCATGCCAGCAGACGGCCTTCGCATTACGCCACGGAGCGCGAGAAGCGTCGTAGCTGTAATAGTCGTCTTCGCTCTTGCCGTTCTTGTCGGTCCAGTCATCAATGAGGCCCGTCGACGGAGCGTCAGAAGCACTTGCTTCGTAAAGGCTCATGTTGGCTTCGTAAGCGGTTTTGCTCCAGAATTCAGCATTTTCGGTATCGATCATGGCAAAGACAGGCATGTAGGCCGGATCAAAGTAACCCGGATTCTTGCGGTTGTAACCCGCATCGCCCCACTTGTCGCCCGGCAAATGCAAGCCGTTCGATTCGAATTCGGACTTTTTCATGGACTGGATGAGCTTCTTGGCGTCTTCCTTGTACTTTTCATCGCCAAACTGGTAGTAAGCCATCACGAGAGCGGCGGCAGCATCGATATCGCCATCGAGAGCGGCACCGTTACCGGCATCCCACGACTGAGAAAGGTTACCGACCTTCCAAATCATGAAGCCGTTTTCGTTCATCATCTTCTTGTAGAAGTTCCAAATTTTGTCGAATTGCGGCTGATAGCTCGTCGTATTGTCACTAAAGTAGACCATCAGGAGCATGCCGTAGCCGACACCTTCCGAGAAATACGTATCGGAACCCGGATCGGAACGAACACCGGCAACATCGCCCTGTTCGTTGTACATGGCCTTCATCCAGTAAGCAAACTGGGACTTCAATTCTTCGGAAGCCTTGGCCTTGTCGCTCAAAAGCGTCGCATTTCCACCGTAATCGGACATTTGCGGGAACGGGAAGTTCACCTTAGCCTGGGCAAGTCCAAAAGCGAACAGGCCGGCAAGACCCATTTTCACCAAACGATTCATACACAACTCCAATGCCCACACAGGGCCGTTAAATCTATCTAAAAATAAATTATTAGCGACTAAATTTAAATTTTTTTAGTCTTACGATTTAGCGCAATGTGCGGTCCATCACGACAAAAAGGGAGTCGCGGTACGCAACGTGCCATTTTTCGCTAGAATCAAGCGTTGCAAGCAATTTATCCCACCTTGCATAATAGCGAAGCGGGAGCACAACACGGTCGATATCCTGCGAATCGGCATCCACCAAAAAGAGCCGAGGCATATTCGCATAGGCCAGATAACGTTCAAAGAAATCTGCCGTTTTCAAGATAAAACGCCCATCGATGTATATCGAATCGAGCGGGTTCATAAAAGCCAAATAGCCTCCCGCACGGTCATCGTTAAACAACCTGCCCGGATGCGGATTTTCCATCATCCAATGCGCGGCCCCCACAGGCACACGCTGGTAGGCCACCATAGAATCGTAAGCCGAAAGCGACTTGCTCCAGTGTCCAAATACAAAAGCCAAAACAACAGCCGCAAGCAAAAATTCCGACGTCAAAAGCGGGCTCAACGTATGGCTCAAATTGCGCGTTTTTTGAGCCAGTTTCCCTTTAAGCTTTAGCTTAGAGCCAAGCTTTCGCGACTTTTCAGCAAGACGGTTCTTGAGCTTTATACTTGTATTTTTGATTTTCAATTTTGTATTCTTGAGTTTCACGTTTGAACTCGACGGCCGCATCGAAAAATGCACAACAATGGCCACAAAAATCGGCAAAAACAGAACAAAGTTGCGTTCGGCAACAAGAGCGAGAATCGCAGTGATAAATAGCCAGGACGGGAGCATCCTGCGATTAAAAATAGCCTCGACACGTTCATTCGTCTGCCACGACAATTGCCACGAAGCGTCAGGCGAAGGTTGCAAATACCAACGGACCGCAGCAAGAACAATCCCAGCCACACAAAGCACAAGCATCAAGGCGGACTGCAACACATTTTCACCGTTTAGCAAAAGCGTAATCGGCGAACGGTTCTCCGCAATTTCATTCGAAAAAATAATTGCCGAAGGAGAAAGGCCAAGCAAACGATCCAGCAACTCAAACGGATAAGGAAGCAAGTCCAAACCATCATGGTGGAAGAACGGCATTGCAAAAAGGAGAATCACAAAGAGAATCTGCCATGCAATCGTCCTAAGCGGGATTCGTACCCCATTCCATTGCCTTACCTTTCCGAATCGCACCCAACGCCGGAACCAGAGACTGTACGAGAAAAAGCCAAATGCCAAGACCAATCCCAGAATATACAGCCCCTGGCATTTGCACCAAATCCACTGGATAAAAAGGATTAGAAGCACACCTAGAAACTTAAACAGTTTCGTCACATCATGGAACGTCAGGTGCAGCACATGATGAAATTTCTTGGATATCGAGCTACGCTCCACATTACGTTCGCGCCAACCGAAAAAGAGCCAAGGCAACACGTTCCAATAAATGCCGAGGAACAGCATGCTTAAAAGCACTGGACGCATTTCAAATTGGTAGCGGAAAATAAAGAGAAGGACCGCAATCCCCGCAAACGTTACCGGAGAAATATCGCCACGAGAATCAACGGCGTTTTCGTTATTCAAATTTGGGGAGAGCATCGAGGGCAACAAGAACAGCACAAAGACAATGCCCCAAAGGATAGCCTTAAACGCGACCAACAGCGGAGCGCCACCAATATCATAAACAAGCGCTACAGTCTGTTGAAAATACTGATGCACGTTCACGACAGGCTCGCGCACAGGAGTCCATGTCGTCACCCATTCACGCGCACACGCTAAATGCCACCAGATATCGGTATCTGTCAGCGGAAAAATCGCAAAGAGCGCAACCGCGATAGGGATCAATATCAGAGGCAAAAACATAAACGACCTGCTCTAGAATTTACTTGGACTTGGCTTCCAGCGACTTTATCAACTCGTCAATGCGAGCCGTGACTTTCTTAGCGCCGTCCTTGTTCAAATGGTCAGAATCATTTGCCATAGAGGATGCGTAATCGTGGTCACCAAAGTTATTCTCGTTCATGATGACAAAGTTCGACTTGCCTTCGGCCCACGTTTCAATCTCTTCGATCAAAGCCTTTGCGTGGCTGCGGCGCATACCGTGACGTCCATAAGTTCCGGTAGTCTTGTAATACGGGCTAATCGGGAACATCACGCCAATCACCGTAATGTCGTTTTCCTTGGCCAAGCGCACCAAGTCCTTGAGCTTGTCCACATCGCCCGAGAAAATAGCCAAGCACTGGTTCAAATCAGACTTCGCAAGGCACATGTTCAAGTTCGTATCCGGCACGCACACATCCATCGTGTAATTGGAAAGGCACGTATTCTGGTCCATATCCACAAGGCAATTGGCAAGGTTCTTGTTGAACAGGCAATCGCTCCAGGTTGAATCTCCGCTCATGACGGAAACACCATTTTCGTCCGTCCAGCCGAGATTTTCCGTGGCGGCATGCCAACCACGCGCCTCAATGATTTCACCGGCATCGTCCGTAGCGTTATCCATGACCAGCTTTACAAAGTTAGCATCGACGCCTTCCGGGTAGAATTCATGACTTTGGTCATACACAAAGCCCGCTGCGCCACCCATGCCCGCATTGATATCAGTACGCGGGTCGATATTGTACCACAGGTCGATATCAAGGCTCAAGACAACATATTTCACCTTCGGGCAATGGTTCAAGACATAATTTTTAAAGAGGTAATGCATGCAGTGCATATCACACGGCACAACGCCCATGTTCATTGCAGGCTTGCTCATTTCGGGAGCCGCAAAACCTGCCCACAAGTGAGAATTGCCAAGGCCAACGACTTCGACAGAGTCCTTCAGGTTCCAGAACATTGACATCTTGTGCGAAAGCAGGTAATTCGTTTGGTTTGCCGCAGACACGTAGTGGCCAACGCTATCAGCGTCCCAATCCGATGCAATCTGGGACTTATCCGACGGCGTCCAGAAACACGGATGCCAAAGTTCATCACCTTCGACAATATCCGTCACAGAATTATCCTTCGTGTCCACAAGAACAATCTTCTGATGAGCGCCATCAGCATTTGTAAGGGTGGCAACGGCCATTTTTTCGTCATTCAGAACCCATTCGCTATGGTCGAACGTATAACCCGCAGGAGCCCCGACAGAAGAAACCAGCTTGCCATCGCTATCGGCAATCAGCAAGCGTTCATGCGTGCGGTATTTGGAACCGACAAACTTGATTCCCGTTTCGTCACCAAAATCAAGGAACAGCGTACGCTTGGTCGTCTTGTTGAGCGAAGCATTGCAAGCCTGTTCGTTACCATACCAGACAACATCTTCGGCCTTCGACTTTACCGTCGATTCCTTTGCGGCAACACGGGCGCGGAGCAAGCGAGCGCCAGAGACCGTCAACGCTTCATCGGAGCTAATACCACCATGATAAGCGCCATCGAAGAGTTTGGATGGTTCGCCAAACTTGCCATCTGCAAACTTCACCTGCCATGTAGACGCAGCCTTGAAAGTAGATTCGTCCTTGTTGTTGCCAGCATCCGTCACGTACACAATCACGGTATCGCCATTTTCGAGCACGCGCCAGCGCGGAATCGCCGCCGACTTCACGTCAAGCTTTACAAGTGAGCTCCCGTCTGCATCCAAATTGCGGACGTAGATTGCAGAATTACCGCTAATGCCCTCCTGCCCCGTGCAGAAAGCCACGCGCTTGCCATTTGGCGAAATATCGGGATGATAAACACTGAGCGAATCCTTGATTTCAACAACCGTTGGAGAAACCCTTGAAAAATCAACATAAGCCAAGTTTCCCGTCACATCGTTACGGAACGCAAGCTTAGAACGTGAAATTCCAAAAAACGACGAGATTTTTTTCGAAGAGGTCACAATAGAAATGTTCGATGCCACGACATCGCCCGAAGCATCAAGCCAAACCGGATTGCTTATTTTGCCATACGCCAGACGGAAGCCGAGATATTCCGAAGAACTCGCTCCCGTAACCGTATAGACATCGCCACGTGCATACAGGGTAATTGCAGAAGTTTCACTCCTGAAGCTACCGCCCTTGATGACGCGTTCGCCAAGGCTACCACCATTCGTGGCACCCACGTAATCTGTAATTGTCGTATCGCGGAAACTCCCAAGCCAGTCGTTCACCCATTCCGTCACGTTGCCGAACAAATCGCAAAGTCCGTTTTCATCTTTTTTGCCACAGACTTCGTGAGCCTTGAAATCGGAATTTCCGGCATTCCAGCTGTTTTCAGCATTCGAAGAAATCCCTGCCGCAAAAACCCATTCGGCTTCGGTCGGCAAACGGAACGCATCGACATTCGGATCAAACTTGAAACCTTCCAGAAGGACGCAATTGCCACTTTTATTGAATTCTGCAGAAGTATAGCTATAGGCCGAATCTAGCCCTGCCTTTTTGCTTTTGGCATTGGCAAAGAGAACGGCATCGTAGAACGTCACGTTGACGGCAGGTAAATTTTTGTTCGAGCACTCCAACTTAAGGTGGCTATCTTTACCCATCACATCGTTGAATTCACCACAGGTGACTTCGTGCTTGCCAAGCTGGAAATCGTATGCAAACTTGACATCCATCTGGGGGCGTTCTTTTTGCGGAGCGGACTTGACATTCGTCCCTAGTTCCGTATACTTTCCAGAAGACTTGATCAGAGCAAAACCATCCTGCAAAGAAACATCACGGCAGTTTTCGGACGATGAGCAGACAAGGGACGAACCCATTTCAGTCTGCGTCGGAGAATCCGAACAGGATTCGAGGAAAGTTACGGATAAGGCTGTAACACCCAAGACTAAAGCTTTACTCATTCCAAAAATTTTCATAATACGATTCCTTGGAACTAATATACAAACTTTCCATCATCCCAAAAAGTACCAAATCCGTTATCACTTCAGCGTTTTCAGTAGTGAATCAATACGCCCCGTGACTTTGGCCGCACCAATTAAACTCAGATGGTCCGTATTTACCGCACAGTCATCCTCATAGTCATGATATCCACTCTTATTTTCGTCTAGCACATGGAAATGCGGATACTGTTTCTGGAACTTGCTGAGGGAATCCATGATATCCTTGGCCACAGAGCGTCTCGGTCCGTAACGGCCCCAAGAACCGGTATTGCGGTACCCCGGATTCTGCGGGAAAATGACGCCAACGATATTCACGCCCAAAGGTTCCGTTTTGATAATGAAGTCCTTCAAGCGCTTGATGTTCCATTCAATCTTTTGCATGCCGACATCGCCATGCCAGTTAGAGTCAAGTTCCACAGAAGCATTCCCCCAGCCCGAGCCCACATCGCTAAAGAATCCACGTGTAGGTTCATAAATCGTCCTTGCCACATCGGAATACTGCGAAGAAAGCTCAACCGCTTCCAAGAAGCCATCCGGCAATCCAGAAGTCCAGAATCCATGGCTAGCATCGTACACAAATCCCGGTGTCGTCGCAATCAGGATTTCCGTATATTCCATGGAGTTGTGCCAAAGGTCCAAATCCAGGGATACCACGATGCTCTTCAGTTTTTTCAAATGGTTGAGGCCATAGTTTTCGGCAACATAAAGCGAGGCGTTCATGTCGTTACCCGAATGCCCAGTGTTCAGAGCAAAACCAGATGTAATCGACGTGACCATCACACTATTTTCGGTTCTCGAGCTACCGACGCACAGGATTTCGACATCGTTTCTGTACTTCCACAAAAGCGACATCTTGTAGCCCATCGAAATGTGCGCCCAGTCTTGCCCTTCTCTAAAGTACACGCCTGCACTATCGAGATTGAGCATCAAGTCGTCATCCAGGTCAAAATCCTTTTTCACCCACAGATTCGGGTGCCAAAGTTCATCACCTTCAGCGAGTTCGATTTGCTGATCTTTCGACAAATTAAGCAGCACAATCTTTGAATGCGCACCATTTATGTTTGTCAACGTTGCAACGGCAATGTTACGGGCGCCAAACGCCCATTCGCTATGGTCAAATGTAAATCCGCTCGGTGCCGCCACCGACTGGACAAGCGTTCCCGTCGAATCCACGACAAGCAAGCGTTCATGCGTCATGTAACTCGTTTCAGCAAAGCTCTGACCAGTCTTGCCGCCAAAATCGAGGAACAAGGTACGCTTACTGCTATCCTTTGCAAGCGAGGCATTGCAGGCCTGTTCCGCCTCGTCATTATACTTGTACCAAACCGTGTCAACCGCATCAGTCATAACTGTAGAACCCGGCTTTGCGATACGTGCACGCAGGATTCTCGCCCCTGTAACGGCAAGGCGATTGTCTTCGCTGACACCACCGTGATAAGCGCCATCAAAAAGTTTTTCAGGTTTGCCAAACTTGCCATCTGCAAACTTGACCTGCCACGTAGACGCGGTCTTGAATGAAGCTTCATCCTTGTTATTGCCCGCTTCCGTCACATACACAATCACAGTATCACCGTTTTCGAGCACACGCCAGCGCGGGATTGCGGCACTTTCGACATCGAGTTTCACGAGGTTTGATCCCGAGGTATTCAAGTCGCGCACATAAACTTCAGACTTTCCTGAAAGGCCTTCAATATTCGTGCAGAACGCAACCTTTTTCCCATCAGGTGATATTTCAGGGTGGTACACGGGGATGTTATCCACAATTTCATTTACAACCGAAGCGCCGCTCGAGTAATCAATATAAGCCAGATTTCCCGTAAGGTCGTCACGGAAAGCAAGCTTCACTTTATATGTCCCCGTCTGAGAACGAATGACTGTAGAATTGGCAAGCGATACAACGCGGCTTGTTGCCGGCTTTCCATTAGAGCCAAGCCACACCGCATCAGGAATAGAGCCATAAGCCAGGCGGAACCCGACATAGTCCACATGGCTCGAGCAAGTTACTGGGTACACGTCGCCACGATTGTAGAGATGGATTGAATTTAACGCATTCCTATAGCTACCGCCCTTGACCACGCGCATTCCAAACATGCCCGCATCCGGAGACCCCACATAGTTTGTCAAAGTCGTATCCAAAAATCCGCCATACCAATCGTTCACCCATTCCATGGCGTTACCGAGCATATCGCAGACTTTCGTATTCTTATCAAACTTGCCGCAAACTTCATGGAGCTGATAGTCCGAATTCTCGGCAGTCCAGCCACCAGCGTTCCAAGCTGCCTTCGCCACAAGAGACCATTCGGCTTCGGTCGGCAAACGGTAACCATCGACTTCGGGGTGGAAGGCAAAACCATCCAAGTTCGTACAATGTTTTCCATCATCAAACTGAGTCGCGATATACGTATAGGCGGTATCGCGCCCCTCGGACTTGCTACGTTCGTTCGCGAAAAGCACCGCATCGTAATAAGTCACATCCGTTGCCGGATACATATTCGTAATGCACTTCACCTTGAGCCCCGTTGCCGGTTTCATCAAGGCATTGAAGTCTCCACAAGTCACCTCATTTTTTCCAATCGAAAAATCATAGGTCAACAGGACATCCATTTGCGGGCGTTCCGTAGACTTTGCCGTAGCGTCATTTGTTCCCAAGTGAGCCACGGCATTTCCAGAAACACGGATCATACCCGAAAGGGAATCTTCAGCTGTATTCACAGCATCTTCGTTAAATCCCGTTGTACTGTTAGAATCAGTACATGCATATAAAAGCGCCGATAAAGCAATTAAAAGATATCTCATATTTGCTCCCCTTATACCTTATAATCTACTTTTTTAAAGTCGACAATAACGAATCAAGTCTATGGGTGTACTGTTTTGCACCTGATGTACTCAAGTGGTCAACGTTATACGCCATCTCGTCCGTATAGTCATGAGCTCCGAACTTGTATTCATCAAAAAATATAACATCCATTGCCTTTATGGAATCAATAACATCCTTGGCAATACTCTTTCTTGGACCATAAACGCCAAACGAGCCCGTCTCTGCGTATGCAGGATTCTGCGGTAGGATTGTCACAACGACCTTGAGCCCCTTCTGACGAGCTATTTTTATCACATACTTAAAGCACTCAAAATTTTCCTTGTAGACCGGAGAATCAAATTCAGCCTCCGTGGAATCTCTCAGCAATACCGGATACCCCCATGTAGCATCCGGAAGCAAGAAATCTTCTAGCGTATAAGGATGCTGAAGCGCCGTTTCCGGGCGCGGGGTCACCTTTACGGCGTCGACAAAATGTTCCGGCAAGCCATCAACCCAGAAATTGTGGTTTTCGTCGTACTTGAAGCCCGGGACCTTATTGTATATAATATTTATCCATGTCGAAAAGCCGTCATACCATAAGAAGTCCGGAGAAAGTTCAAGCACCAGGACCTTCAAATTCTTGAGATGGTTCAGCACATAGTTGACAAACAAATACCCCATTCCCGTAATTTGCCCCGCGGAATAGGCCATATTGAGCAAGTGGTGCGATTCGACATCCTTGTCGTGCAAGGCGAACATCGTGCGCGAAGAGCCCAGGGCGACGGCTGTAATTTCATCGCGATTTTCCCAGAATCGCTGCATTTTCACACGAAGTTCCAAAGCGCTATAATAGGCACTGGACAAATAATAGACGCCTGCGCTATCGGTATCAAGTTCCTTGCTGTTATAGAGGTTTTTAGAATGCCACAGGCACGGATGCCAGAGTTCATCGCCTTCGGCAAGAGTTGTCACCGTGCTATCGGACAAGTTAATCAATACGATTTTCTGATGGGCGCCACTGGCATTGGCAAGCGTTGCAACAACGTAATTAGAGCCACCCAGCACCCATTCCGTATGGTCAAAGGTATAACCCTTCGGAGCTGCAACACTCTGTATGAGTTTTCCCTTCGCATCAGCAATCAAGAGGCGTTCATGCGTGCGGTAAGACTGGCCTACAAATTCTGCACCCGTCTTGCCACCAAAATCGAGGAAGGCCGTTCTATCGCTACCGTCATTAGCCAAAGACACATTACAAGCCTGTTCACCGCCATACCAGACGGTATCGATTCCATTAAGAACCGTTTTCCCGCTCGGGGCAACTCGAGCACGCAAAAGTCTCGCGCCAGAAACAGCGAGTTGCTTTGTCGCACTCACGCCGCCATGATAAGCGCCATCAAAGAGCTTTTTGGGCTTGCCAAACTTGCCATTGTTAAAAGGCACCTGCCATGTGCTCGTAGCCGCAAATGCTTCATCGTCCTTGTTATTTGCGGAACTAGTCACATAGACAATCGCCGTATCGCCATTTTCCAAAAGTTTCCAGCGCGGGATAGCGGCATTTTCAACATCCAGCTTGACAAGGTCCGAACCCGTTGCATCCAGGTTGCGCACATAAACGCTAGATACTCCACCCAAACCTTCAATGCTCGTGCTATACGCCACGCGCTTGCCATCTGGTGAGATATCGGGGTGATAAGCCTTCTCCGTATTGTCGATTTCGACAACGGAAATAACGCCACTTCCAAAATCAATAAAGGACAAATTGCTCGATATGTCATTGCGGAATACAAGCTTGGATTCAAACGTTCCCGTCAAGTGTTTCATTTCGAAAATGGCTATCTGCGACTTCACGACAGATTCCTTGACAGAGCCGTTTTCGTCAAGCCAAGAAGCGTTGGGAATTTCACCTAAAGCAAGCCTAAACCCAAGATAATCGCCCTTGCTTGAGCCAGTCACCGTATAGACATCGCCACGGTTGTACAAGGTTATCGCCAAAGGTTCATTCCTGTAACTGCCCCCCTTGACAACGCGTTCACCAAGGCTACCTTCATCGGCACCGCCGACAAAATTAGTCACCGCCTCTTTCTGGAAATAAGTCATCCAGTCATTTACCCATTCAAGGACGTTACCAGCCATGTCGTAAACGCCAAGAGGGTTCGCCGGAGATGTCGCCACATCATGGAACGTATAATCCGAATTGACGCTATTCCAGCCCTTTTCAGGATCCCAGCCCTTGCTTGCCACATAGACCCATTCGGCTTCCGTCGGCAAACGATACCCCTTCACAGTTTCATGGAAGATGAGTCCCGTCAAGTTGTCGCAACTGCCGGACGCATCAAAAGAAGCGCTAGTGTACGTATAAACGGTATCAAGGTTTTCGCTCTTGCTTTTGGCATTGGCATAAAGGACTGCATCATAAAAAGTCACGTTCGTGATGGGACTTTTGTTACCATATATGCCATCGCACTTGGCACCAGCCTCCTTGCGCAAGGCGTGGTACTCACCACAGGTAACCTCATGCTCGCCTATGTAAAAGTCATACGTAAAATAAGCTTCCATCTGGGGCGTATCGCTCTTGCGGGCACTATTCAAATTAGTCCCCAAAAGTGCCGACCGACCACTAGCCTTTACGAAGGCAAAACCTTCAATATCCGAATCGACAGGCGAAGGTTCTCCCGAAGAAAGAGAACTGTTGTGATCGGTACACGAATTCAAAAGCGCTAGAGTCAACGCAAAAAATGCAAGGAACCCGATATTTGCAAAGGCTTCTCGTTTCATTTTTTTGCCTCCCAGGACAACAAGAGATCATTCAGTCTAGAAGTCAAAACAACGCTACCGCCATAGCAGAGATGGTCTTCATCTACAGCCATCATATCGGTATAGTCATGCTTCCCCATTTTATTTTCATCCATCACAACAAAATTCGGATATTCCTTATTCAAGGACTTAAGCTCGTTAATCAGCTTTTCCGCAGAACTACGACGGAGTCCATAGCGGCCAAAGGCACCCGTTTCTGCATACGCCGGGCTTTGCGGGAAAATGAGACCCACCACGCGGATATCGCGTTTTGCGGCTTCCTTGATAATAGTCAGGAGCGCATCCTTGCTATCGTCAATCAAATTTCTGTGTTCATCCAGGTAAAGACTGTCCTGTTCGATTTCGGGCTCTTCGCGCCAGGAACCGCAATTGGCATTCGAATAGCGTCCACGATCCTTCATGTAATAGCGTTCATCCGATGAGCCTACCGAGTTTTCCGTAAATTCAAGCAAGCCTTCCGGGTAGCCGTCTTTCCAGAAATCATGGTTTTCATCATAAATGTACCCAGGGTAATTTCTGAAATCGGTATAGAAGAAGTTATCCCCGTACGGGCCATCTACCTTGTGCCAAAAATCAATGTCCAGCGAAACCACAATGTACTTGAGGTTCTTCATGTGATTGAAGATGTAATGGTCCAAGTAATCTCTCGACATGTATATGGAATTCGGAGTTTGACCAAAATTCACGGCAAAGAACTTTTTATTGAAACCAAGCGGAGTCACGCCAAACATCGGCCTCGAAGACCCCAGAATGACCACATTCGCAGAATCGCGGTATTTCCAGAGGAGTTCCATCTTATAGCGCATAATGACGGATTCCCACTTATCGGAGGGACGCAAGTAAACGCCTGCGCTATCGGGGTCCAGCTTATCCGTTTCTGGCACATAAATCTTTTTACGCCAGATACTCGGATGCCAAAGTTCATCGCCCTCGACCAAATCCAGAATAGAGCCATCCCCCACATTCACAAGGACTACTTTTGTATGGGCTCCATTGGCATTCGTAAGGGTCGCCACAATCAGGCCACCATCCGGGTCCGGGCTCACATAGTTCAACGCCCATTCTGCATGGTCAAAGCTATAGCCAACCGGAGCGGCAATCGCCTTAATCAGTTTACCAGTGCTATCGGCAATCAACAAACGTTCATGCGTTCCGTAGCTTTCCCCCACAAAATCGGCACCGGTTTTGCCGCCAAAATCGAGGAAAGCCACACGTTTGGAGCCATCCGTCGCAAGCGACACATTGCAAGCCTGTTCGCCATTGTACCAGACGGTATCGCGCGCATTCGCAAGCGTCCCCCCTGCAGGAGCCACTCGAGCACGCAACAAGCGCGCTCCGGTCACAGCAAGCTTATAATCATCCGAAATTCCGCCATGGTAAGCACCATCAAAAAGTTTCTGAGGCGTACCAAATCGGCCATTGCCGTACGTCACCATCCATGTGCTCTTGGACTTGAACTCGCCATCATCTTTGTTATTTCCGGCATCGGACACATAGACAATCGCCGTATCGCCATTTTCGAGCACGCGCCAACGCGGAATCGAGACGTTTCCATCGGCCTTGACTTTCAAGGGCTTTGTGTTACTTGTCGAAAGCGAACGGATATACGCCTCGGACTTTCCAGAAACGCCTTCCATACCAGTGCAGAAAACCACAAGCCTTCCATCCGGTGAAATATCGGGATGGTACGAATCTATCGAATCCGAAATTTCGGTAACGGAAAGAGTCCCGTTGACGTAATCGACATACGCCAAATTGCCCGTGACATCGTTTCGGAAAACGAGCATGGTGCGGTACGTATCAAAAGCGTTCTTGATGTTTGTCGCACTCGCCATCGGAATGATTCGGCTATCACGAGCCTTGCCATCGCGCCCCATCCACACAGCCCCCGGAATTTTTCCAAACGCAATGCGGAAACCCAAATATTCAGACTTTGCGGCAGAGGTCACGACATACACATCGCCACGACTATAAAGCTTAATGGCAGAAGGTTCGTTGCGATAGCTGCCGCCCTTGATGACGCGCTCGCCAAGGACGCCCCCATCGGGCCCACCGACATAATTTGTAATCGTCGTATCCTTGAAATAGCCAAGCCAGTCCGAGACCCATTCCTTGACGTTACCGCCCATATCGCAAAACTCCCCGTGAAGGCGAGGATACGAGCAGACATTTTTCGGTTCGAACCCAGAATTTTGCGCATTCCATTCCCCAGACGGGTTCCAGTCACGGTCAGCCGCCATGAGCCACTCCGCTTCGGTCGGCAAACGATAAGCATCAACTTCCGGATGGAACACAAGGCCTTCCATCGAAATACAGTTTCCATTGCCATCAAACGTCGTTAATGTGTACGAGTACGACGTGTCATAGCCTTCGCGCTTGCTCCGTTCGTTGGAATAAAGGACGGCATCGTAATAAGTCACCTTGGTCACCGGCAAAAGATCCGAATCTTCGCCATTGCAACGTTCGTCAAAAGTAGTCCCCATGATGCTTTTGAACTCGGCACAGGTGACCTCGTGCATGCCCATGGAAAAATCATAATTCAAAGCGGCGCGTAATTGCGGACGTTCGCTCGCCTTGGCTGACGACGCATACGTACCCAAGTACGAAAGAGTTCCGCCACTCGAATTTTTTACCTTCGAAGCCTTGATGAGAATCAGTCCGTCATGGGCGTTGTCCGCTTCGACAGGGGCATTCAGCCAGACGTGTTCTCCAAAAAATGTATCACAACCAAAGAAAACGAGCAAAAACGGTACTAAAAAGAGTACCTTTCCAAAGAAGAAAGTATGAGCAAAGGACTTCGACATTTTCTCCTAAAAATAGCTTTTTAAGCTAGCCCAAACCACTCGTTCTCTAGCCGTTTTCCCCTTTAAAACAGCGATTCATCAATTAAAATAAGTAATCAGAATGGATTTGGCAATCTATTTTTCGCAATGGATTGATTTGCCTCAATTCCCGGATATTCCGGGAAGAATTCTTCGGCCATGCGGTACCACGTGAGCGCACGCGGAATGTCGTTTTCGAGGTACAAATTGCCGATATCAAACGCAGCAAGCCCGATGAACTGTCGCGATTCAAGCGGTTTAAATTCGAGGCCAGTCCAAGTGCCTTTTTGGTACTTTTCACGATATTCTTCATCGGTATAGGTAAAACCACGACGATTCGGTTCCAAGTTCACGGAACTGTCCGAAGAGCCGTAACGCAAAAAGACATGCCCCGGGAGAAGAATGGCGTCAAGATGCAAGTCTCGCGCTTCGGCCACCATAAGCGCAAGCCAAGAAAGCCCCATACAACCGGATTTTTTGTTTGCAAGAACGCGGAGCGGGAGCACCGATTCTTTTGCAACAGCCGCCTCGCCCGCCCCTGCAAATTCAATGTTCCAGAATTGCCAAAGCAGATTCTTTAAGGATTGCAAAGTATCGTGAGTCGTTGCAACGTTACTATCAAAGTAAGCAAGTCCCGCATGCCAGTCGCTAATGGAATCAAGGCAACCCGGCGCGCGTTCTTCAAAAACGCACGCCATCTCGCGATAGCTCATGGATTCGCTTTTCCCGTTCCAAAGCAGAAACGGGAGTGCAATCACGAGCGTCGCGAAGAACAAAGGCCAAAAAATTCGCGCAAGCATAAATGCGCCGAAGACGCTACAGGCCGTCCCATTCCATCGGGCTTTGCCAGTAGTCGCGAGCGGTCATCATGTAAATCACGAGGCGCTTGCTCAACATGTCCTTTTTCATCTTCTTGAGGCGAGCACGAACGCCAGGGCCTCCGCCCCAGCTCGTAAGCACCTGTACATCGAGACCTGTTGCATAAGCAAGCAAGGAACCCGGGCCACCACTCTTCTGGTCCACAGATTCAAACACACCCGTGAAAGAATCTCCCATCAAGAGGATCGGAGCATTTTTGCCACCCTTGTACGGCTTGTCGCCCTTGTAGATTTTCATGCCCGCAAGAGTATCTGCGGCATACTTGGACTTTTCCTTATCCGGCAAATGAGCCACCAAGTCCCCTTCGCGGAGCACAACCGTATCCTTCATCACGAGGCTACCCGGCTGCGGATTGGCATCGGCATACCAACTGTACTGCGTCACGCGAGAAGCGAGCTGTTCCATTGCGGCAAGCATGCCCGGCAAAGCCCAGTGCGTATCGTAGCGCTGGTAGCTGTAATGCGGAGCGTCATCGCCACTGCGGGCCGCCATCAGAGACGGGTAAAGGTCGAGCACATCAATCCCGGCAGCGAGCATTTCGCGGATAAACTCACGGCCGTTCACGTTCACGCACAAGTCTGCAGGTGTTCCCTTTACAAGCTTGTCTGCATAGATTTCTTCTTTCACAGGAACAGGAATCACAAGAAGCTGAACGTTCATGGAATCCAGGTACTGCTTGAGTTCAATCATTCTCGGGAGCGGATTGTGGAGGCTATCCTGACCGCTAATTTTATCAGCAACGAGGTAGTTTGCATTACGGCGGAACCAGAGCATTCCGTTATCAGCCCAGGCATTCTGTTCCTTCGGGAGCTTGGCAAGCTTTTTCTTCAAGGCTTCGCGGAACTTCTTTGTCGCAGGCGTTGCAGGGCAGCTATTTTCCATAGCGGCAAGCGTTTCCAGGCGAGCATAAGAACTCGTATCAAGCGTGCGGTTCACCGGCACCACTTCACCCGCAGCAGCCAAAGAATCGGCAACAGCAGCGGCACGCAACTGTTCATCCGTCAAACGGAACGCCGGAACTTCAAAAGCAACCCACATGGGACTTCCCATCGGGTTTCCGCGCATCACCGCAAACGGGCGGTTTGCACTCGAGTTTTCCCAAATAGCGCCCGGAGTATGTTGTTCCAAATCGGTATTCAAAGTCGGGTACCAATAAGACGAAAGCGTACGGGCCCAGTTCATCGCCTCTTCATTGTTCATCTCGGCCGTCATGTAGTAGTTCAAGACTTCGAGAGATTCACCACCCGAAACGACCTTGAGCTTACCGTAGAACGGAGTACGGCCAGTCCAAACGGCAGGCATGACTTCGGCCCACCATTCAATCTTTCCCTGATTTTCACCAGTTCCAGGCACACCCCACAAACGGCTTACCGTCTGGAAAGCGCGGAACACATCGGGTTCATTCCACTTGACCGCCTCGACTTCATTCAAGGCTTTTGCAAGAGCATCATCACCAGTCTGCGCGTAAAGGATCTTCGCAAACGGTTCCCACGCAATCGGGGCTACACCGGCAACCGCGGCAGGCTCATAATCCGAAATCGAGTCGAGCATCGGGAACGGGAATTCCTCAAGCTTTGCATTTGCCATCTTGCCCGTGTAATTTTCAGGCTTTTCATCCATGCCCGCCATGCGGATCGGGTTTGCAAAGTACGCCGCAAAATCAAGAGCGGCAAACGTCGGCTTTTCGACGACGCGGACTTGCTTATCCCTGTCGAGCACGCGCATTTCGAAGACGGTCACAGGAGCCGCATAAACCGGGACGTGAATCGTCGGAGCAGCTTCATTAGCCTGCACGGAAGGATTGACAGACGGAGCAGCACAGGATGCCGCAAGGAACATGCCCGCAGAAAGCCCTGCGAGACTCAATAAGGAAAGAGATAATTTTTTCATTTTCACGTAAGGAATTATAATAAAAATATAAGTACGGATGTGGGGCTATGAATTTTCTAAATTATATATCGTTAAAAAAGGAGTCTTTATGCCCGCTACTGGTGAACACAACAAGTGGATTGCACTCGCCCTCTGTATCCTTCTCGGATACCTGGGTCTGCACCGTTTTTACGAAGGAAAAATCTGGACTGGCATTCTGTGGCTTTGCACCGCAGGTCTCTTTGGCGTAGGCGTTGTCGTTGACGCCATCTTGATCGTCATGAAACCGGAACATTACTAATTCAACTATGAAACACCTTTTTGTTATTGCAACCGGTAGTGCCGGAAAAATTAGAGACTTCGCCCATATTTTGGGCACAGACCATTACGAATTCAAGACTTTGAAAGACATCGGTTTTGACGAAGACATCGTTGAAGACGGAAATTCCTTTGCCGAAAACGCCATCATCAAGTCGAATACAACGGCTCAATGGCTCGCCAAGCGCAACATCGAAGCAACAGTTCTCGCCGATGACTCCGGCCTTGAAGTTTTCGCTTTGAACGGCGAACCGGGCATTTACAGCGCCCGCTATTGCGGCAAGCACGGCGATGACGAAGCCAACAACGTCAAGTTGATGCAAAAGCTCGAAGGCATCGGAGACCGCAAGGCTCGTTACTTCTGCGCTCTTTCGTACCAGACCGTGACCAAGAACGAACAAGGTGAATTTGTCATCAGCAAGCCGATTATTTTCGAAGGCGAATGCCGCGGCGAAATCAACCACGCTCCTGTTGGCGACATGGGCTTTGGCTACGATCCGCTTTTTGTTCCGGATGGTGAAACGAGAACGTTCGCGCAAATGGAACTTGAAGAAAAGAAGGTCATCAGCCATCGCGGAAACGCCATTAGGGCTTTGAAGAAAGCGCTCGGGAAATAAAATTGAAAATTCTATTCGCACCGCTACAAGGTTACACGACGGGAATCTATCGCAGAGCCCACGCAGAAATCTTTGGTGGTGTTGATGCTTATTACGCACCTTTCTTGCGAATTGAAAACGGGAAACCGCGCGAAAAAGATTTGCGAGATTTAAATTCGTTTGATGGGAATGCACGCGAAAGAAATGCACGCGAGGGGAATGCGCGCGAGATTCCGCAGATTATCGCGAACAGCGTCGATGAATTTAAAATCCTCGCAAACGCGCTAATCGCCAAAGGCTACACTGAAATCGACTTCAACATGGGATGCCCCTTCCCGATGCAAGTCAACCGTCATCGCGGCGCCGGGCTTTTAAGCGACATTCAAGCAGTCCAAGCAATTATGGACGAAATCAAAGCCACACCGGTAAAATTTTCCGTCAAGATGCGCCTTGGGCAAGACTCCCCCAACGAAGCCTTTGCTCTCCTCCCGATTCTAAACGAAGCACCGCTCTCGCAAATCACGCTCCACCCAAGACTCGGCAAACAGCAGTACAAAGGCGCAATAGACTTCAAGTCGTTCGAAAAATTTTATGCAGAATGTCGCCATCCGCTCGTTTATAACGGCGACATCACAAGCGTTTCGCAAATCTGTGAAATAGAACGACGCTACCCGAAGCTTGCAGGCGTGATGATTGGACGAGGAATGCTTGCGAGACCAAGTATGGCCGCGGATTACAAGGAATTGCGCGATATAAACTGCGCCGACCCGCAGGATTTTCTCAGCAAGCTTTTCCAAATGCACCAGGTCATATTCGACCACGCTTGCAAAACGTACCAAGGCGACAGCCAAATTCTCTCGCACATACAAAGTTTTTGGGAATACCTCGAACCAAGTATTCCCAAAAAGATTTTCAAGAAAATCAAGAAAGCAGGCAAGCTCAGCGAATACCAAGCAGCAATCATCGAGATAACATCGCATCTTCCTTGAAAACGTCATCCTGGAGCGTAGCGATAGGATCCATAATTTTTCCAATGATTAACAGCGTCTACATCGAAATCACGAACGTTTGCAATTTGCATTGTAGCTTTTGCCCCTGTGGCAAAGAGCCTGCGAGCCGCACGTTCATGGATTCCAAGCTGTTCGAAGATTGCATCGCTGGCGCGCAAGAAATCGGCGCAACAAACGTCTACTTTCATGTTCTCGGTGAACCCACGCTCCACCCCGGCTTTGCGCATTACCTCAAAAAGTTAGAACAAACGCCATTAAGGCTCACGCTCACGACAAACGGCACAACGATTGAACGTACAGGTCGCCAAATTCTAGCCTCGCCCGCCGTTCGCCAAGTCAACTTTTCGACGCATGCCTACGCGGAACTCCCCCGAGAAACCGCGGAACGACATTTGCAAAACGCCCTAGATTTTTGCACTCTCGCTATTGTTGAGCGCCCCGATCTCTACATCAATTTACGCTTATGGAACGTCGGCGCCGACGAAGCCTCCTCGTGGAACAGCTACATGCTTAAACGTATCCACGAAACTTTTGGCGTTGAGGTTACACCAGGGCATTTTTGCAGCCGCCACAAAAGTTTCAACATCACCGGACGAGTTTATCTGCACGAAGACACAAGATTTGAATGGCCAAGTCTAAGCGAGAGGACGAGTGAGGAAATCGTCGCGGGCACATGCCGTGCGCTTGACACGCACATAGCAATCCTCCACGATGGGCGCGTTGTCGCCTGTTGCCTTGACCACAGCGGACAAATTACGCTCGGTCACATCGGTGAACAAAGCCTTGACGAAATCATCAATAGCCCAATGGCGCTAAATATAAAAGAAGGGTTCGTGCAGCATGAACTACGCCACCCTTTTTGTCAAACTTGCAATTTTTGCAAACGATTTAAATAAGCGAATTCAAATTAATAACGGGTTTTGTCCGTCTTTGTCGCCCACTTTTTGAACGCGACGAGCGCTTCGTTTCGCATAAAATGATCACACTTGATAGCACGTTTTTCGTACGGCAAATCGAGTTGGTCATAGATAAAAGAATCGTCGAATTCGATGGCCGCGGCATCGGCTTTTGTATTGGCGTAGCAGATGCGTTTGACTCGAGCCCAATACAAAGCGCTCAGGCACATCGGACAAGGTTCACAGCTCGTGTAAACGGTACAGCCATCCAGCATGAACGTTCCGAGTTTTGCGCAAGCATTGCGAATTGCAGTCACCTCAGCATGAGCCGTCGGGTCGTTATTCGGCACAACGCGATTTGCACCCGTAGCCACAACCTCGCCATCCTTGACAATCACAGCGCCAAACGGACCACCACCATTATCAACATTTTCAACGGACAACTGAATTGCCATCTGCATAAAACGCTTGTCTTCGTCCGTAATATTCTTCAATTCTTCTTGCATAAAAACTCCTTGACCTCATTAAAATAATCAAAAACTCAAGGAAAAACAATAAAAAGCGCTCGTCGTAGCCCCATCTTAGCTATTTTTGAATCATGATGATTACGGTTCAAGATTTCACGGGCATTTATGCCGAGCAAGCCTTTATGCAAAAACTGCGCACCGCCGCAGGAACAAGCAAGAATGTTCGTTGGCTCGACTGCACGAAAATCGTAGGAACCGACTGCTACTGTGATGATGACGCCATCAAGGAAATCAACGAATTGATTGATAACGCTGAAAGCAACAGCAAAAGTGAATGCAACCGCATTATCGAGAATCGCGACAATTCCACAAACGACATTGCGCCGCAACCAAGTATTCACTTCTTTGACAACGGCAATTACCATTACATGAGCAAGCTCTGGACCGATAGAGTCCAGGAACCATTCACGCTCATCGTATTCGACCATCATCCCGACATGCAACCGCCCCGATTTGGCGGAATCTTAAGTTGTGGCGGTTGGGTCAAAGAAGTCCTCGATAACAACAAGTTTATTCAAAGCGTCATCATCATCGGTGTCAAAGACGAACTCGTTGAAACCGTCCGCGAAGAGCTTTCGCAATCCGGGGAAGCAAATATTTTAGAGAAGGTTACGTTCATCAAAGAAAGCGAACTCAGCACACTCCCGTCTATAATCTGCAGCGATTCTGTGAACGTTTTCTCGTCTAATCTCTACATTTCCATCGACAAGGACGCACTCTCGCCATCCTATGCTGTAACCAATTGGGACCAAGGCTCGCTTATGCTTGACGCCCTCAAAGATTGCATCACGACACTTGCCTCAGGTCGCAAAATTCTTGGTATCGACATCTGCGGCGAACGCGCCCACGATTTCGAAGGCGACGAGCACCACACCGTTCAAGAGGCTGATTCGCTCAATAGCGAGCTGAATCGCGAACTTGTTGTGTTTTTAAAGAATCTTTAAAAGTATTACTTCACGGCAATAAACTTGCGGCGTTCCGTATTTGCGCTCTTCAGCTGCATCACATACAAGCCAGCAGGCAGGCCACGGGTCATCCAAGCGACATCGCCGACTTTTGCGGATTCCACATTCATACGACGCACTAAAGCACCCTTCGTATCGAAAATGCTAACGCGATAAACGCTCGGCTCAACCACAGCAGCTGTTTTCGTGTGAATCGACGTCGGCTTTTCCGTCGAATCTTTTTCCGCAGCCTTTACGAGCGTGACATCGAACTGGTCGATGTTCGGGCCATCATTACCGCCAACGGTTGCAAACTTCACTGCATTTTCGCCTGCAGCAAGATTCACCAAGACCTTAGCCGTTTCCCAGACAGTCCAGCCACCAGTTGTCTTGAAAGATGTCGTTGCCGTATCTAAACCAGCAGAAACCGCAAGAGAGCGTGCTTCGCTAGAGCCGTTCGCGAAATCGATATCGAATTTGTATTGACCAGCCGTATCGACTTTCACGTTCACGACGACATCGCCGCCCTTATCGAAATTCACATAGCCATCACCGTGGTACCCGCCATTGCTACTTTCAGAAACACCACCTGTAACCGTACCCGTTTCGGTCTGGTACTGTTTATCAGGTGTCGGCGGTTCCGGTTCCACATAATTAGCATCACATTCCGTCGGACTCTTGAGCGTAGCGCCCGCATTCGCCTTCACGGCAGCTTCAACTTCGCTCGCCTTGAGCATAAAGCTCGTGTATTCATACGGCGGTGTAAAAGAAGTCCCCGTTCCCTTCGTATTGCCTGAGCAGTTTGTGAAAATGTTGTCTATAACTTCATTCACGCCCGTGCCATTTGCAACACCTGTATAAATCGGATTATTTTCGTTGATGAACACATTGCGTTCGGTGCGCACTCTGCACATATGCCCTGCAGCAACACCAAGCACATCCGTACCATTCGTGATGCTAGCGTCACCCGTAAAAAGGTTGTTCACCACATGCACATTACCATAGCGGCAGCGAGGTTTGCGCTGGTTTGCAGCCTTCCACCAGTTGAACATGTAAGTCACATTCAATTTGCCTTCGCTCACGGGCTCGTTATCGGAACTGCCAATGAGGTTAGATAAGTTGTGCGTACTCTTTTTCTTGTAGCCAAAAATGCACCATGTGAATGTTACGTTATCAGAACCTTTCACCACGTCAGCGTTGCCATCTTGACCATCCCAAAATTCGCAGTGGTCAATCCAGATGTTCTTCGATTCACCTTCAATCGTGAGATTGTCCCACGCCTGGTCTGCATTGCTGCCTGGACCCTGAATCACGATATTGCGGATGATGATGTTCGAAGCCTTGCTCGTGATGTGGATGGGAGCTTTCAAAAGCGTTCCCGGCTTGAGTCCGATAATCGTCTTGTTCGATGCGGTGATATTCAGGCGACTGCCCGATGTTCCGCTCCAGCCATCGCCAAGCGTACCATCAATGTAAATCACACGCGGAGAAGAATCCTTCGCGTACTTTTGCAAATCAGCAAATGTTTTTACGGTAATGGGAGTCGAGTTTCCGCCACCGGTCACATTAAATTCGGTCGACGTACGGCCCGAACGAGTCACCCAACCAATCGGCTTGCACTGATCTACCGCAGCAGACGCACAAACAGCAAGTCCGCACAGCACCGCTAAAATTCGATTCGAAGCTTCAAACATCTCAAAAAATTCCTTATTTTACCAATATATAATCTACATTCCCAAAGCCATTATAGGGCGCAATTCCGAATTAAATTTCTAGACATTTTGTCAAGAAACGCTAAATCGCACAAGATTCATTCACTGGCACAGGGCTTATTGTCGTAAATAAGATATTCAATAAAATCCTTTGTCGTTTTATTTTCACATAATACTTTTTTGTCTATTGAATATTTCTTCTTCATTTTTTCGTTCACCAACATTCGGCCCGCATTTTTAAGCTTTACGTTTTTATTCTCAACCAAATATTTTAAGCTAGCGGGAGACAAGAAAAACACGGTATCAGGGACAAAAGTCATCCACAGTAAATGATTTAGATTATAATCGTACTTTTCCTTTTTTATAATGGAATCGAGAATGCAATTCATTTTCTGATACCCTAACGGCAAAAGAATATCGGCATCATCAGCTTCATATTGACCATAAACGTTTTTTTCATATTTGTCAAAAGCTTGACCCAGCTTTGTATTCCACTTGCAACAGGACTTTTGCGAGCAATTGGAAGATGCAAAAAGTGGAACTTCGCAGAATAATACAAGAACGAGAATGATTAAGAACGACAGACGGCAGTATTTCATATTTCAAAGCCTTATTCTTTTTCGCTCATTGACGGCCACTGAATGATTAACGGCGTTTTATGAATAAACCTATTTAGAACAACTTCAATCCAAGTGGCTATACCTATGCACGGGCAAAACAACAAAAAGGTAGCATTATCCCAAACACCACCATCAGACTGAATCATCCGAGGAAGCACATCGAAAACCAACCATGCAATTGGAACAAATAGGGAAAATAAGAAATAAACATTTAAAGACGAATTAAACCGCATTATTCGAGAGAAAGCCCAAATTAAAAACGAGAATCCCAAAAGCGGGAAAAACAAGCCATCACATTTAAAACTCAAACCAATTACAATGGCAAGAGCTTCTAACGATGCGACAACGCTAAAAACGATAGATTTCGTCATAACCCTAATATAAAAAATTGCTATTATTCCTTACGGATTACAAATAATCAATAACTATAACTAGCAAATAACAACTATGGATATCAATCAGCTCGCACAACAGCACATTTTGAAGCAGCCGCTCTACGTGACCGGCAAACCCATCGCCTACACCGCTCGTGAATTCGGCCTCGACCCGAAAGACATCGACAAGCTCGCCAGCAACGAAAACCCGTTTGGTCCGAGCCCGAAGGGCATGGCCGAAGCTCGCAAGGCTTTGGAAGAAGTGAACCTCTATCCGGATGGCGGTTCTTACGACCTCATCGGAAAGATTGCTGAATTCCGCGGTGTGAACCGCGACCAGATTGCTGTGGGTAACGGCAGTAACGAACTTTTGGACATGATTGCCCAGGTGTTCCTCGGCCCCGGCACGGAAGCCGTCATGGGCAACCACAGCTTCGCTGTTTACAAGCTTGCCACGATGGCCATGAACGCCAAGATTGTTGAAGTTGACATGCCGGCTCCGGGATACAACTACAACCTCAAGGCTATGCGCGACGCCGTGAACGAAAAGACCCGCATCGTGTTCCTCGCTAACCCGAACAATCCGACGGGTTCTGACCTCACCGCCAAGGAAATTTTGGACTTCGCCGACAGCCTCCCGGAAACTTGCGTTCTCGTGATGGACGAAGCCTACACCGAATTTATCGAAGACACGCCGGAACTCGTCCCGGATTTCAACAGCCGCATCGCCGCTGGCAAGAACATCATCTGCTGCCGTACGTTCAGTAAGATCTACGGTCTTGCAGGGCTGCGCGTGGGCTACTGCATCACCCGTCCGGAAATCGTCGCCCTCATCAACCGCGTGCGTGAACCGTTCAACGTGAACAGCATCGCTCAGGCAGCTGCCATCGGCGCTATCGACGACCAGGATTACGTGAACAAGGTTCGCGAACTCAACAAGAAGGGGCTCGAACAGCTCAAGGCAGGTTTCAAGGAAATGGGCCTCCCCTACGTCGACAGCCACGCAAACTTCATCGCCGTCAGCGGATTCAAGGATCCGATGGACGCCTTCAAGTTCTTGCAGGCCAAGGGCACCATCATCCGTCCGCAGCCGGCTATGGGTGACGTGCTCCGCATTACCGTCGGTACCGAAGCTCAGAACAAGAAATGCCTCGAAAACATCAAGGCATATCTCGGCAAGTAAACCGGGAAAGAGGCTGCACAAAGCCCGCGTCTGGCGCCACTAACGCCAAAGCTCACGGCGTTGCCCGTGTGATTTCTAAGCGCGGTTTTTGCAGCAGAAGCCAAGCAGAAAACCTGGTCCGCGAGGGCCGGGTTTCTTTGCGTGGTAAAATTGTCCGCGATCCGGACACTCCCGCCCGTGAAAATGATGAAATTTGCGTTGACGGAAAGCCCGTAAAGGCAAGCGAGTTCGTCTACTTTATGATGAACAAGCCGCGCGGCTATGTCACTACGGCAAGCGACGAAAAAGGGCGCGCAACCGTCATGGACCTTTTCCGCGAGCAATACGCCAAGATGTTCCCTGGCAAGCCAGTGCCGCACATATCGCCCGTCGGCAGGCTCGATGCCGCTAGCGAAGGGCTTTTGCTATTTACAAACGATACGCAATGGGCGGATGCTTTATTAAAGACGAAAGACGAGAGACGAAAGACGAGAGACGACAAATGCGTAGAACGAGAGTCGCGCGGCCCCACCCACACAAAAATCTACCGAGTGCAGGTTAACGGGCACCCCACCGCCGAAGAACTTTCGCAAATGGAAGCAGGCTTCAACGTCCCACCCCGCGTTTTTGGCGAGCCCGAAGAATTCATGCACGCCGTCAGCGCCAAGCTCTATAGCGCAGGCGAAAAGAACTGTTGGTTAGAAATCACTTTGGACGAAGGCAAGAATCGCGAAATTCGTCGCATGCTCGCGAAGCTCGGCTACGAAGTTTTGCGCCTTGTGCGCATCAAGTTCTGCAATTTTGAGTTGGGCGATTTAAAGCAAGGCTGCATCAAAAAAATTGACGCCCCGCAGCATTAAGCAGAACGCGGCTTCCCCGTCCAGCCAAGCTTTTCGCGAAGAGCGCCTACAAATCCCGTGTGACGCATACGAATAAACGTCGTCACAAGCTTACTTTCAGACAACATCACATATTCATCCGGTTTCATTTCAAGCGTGATGCGCCCGTCAAAAACGAGGTCGAGCGAGCAATTCACCGCCGAAGCCATTCGCAATTTTTTATCCGTAAGCGAAAGCACAAGCGGACGCACCGAGAGGCTGCTCGGAGCCACAGGCGTGAGCACCACCGCAGGCGTCGAAGGGTGGATAATCGGGCCACCAGCAGCAAGGTTGTATGCAGTCGAACCCGTCGGCGTCGAAACGAGAATCGAATCCGCCCAGTATTCCGTCAGGCAAGTATCGTTATAAGCCACGTTGACGTTCACCATGCGTTCCGGAGCGTGTGCACGCACATGGACTTCATTCAGAACAGTCTGCTTTGCAATGCACTTTCTGCCGTGATAAACCGCAGCCTCGATCATCATGCGTTCGCGAGTCGAGAAGTCGCCAGCAAGCAAGCTATCAAGCGTCTTGGTCAAGCCTTCCACACGCGATTCCGCCAAGAATCCCACGCGCCCGGCATTCACACCAAGAATCGGAATGTTATGGCCAAGCGCCATATGCGCAGCCGTCAGCACCGTGCCGTCACCGCCAATAGCAAGCAGCAAATCGGTCTTCTGCAGCGCGGATTCTTTCACCACGCGAATCGGCTTTTTCACGAGTTCCTTGAGGGAATCGAGCGCATAAAATTTCACCTGCGGGTGTTCAAGCGCCCAAGAAGTAATCTGCTTCAAGGCACATGCCAAATCGGCACTTTTGTCCTTGAACCCGACAATTCCAATGCTGCTGAAAGACTTTTCCATAACCATCCTCAAGCTTCGCGTTCACTCAAAGCGTAGCCTAATTATTCCTTCTTCTCGGCATTTTCTGCCACAAGCACATTCTTGAGCTTGTCGACAACACCCGGGAACATCGCTTCGACCTTGTCCATATTTTCAACCAGTTCATCGTTCTGGAGCGCAAGCGACAACACGCTCAAGGCAAGCCCCATCTGCGCCGAATCGCCACCGTCAAAATCGCTACCGTTCACAATCGTTTCAAGGCCGCGAATCACAAGGCCATCGTCGTACACGCCAACTTCGGCACCCGTCTTGCGCAAGTTCACCGCCAAAAATTCATTCACGGGGCGCATTTCCTTGCGGACTTCCTTGGGCACGCGCAAAATCGTTTCGCCTTCGCCATAGCAAGCCGCCACTGCCAACAGCGGGTATTCTTCGAGCGCAGTCGCAATCACGTCTTCGCTAAAGCGGCGGCCCTGCAAGCGTTTTCCAGAAGCAAGCGGCTTGATTTCAACATCGCCAAAAACATCACCATACTTTTCACGACGGCTCACCGTTTCAACATTCGCGCCCATACGTTTGAGGCATGTGAGCGCACCCGCACGGCTGCTGTTCAAGTCTACGTTCAAAAGCTTGATGACGTTGTCCTTCGGCATATTCCCAACAGTAGCAAGTACCGCAAACGCAGTCGCTTCCGTCGTATCACCCGGCACATAGTATTCACGCGCGGTAATCACCTTCGTCTCCGAAAGTTCCGTAAACTGCGTACGTTCAATCTTCTTGCCCTGAGCAATCATCAAGCGGCGTTCGAATTCGCTCAACTGTTCCATGCCACGGCCTTCATATTTCACAGCCGCACCAAAGTAGATGAGCATTTTCGTCCACTGGTCATGCACCGTAGACTTTTCTTCAAAATTCAAATAGTCATTGCGGATAAGCGCACGGAGCAAAAGCCTGTTGCGCATCACAGACGAAACGTTCCCCAGAGAATCCTTCTTGACGTTCAGTTCATCGCGCAAAAAGTTAAAGACAAACTTTGCCGGTTCATCCTTTTGCACCTTAATCTTGAAATACTTCTGGAGCGTTTCCTTTGCCGCATTCACACGGGCAATGCCCGCATCATCAACTTCAGCAGCAAACGTGTATAGCTGTTCTTCGTCCTTGCTCGCGAGCGTCCAAAGCATCACGTTATCAGCTTCGTTGAACTTGAACGGAAGCATGGTCGGAATAGAGTACTGGAACCCCTTGCCATTTAAGACAAGCTGATGCCCTTGCAATTCGTAAGTGAGACCAAATTCTTTCAGCGCCTCGGCATACTTTTCACTACCACTTGCCCACGCAAAATTTTCCAACACGGTGCGGCCATTCACCAAAAGCGCCATCACCAACGTCAAATTCATCCGTTCACGGTCGGGATTCATCAAGAATTCCATCGTCTATTCCTTAAGCAAATTAACGTCTTTCTTTAACTTCGTATTCCAAATATTGCAGCGTCTTCACGGCACGTGCCGCTTCTTCTTGAGTCTTGAACGCAAGCAAAAGCGTACCCGCCACATTTTCGCGGACCTTCATGAGTTCTATGTCGCGAATGTTGATGCCTTCTTCGGCAAGTGGCTGCATCACGCTCAACAGAGCGCCCGGCTTATCCTTGAGCTGGACCGTAATTTCGTAGAACGAGTTGGTGTTATTGCGACCCGGAGCAAACAAGCTCGCACGGCCATCGTTACCCGCCTTGAAAATATCGGCAAGCGCCTGCGAATTATCCGCAACCACGCTATGCTCGTCATTTTCAAAATCACCCGAAGCAGGCTTACCGTCCTTCACGACGTTGAGCCCGTTCATCGCCGCAATCGTCTTGTCGAGACCATCACGGACTTCGCAAAGCGCACGAGTTGTCTCGTCGCGATTCGTCACGGCGATATCGTGCCACATTCCCCAACCCGAAGCGGCAATGCGCGTCATGTCGCGGAAAGCG
The DNA here is from genome assembly GCF_002210425.1 of Fibrobacter sp. UWB2. Taxonomy (NCBI): domain Bacteria; kingdom Pseudomonadati; phylum Fibrobacterota; class Fibrobacteria; order Fibrobacterales; family Fibrobacteraceae; genus Fibrobacter; species Fibrobacter sp. UWB2. The sequence continues at coordinate 632,088 of NZ_MWQK01000002.1, read as the reverse complement.
CGGCCTGCAAAATGCTGGTAGTTGTGCTTGAGCAAGCGTTCCGGCAAGTTCCCGGCAAGCGTTGAGCTCAGCATCTGCGGCATGTGACTCACCCATGCCATCGTGCGGTCGTGATGTTCCGGCGGGAACACGACAGGATTTGCGCCCACAAAGCGGATAATTTCCAGAAGCGGGGCATAAACAGATTCAGGCGTTCCATCTGGCGGGCAGACAAACCAATATGCATTTTCAAAAATCGCAGGATCGTTGTATTCACAAGTGCGTTTTTCGGAACCCGCCATCGGGTGGCTGCCGACAAAGCGGAACGGAGCCGGCAAGCGCACGCCCGCCTTGCAAATTTCAACTTTCGTCGAACCGATATCGCTCACCAAGATTTCTCGGCCAGCATTAGCACCAGCCCACGAAACTTTACCGAGCGCATCAATCATCTTCAAAATGTGGAGGATCGGCGCACAGAGCAAAATCAGGTCGCTATCCTTCGCCCACTTTTCAGTCTCACCGTATTCAAAAAATTCATCGGCAAGTTCAAGTTCACGAGCACGCTTGAGCGTTGCAGGAGAACTCACAGCACGAATCTTCGTCGGAAGCTTAGCCTGTTTGATGGCCGCAGCAATCGAGCTAGCCAAGAGGCCAAACCCCACCATAGTAATGCGGGCAACCATTATTCTTCCACCTTGCGAGTTTCTTCCATGATGACACGGAAAATATTCTGGAACGATTCCGGAGAAAGCGGGCCACCGGCCTTTGCGGCCTTCTCGGCGACCAAATTCAAGACAGACTGTTCGCGACCTTCATCAAAAACGGGCAAACCTTTCTGTTTCTTGATTTTCCCAATTTCAGCAGCGTATGTAGCCCTCTTGTTGAGGAGCGACATCAGTTCATCATTAAGTTCGTCAATGCGAATGCGCCATTCATTAATATCCATATTGACGAATGTAGAAAAAAATTACGGCACGCGGTTTGCATACTGGTACAGCGAAAGCCCAAATTCCGGGAGCGATGCAATCAGAAAATCAAAAATATCGGACTGAATATTTTCGTATTCTATCCATTCCACCGTATTGGCAAACGCATAGATTTCAAGCGGGAGCCCCGTCGGCGTTGGCGCAAGCTGACGCGTCATGAGCGTCATGTCTTGAGCAATCGTCTTACGGCTGCGGAGATACGCCGTGCAATAAGCCCTGAACGTTCCGATGTTTGTCAAATGGCGACCATTCAGTTTTGTCACAGTGACGTTTTCCGACACGCCAGAATTTTCACCGATTTCATCCAGCTTTTGTTCCAAGTACGGGCGCAGCACATCAATCTTCATGAACTTTTCAATTTCTTCAGGCGTCAAAAAGCGGATGCTCTGCTGGTCAATAAAAAGCGAACGCTTGATGCGGCGACCGCCCGATTCCTGCATACCGCGCCAATTACGGAAAGAATTGGTAATCAAGTCGTACGCCGGAATCACTGAAACCGTATTGTCCCAGTTACGTACTTTCACAGATGTAAGCGTAATGTCAATGACCGAGCCATCAGCATGGTGGCGTTCAATTTCAATCCAGTCGCCCTTGCGCAAGAGGTCCGACAAGTTTATCTGGATTCCAGAGACCAATCCCAGAATCGAGTCCCTGAAAACCAATAACAAGACAGTCGCCATGGCACCAAGTGTCGACAAAATAATCACCGGACTTTTATTCACAATCTGTGATGCCACCAGAATCGTCGCCACGCAGAACATTGCAAGTTTAATGGCCTGGAAAATGCCACGCATCGGGCGCAGCTTCATTTTCACATTGCGTTCATTTAGGCTTTCAATGACATCGAGCACCGCACTCGCGAGCAAGAACGCCGCTACCGTGAATAAAATATTTCCGATATGTTCGCAAAAGTCGTAAAGCCAATGCTCTTTAGCAATCACATACGGGAACGACTGCACTAAAATAATAACCGGCACAAAAAAGAGCGCACGAGAAATCACTTTCTTTTTCACAAGCAAGTCATCAAACTTGTTCGGAGTCTTTATGGCAATCCATTTCGCAAGCGGATGCACTACGAAATACAAAAAGGCATAAACAGCCAAAACAACTGCAGAAAGTATCGCAAATTGGTAGTAATCGTTCATGCCTACAATCTAAAAATTTCGTATATTATGCACCGAACTTTTATCATTGGAGCAGACATGAAAATAGCTGTTATGGGTGGCGCAGGTTATATCGGTAGCCACACCATCATCGAACTCTACAAAGCAGGTCATTCCGTTGTCGTCGTCGATAACCTTGTAAACTCAAGCAATGAATCGCTCCGCCGCGTAGCAGAGCTTGTCGGCTCCCCCATTCCGTTCGTCAAGGCCGATGTCCGTGACGCTGCCGCCATGGACAAGATTTTCAGCGAAAACAAGTTTGACGCCTGCATCCACTTTGCAGGTCTCAAGGCTGTCGGTGAATCCGTCGCGAAGCCACTCGAATACTACGAAAACAACATGAACGCCACTTTCGTGTTGCTCCACGCCATGCGTAATCACGGCTGCAAGAATCTCATTTTCAGTTCTTCGGCAACCGTTTACGGTAACCCGGCTCAAATCCCTATTACCGAAGCTTGCCCTAAGGGCCAATGCACCAACCCCTACGGACAGACGAAGTCCATGCTCGAAGAAGTCCTCCGCGACGTGCAAAAGGCTGATCCGGAATGGAACATCGTTTTGCTCCGTTACTTCAACCCGATTGGTGCACACCCGAGCGGACGCATCGGCGAAGACCCGAACGGCATTCCAAACAACTTAATGCCTTACATCACGCAGACCGCAGTCGGCCTCCGCAAGGAACTCGGCGTGTTCGGCAACGACTATGACACCCCGGATGGCACCGGCGTCCGCGACTACATACACGTTTGCGACCTCGCTTCTGGCCACGTGAGCGCACTCAAGGCTATCGAACGCAAGTGCGGCCTCGCCATTTATAACTTGGGTACAGGTCACGGCTACTCCGTGCTCGATGTCGTAAAAGCATTCGAAAAAGTCAACAACGTCAAGATTCCGTACAGCATCAAGCCGCGTCGCGCAGGCGACATCGCCACTTGCTACTGCAACCCGCAAAAGGCATTCGACGAGCTCGGTTGGAAGGCCCAGTACGGCATCGAAGAAATGTGCCGCGACGCTTGGAACTGGCAAAAGAACAACCCCAAGGGTTACAAGGGCTAAGCCAGCATTGTCATTCCCGCCTCCGAGCGGGAATCTCCTTAACAAAAAATTCAGCCTCCCGCTTTAAGCGAGAGGCTTTTTAATTTCAGCAAGCGAGCAGACGTTCGCTAAACTTTTACGCAAAGTTAGTCACGATAGCCATGACGATTGCGGTCATGAGCACGGTCAACATTCTGCTTATGCAGCGGCGACGCATCCGGACGATCGACGTTATGGCGAGTCTTTTCGCATTCGCGAACGCTGTTTACCGTATAGAACTTATGACGCTTCGGGTCCATGCACTTGATTTCTTCAGCGCGGTCACGGCGGTAATCAATCTGCATCCAGACTTCACCATTGTCGCAATAGAAATCGAACTTGCGTTCCTTATCGCCACGATAGCATTCGCCACGGCTGTACATCTTCTGATCGTTTCTATAACGTTCAGCATGAATTCTGTCATGACGGTCGCACTTCGGTTCTGCAAACCTGCAAGTAATCGTCGACGTGTTTGTAGAAACAACCTGAGACGGAGGTGGCGGAGGAGGAGACACGGTATTAGATTTTTCCTCCTTCTTCGGATTGATGTTAATCGTCAAAGCCATTGCAGATGTGCTAAGGAGCATCAACGACATGGCGCAAGTAAGCACAAGCTTATTCATATGACCTCATTATACTTTAATTGTTACAACAAAAATAATATATTAAATATTTTGTAACAAAACAAACATTTTGATAAAAAAATTTAATGGTCCCGCCAAGCAGGCAGGACCATAGATAAATTCTATAATGCGCAAATTCCAAGACTTTAGATAAATAAAAAACAACTTCGTTGTTTTTCTAGATATTGCGCCTCGGTCATGTGAGCCCGCAAGCGGTCTCCCGCGACTCTCGGCTTATATCAACTCCTCAGCCGTTATTTTTTCATCATGTTCGGGTTCCTGGTAGCAGGATTCCGGCACCTGGACTTGGTTCTGAAAGTAGGCCTTGTGAGCGGCAATCACCTTTTCACGGGCAAAAGCGGCATCCTTCCATTCACCAATTTGTACGTCCTTGCCTTCCAGTTCCTTGTAGTTCTGGAAGAAGTTCTTCGTAATGCGGAGGAACATCTGGTCCACGTCAGTAATGTCGCAGAACGGACGCGGGTTAAACACCGGCACGCCCAAAACCTTGTAGTCCTTTTTGCCACCATCGGTCATGTCAAGTGCGCCAATCACGCGGCACGTACAAACCGTACCCGTAATCATAGATGCCGGGCTGTAAATGAGCATATCCAAAGCATCACCATCGTCAGCCTTGGTGCTCGGGATAAAACCATACGTGCAAGGGTAGCTCATAGAGCTCAAAAGACAACGGTCAAGACGGAACACATGCAAGCGTTCGTCATATTCATACTTCAAGTTCGTGTCTTTGCCGATTTCCACGACGCAGTCCACTTCGTAAGGATACTTGCGTCCAATTGGAAGATCCAAGTAGTTTATTGCCATTTATTCTCCGTCGGCCCACATTGAGCCTCATTATCTTTTTATTACAAATATAATCCCTAATTTAGTATTTATTCGGAAATTGTAAAGTCTTTTTTTACCAAAGTATATTCAAAACCGAATTACCTACTCCGCCAGCGCTGCGTTGTCGTTTTGCCCAAGATACCCCAACTAAACTTCGGTTTTCCCGTATCGGGGCTGTAGCCAACTTCAAAACGGATTCGGTCAAGCGCAGGGATTACGATGTGCAAACCACCATAGACAGCCCCTTCGTAATTTTTCCAACCAGGAGCCCCCTTGTCCCAAAGCACGCTTGCATCAAAACCTGCCACCAGCTGGATTCCGTAAAAGAAGTTAATTCCCCACAGCGATGCCGAACGGCGTTCCAACAGCACAAAACGCTCTTCAAGATTCAAGAGCATTTCATGAACGCCCAAATGCTCCGCATCCGGACTGTTAAGACCACGGAAAGAGTTTGTACCGCCATGATAGAAATAATCATAGCGCTTTACATCGCCCGGACGCAAACGAACAAGCGCTGTTGCCCCCGTAACAAAACGACCGATCGAATAGTAAGCGCGAGCATCTTCCAAGAATTCGACAAAATTTTCGCCGCGCTTTCCGCCAACGCCCACATGCGTCACATCGCTTTCAAAATAAATTCCCTTGCGGGTATCGAGTTCGCTATCGCGGTAGTCCACGGCAAAGCCAAGCCCAAATTCCGGTAGCACGCCAGGTCCTTTTTCAAGATAGCGATAAGTCAACTTTCCTAAAAGCGAATAATGCGGAACAAATTTCCAATTCAAGTCCAAACTCAACAACCAACTCGCGTCCTTGAATTCACGGAGATCGTCCCAGCTATCGGTTCGCGTAAAATCAATATTCCAACCAAGCGGGATGCCAAACAAATATGGCGAACTCGCGTAAAAGGCATACTCGTTATTTTCAAAGAACGGATCGATAGCCGTGCGGTAGTGCACTTCGGCACGAATGTCTTCGCCAAGCACATTCAGGTTCGCAAGCGCAAGTCCAAGCATAAGACCATCGCGGTCAGTTGTCTTGCTATCCGGCGATGGAATCCAACGGAAGATTTCTTTGAAATTATAAACGACGTTTCCATTTTTACAAGAAACGTAAATATCCGTAAAGAGGTCCAAGTCTTGGAGGCGAAGCTTCTCCGATTCAAAAGCCTTCTGTGAAAAAGTGCCCCCAACCTTGTGCGTAAGTTCGCGCCACACCACACGAGGCTTCGTATGTTCCAGGCCTTCAAACTCAATCGATTCGATTTTTGCACCATCGCTGCACAGGTCGGAATCCACACGCAGCGAATCCGACTCTGCGGCATTTGCAGATGCAAAGGCAGAAACGAGCCCCGCCAACAAAAAAGTCTTCACAAAAAATTTCACGAATCAAAGATACAAAAGGCATTCGCATGCGGTTTTGGCGAAACTCATAAAAATTGCTATATTTGAGGCACCAAATTGAGGTGATTATGTTAGACTTTTTAGCAAACAACTGGCCCTACCTGATTATCCTGGTCGTGGTCGTCGCTTTATTTTTTGTTATCCGTGGTGCGCTCAAGGGCCTGAAAGCCAGAAGCCCGTTCAACATGGAAAACATCCGCAAGAGCACCGAACCGAACTTCCTTGCCCTCCAGCAGAAGTCCAAGGCTTTGCTCGCCGATGCCGACATGATTTGCGAAATCAAGCCGGGCAGCGATCAGGTGATTCCGAAGAAAGAAGATATCAAGTTTTTCCGTCGTGCCGTTTCGCAGAAGTTTAAGCTCGCTGTGTTCCAGGTTCCGGGTACAAACAAGGTCGTGTTCTTCTTCTGCAAAACTGAAGCAGGTATCCGCAGAAGACTCCAGAACCTGGTCATCAACCAGAAGTTCCGTGAAGGCAAGCACCCCTACATTGATGAAGCTACCGGCGAAAAGCTGAGATACCCGAAAGCTTAGTCAGACTAAAGACCGCTTCGCTCACAGACTAGAGACGAGAGAAGCGAAAAGATTTAATTTATATACCCCGGTCAATGCGCCGGGGTCTGTTGTTTAAAGAAACCTAAAGAGAACATCTACAATGCGCACGTACAAAGATTTAGCCATTGCCGAAGAAGAACAAAAGCTCGTAGACGCAGTCAACAAGACGAACAACTTGCTCGTCGAAGCGCCCACCGGTAGCGGTAAGTCTTTGTACATCCCGTGGTTCTTGAGCAATCACTTTAGCGGTCGCATTGTCGTGTTGCAACCGAGACGCATCGCAGCCCTCGCCCTCGCGCAGTACTCAGCAAAACTCCACAACGAGCCCTGCGGCAAGACCGTCGGTTACCAGTTCCGCCAAGACAGTTGCAAATCTAGCGCTACGAGAATCTTGTTCCAAACGTACGGTAACTTTTTGCAGGAGCTTCTGCACGGCAAGATGAATGCGGAATGGGTCATCTTCGATGAATACCACGAACGCAAAGCCGACATGGACTTGCTCTTTGCGTACTTGCTCAAATTGCAAGCAGCAAGCCAAACTTCAGGTAGTGAAAGTATCAAAGCGCCAAGAATCGCCGTCATGAGTGCAAAGCTCAACCGCGAAGAAATGGAACAAGCGCTCGGCGTCAAATGCTTGGAACTCGGGCATCCGCTTTATCCCGTACAAATTCTTCACCAGAAGCCCGCAGCAGGCACAAACATCAGCGCAGGCCAAGGAATCGAAAGCGAAGTCGTCCGTGCATTGCGCACTTTGTACCGCAATAACGTTTGGCAGACAACGCTTGTATTCTTGCCGGGTAAAGCCGAAATTGCCAAATGCCACACCGCCGCGAGCGAAGCTCTGGGCGACAATATCGCCGAGTTCCTTGAACTCTACGGCGGTCAAGACCGCGAAACGCAAGACCGCATTTTCGAAGAGACGGAACGCCCGCGCGTCATCTTTACGACCAACATTGCAGAAACGTCTATCACAGTCCCCAACGTCACAGGCGTTGTCGATAGCGGCATTGAGCGCGTCAGTGAATATGATGATAGTGAAAAAGTGAACGTTCTCCGCACGCTCCCGATTTCGTTGCAGAACGCCATCCAGCGCAGTGGCCGTAGCGGCCGTACACAGAACGGTTGCGCCATCCGCCTCTGGACCGAAGATGCCGAGAAGCACATGCCACAAGGCATCGTGCCCGAAGTCTTGCAAATCGAGCCCTCGGAACTTTTATTGCAAAAAGCAGCGCTCGAAGATTCATGGGCCCTATCGCCTAACGGCTCCAGGGTGACAATTGATGATGACGTCATTGCGAGCCCCAAAGGGGCGAAGCAATCCCAAATAAAACTGCCTACGGCAATTCCAGAAGCGCGCGAAAAAGTCGCTACCGCGATGCTCGAGAAATTCGGCATGCTGCAAGACGGCCGCATCACAGAACTTGGCAAGCGCGCCATCCAAACGCCAATTTCAAACATTCCGCTCGCATTGATTTTGGCTAAAGCCACTTGCGCCGCAGACCTCCCCGACTTGCTCCTCGCCGCCATGGCTTGGATTCATTCCGGCACAGAGTTTGTACAGAAATCTAAAAATACGCTCAACTTGCTCACGCTTGCAAGCGATACACTTTCAAAAGCCATCAACGTTCCGCGAGAAGTCTCGTTCACGCTAAAGCAACTGCGCGACTTCCGCGATACACTCAAGGAGACGTCCGCTCGTCCCTCCCCCAAAAAGAGCGAAGCTCTGTCTTCACATTTCATCGCGCAACAGCTTCTCGCCGCATTCCCGGATGCCCTCGCCACTCCAAGCGGAAACGTTTACAAATTGAGCAACGGCAACACCATCCGTTTGCAAGTGTCAGAGCCGCCTTACGCATTGCTTGCGCTCTCCATGCTCCGCACGGGTGGCGGTAGCAAATCCGAACTTCGCGTGAGCCTTTACGCGCCCGTGCCCAAAGAATTGCTCGGCGGAGAAAGCGATATCATTCGTTACGAACTTTTATGGCGCAGCGGTCAAGAACGCTTTATCGGCGTCGAGATTCACGAAAGCGAAAGCCCCAACGGCGACGTTCGCGAAACAAGCCGTAAAGAAATTCTCCCGCAAGAAGCATCGCCCAAAATTCTCGAAAAACTCAAAGAGCTCACCGCCGAAGCTTGGCGCGACAAGCTCGAAAAAGAAAACTGGAGTGGCCGCTACCTCACAGAAAATTTGCATACGCTCCTCATCAAGATGCGCCTTGCCGCAAAGCTTTACCCAGAATACGGGCTCCCAGAATTCAACGAAGAAGATATGGAACTTATCTTCAACGAGCTCACGGATGGCATATTCCTTTTGCGAGACATCAACGAAGACCGCTACCGCAACATCGTCGAAGATTACTTCGGAAAGTCGATGTTAGCCTGGTTGCAAAAGACATTCCCCGATCATTACGTACTGCCAAACGGCAAGCGAGCCCGCTATAGTTACCAAGCGGTCGCCACAGCCGATGAACAGAGCAGCGGCAAGATTGTACAAAGTGCAGACGGCGTTCTCGTTGAGATTTCTGCACGCATAGAAGACTTCATGCAACTCCGCGGCGAGCATAAAATCGCCGACGGCAAGCTCAAAGTGCGTTACGACATTCTCGCACCGAACTTCCGCACGATACAAAAGACATGGGACCTCACAAGCTTCTGGCAAAACACCTACGCCGAGGTCCGCAAGGAACTCCGCGGGCGCTATCCAAAGCACCCGTGGCCGGAAAGTGTAATGTAGCCATGGCGTCATGGCGGACCCAAACCGCCATCTAAGTTCTATTTCACGCTATATACAGCAAGAGTCTTGCTGTACTCAAAGCCTACAATTAAAAGCGGTTCGCCATTCGGGCTCTTTTCGGCAGGGATAAACAAGATGCCTTCAGGGCCGCGATCTTTCGGATTCAAGTAATAATCCACAATCTTCGGCGTATTTCCGTTTTCAACGCCCGCAATGTCAAACACGGCAACGACACTCGAGCGTTCCAGCCCGACAAATGCATAGCGCTTATCGCCAACAACACCCGTTGTCACGTTTTCCGGTTCGCAGCCCTTATCTTCGCTGCGGGCATCCATCTTGACTTTACCCTTCTTGGAATTCCAGTTAAAGTAATCAGGCGCCATCTGGGCCATCATCTGTTCAAAAGCGTCGCCCGAATCCCACATCAGGTGCCCTGTTTCGCCATCGAAAATGCTAATCGAGCGCGTTCCAAAGCTGTACATGTAAGGACACATTCCATTTTCGGTCTTATCAGGCACAACATTGCAGCGTTCCAAATTGCTCACGGAGATGTTCTTCACATCTTCAAGCACTTGCGACGTAAACACACTCGGATCAATGACACCATTCTGCAAGAGCATCATCGGAGTTGTCACATCCGTCCAGGCCTTGTAATCGTTGACCGGAGCGCCCTCGTTCGCCGTGAGCACAAACGTCTTTCCACCTGCGCTGAACGCCGAAATTCCATCGGGTTGGCGAAGGCCGCGCAGCGGATAATTCTTGATTTCAATTTTCTTGTTCTTCTTGATGTCCAGGCCAAATCCCGGCTTGGAATGGTCCACATAACCGAGCGGGAACACATCCAGGATTTTCTTCGCTTCGACATCAAACTTGACGATTGCATTGTTTTCCTGCAAGCTCACCCAAGCCGTCTTTCCATCACCAGAAACCGTAATGTATTCCGGTTCAAGCGACTGCGCAAAACTCTTCACGCCCGTCTTACGGATGCCTTTAGCCATCAATGCAAGCGAATCCAGTTCACCAAATCCGACAACCGTCTTTTGCGGCTTTTTCCAAGTCCTAGCTAAATCAGCTGCACTCGCCGACGCATTCACGCCTGCAATCGACAAAACGCCAATGCCGCCTTCCGGATCTTCCGAGAACGTCTCGTCCGGAGAGCCTTCGCAGGCCACGAGCAAATTTGTACCATCCGGCGTAAACGTAATCATATCGGGCATGTAGCACAGTTCATGCTTTCCAAGAACTTCGAGTTTCTTGTTGTAGCGCATCACCTGCACATGGCCCATTTTCCATTCGGGATTGTTCAAGAGACTTACGGCAACAAGGTCTCCATTGACCGTTACGCTAGAGGCGCCCCCCGGCAACTTGATTTCGCTTATCTTTTTCGGATTTGCGGGGTCAGCCAAATCAACCACTTCGAGAACATTTTCTCCGCCAACGACAAACAGCACCTTCTTTTCGGGCATAAACGCCGAAATTTCAGCAGTGGTCATGGGGATTGAAGCAATTTGCTTAAGCGTCGTTCCCCAATGGAACGGTCCCGTCGGAACATCAGACTTTTTAGCGATTGCAAGACCTGCGCCCAAAAGCAAGCTCAAGACAAATGTCGTTTTTTTCATTTCAATCCCTCAAAAAAAGTTAATCCAGAATCAGCCACATGATAAGCATGCCAAGTCCAAAGCTTGCCGCCATAGATGCAGACTGCATCACGACATCAGACTTTTCCTTTTCTTTTTCCTTGGCTTTTTGCTTTTCAGCCTGTTCCTGACTTGCCTGTACAGCAACGCTCAACGCCTTGGCGCAAGTTTCGTTGTTCTTCTTCAGTGTGTTATAGCTCTGTTCCCAGTTTTCGCACTTGGCTCTTTCGATTTCTAAGTCCGAACGGAGAGCTTTCTTTTCAACGATGCAGACGCTGTCGTGAATCGCCATCACGCTATCGCGCACGGCAATTTCAGCGACAAGTTCAGCCTTTTCGGCATCACTTTTTTCAGCAGCATTTCCAGCCGCATTTGCAGCACCTGCAAAAGCAAGCACGATTAAGGCACTCAAAGTCCACGACTTCACAAAAGAACGAACAACAGAAACCATATACCCTCAATTACATCTGGGCGTAAATGCGCTGCCAGCCTTCTTCCGGAATCTGGGCGCCCATCACCTGGACCACTTCGTTCGAGACGATGCTACCGAGCTTGCCCGAGCGTTCCATATCCCAGCCGTTCATGTAACCATAGAGGAATCCCGATGCCCAGAGGTCACCGGCACCCGTCGTATCAATAGCCTTTGCAGCACCCGCAGATACGCGAGTCACCACGCCATCCTTAGCAATCAAGGCGCCACGCTTGCCAATCTTCACGACCGCAACCTTAGCCTTCTTGGCCAAGACTTCGAGGGCAGCTTCTTCCTTGACGCCTGCATAAGCGTAAGCTTCGTCTTCGTTAGCGATGATGATATCAATCATCTTTTCTTCGAAAAGTTCATCGAACAATTTGCGGCAAGCTTCGACAACGCCGAACGAGCTAAAGTCAAGAGCCGTTTCTACACCGAGGCTGCGAGCCAGAGTAAACGACTTCTTGAAGCATTCACCGTTAAATGCGCGATAACCTTCTGCATAGAGGAGGCCCACACCATCATAGAGAGCCGGAGTAAAGTCATCCGAACCGAGGAAGTCCGAAGCGCCAAGGTAAGTCCACATGGAGCGCTGGGCATCCGGAGTCACGGCAGAGAACACGCAACCCGTAGCGACATCGCTCATTCCGAGCTTCGATTCCACGCCGTTATTCTTCAAGTGTTCCTGGAAAAGCTTGCCGAGTTCATCATCGCCAATCTTCGAAATAAAGGCAGCCTTGCCATGCAAGCGGGAAAGACCGACCATGGTATTGCAAGTAGAGCCGCCCGGCACGCGAATCGGATTTTCGAGTGCACCAAGGAACTTTTCCATCTGCGGCCAGTCGACCATGTTCATGCCGCCCTTCTGGACACCCTGTGCAGCAATCCATTCATCGCTCACGTTTGCCAAAATATCAACAAGGGCAGCGCCCATACCAAGAACTTTCTTCATTAGAATCCTCCGCGACGGCGACGCAACTTGTCACCCGCTTTTAATAAAAAATCACGTTCCGATTCACTCAAGGACTGGAGGCCTTCGCGTTCCACCTTCTTGAGGATTTCGTCCATGCGCTTCTGTTCATTTACGTAGAACACTTCACCTTCGAGAACTTCCGGTTCTTCAACGCTATCGCTATGGGAAGAGCGCGAAGAACGGCCTCGATTATACTTTTCAGGATTGCTGGAGAACAGGCGGAAAATAGCCGAAAGCGGAGAGTTGTAAAGCACCTTCGGTCCGTTCTGGAAAACCGCCATGTAAAGGAAACCGGCCACGACACCGCCCAAGTGGGCAAAGTGTGCAATCATGTCCCCCGAATTTGCAAAGAGAATATCAAGCGCAATCATCACCCACATGGCGTTCTTGATTCGCATCGGGATGACAAAGAACATGAGGATGACACGATCCGGGAAGAACTTGTAGTAAGCGACAAAGACACCCATCAAGGCGCCCGACGCACCGATAATCGGATTGTTCGTGAGTCCGAGCAAGCACATGAAGAAGCTGAACAGCGCCGCAAAGATTCCACAGAAAAAATACATCGAGATAAAATGACGCGACCCCATCCATTCTGCCACTTCGGAACCGAACATCCAGAGCATCAGCATATTGAAGAAGAAATGCATAAAGTCAAAGTGGATGAACATGTACGTCACGTAGCGCCACAGTTCAAGCGGGACTCTCGGCATAAATGCGCCATAATAGCTGATGTAATCCGTGAGGCTCCCGTAACCGGCGCCCAGGTTGATTTCAAGTCCGCGTCCCAGGAATGCGATAATAAAAACAGCGGCATTCGCAAGCAACAGCGTCTGCAACGCCTTGGGCAAATATTTAAATGGCTTCATAATTCTTCCTAAACTCTTTTAAAAGCATGGAGACCATGTTCTTTGGCACATATTTAGAGAGGAGCGATTTCTGTTCGGATGCGCTCTTAGCGGCACCGCACTTGAGGAGTTCACGCACGAGGGTGCTACTCACCACGAGGTGTTCCTGCGCACTGAGCAAAAGCACCGTCTCGACATCGCCATCCCCATAGATAACCTTATTGTTCCAGGCTACAGCCTGTTCGGCATCTAGGTCTGCGGAACTGCGAACGCCACGAACCAGGTAATGCGCCCCGACGGACTTCATAAAATCAACTGTCAAACCGCCATGGACAGCAACCTTCACATTTGAGAATTCAGAGACTGCCGCCTCCACCATCGCCTTGCGCGTCTCGGCGTCAAACAAGTTTTTCTTGCTTGCATTCTGGGCGACAAGCACAACAAGGGTATCAAAGAGGCCTGCGGCACGCTTCACAAGGTCAAAGTGACCTACGGTAAACGGATCAAAGGAACCTGCAAACACCGCCACACGGCGTTCACGGCCTGCCTCCACAATCGATTTCTTCTGTGCTTTTGATTTCCACACCATGTGGTATAATTTACAAAAATCACGCCCTGAAAATAATCAGCGACGACTCGCCATAGCGACGAACTTGCCCCTGAAAATCCTCCCCCTTGGCCCATTCGGGCAACTTGCGGCTCGGAGCCTCAAAAACGGCCACTCCACCAAGGTTAAGCCATTCGATAAACGGGCGCAAGTCCGGGTAATCCATGTCCTTGAACGGCGGATCCGCATAAATCAGGTCAAAACCGCCATCCGCACAGACAATTTCCTTTTTCAAAGTCAAAACGCTCGTTTCCAAAAGCCTGAGTCTGGAATCCATACCGACCGACTTGTACGAGCGTTCAATCATCTTCGCCTGCACACGAGCAAGTTCCACAGCTGTAACGCTTGCGGCCCCACGGCTCAACGCCTCGAGCCCCATAATGCCACTGCCGGCAAAAAGGTCCAGCATGCGGAACCCATCGACGCCTTGCAAAATGTTAAAGAGAGCTTCCCTAGTGCGGGAAGCCGTCGGACGCGTTTTCATAGTATCCGGGGACTCGATGTTGCGCCCCCGCAACGAACCGCCAGTAATACGAATCGGCATACTAACGGAGAACGAACATTTCGACACGCATGTTCGTAATCAAGAACTTCTTGGCGAACTTGAGTTCTGCCTTCGGGATACCCATGCGGATCGGGGAATTTGCAAATGTGTTCAAGAAATTCAGCAAGTCGGCAAAGTCCGCCGTCGACGAAACGTTGTACGCATAGCGCTTAAACACGCCAAAGTCTTCGACAACAGGCTTTTCGAGGCCCTTCAGCTGTACCTTATTCGTAGTCGCAAGAGACTTGAAAGCCTTGACTTCTGCACCAATTTCAGCTGTGGGGACAAAGCCACGCACGGCATCGAGGCGCACCTGCGGAACATTGAACTGGCCAAACGCAGCCACTTCGGTAGCCGCTTCAGAGGCAATCGGCGACTGGAACTGCTTACTCACAGCCTTAAGTCTATCCATGAGAGTATGCTGCGAAGAAGCCTTCATGGCAACACCGCGCAAGTAATAATAGTTCGGAGCCTGGAACACACATTCCGAGAACCCGATATCGTCCGGCACAGCCGTGTTCAAGAAAGAGAGGAACTGCGGAAGCGAAGTCTTCTGGAACGAGAGCTTTTCGAGAGGCAAGTAACTGCCGTAGCCTGTTCGTTTGTTATTAAACAGAGCCTGCGGCTGGATTTCGCCAACGATGTCCTTTACAGGCATGGCGGCACGAGCCTTTGCCAAGGCTTCCTTCTGTTTTGCAATCTCTTCGGCGGTCGGACCGGCAGAGGCCGTCTTAGATGTCGAAGCCGACTTAGCCCCAATCAAGTTGAGGTAAGAGTCCGGGAACACGCCTTCCAACGCCGCCGGAACGCCATTCATGCTCAAATAACCGCTTAAGCCAAGAACTGCAGCCACAACTATAGCGGCAACAGTCAAATACTTTCTCTTATACTGGCGTTCCACATCCGCGACATTCGTGACATGCAGATGCTGCGAAACGCTACCGATGGAGGAATTCTTTTCCGCCACCGCAATAAGGTTCATATGAATCATACACCCTCCATCTGATTGAGCGCAGCACCGACGGCACCGACACAGCAAATCATATCAACGGGGTTCACGCTTTCGTCACTCGGGAGCTGAGAGAACTCGGTCATCAACGAGACCTTGTAGTCGCCCAACTTTCCTAAGAGAATATTCACAAACTCTTCGTTCGAAGCCATTTCACCGCAAAGGCGCACGTCTGTCACACCATTGACGGCGTTTTCGGACTGGACAAGCTTCATCTGTTCAACAATTTCATTGGCGAGAATCGGGTACGCCACATCTTCGGTCTTGCCGACCATCGAAAGCGTCGAGACGCAGCGCAAAGCGAGGAGTTCGTCACGGCGCATCCAGGCAAGCGTCACGCCGGCGAAGTCCGCCTTCACCACGCAAACCGCATCCTTGATTTTTTCGCCAACATCCATCACGTTCATAAGCGAGAGCACATCGACTTCCATCGACTTCGGCGAGAGGATACGGGAACGGAAACCCTTGCGCAGAGCTTCGACCCATTCCTTGCGGACAGCCATGATGAGTTCGTTATACCCCAAGGTATCGTCGCCACTTAACGTAATCGAGTCCACAACGTAGGCGCTCACATCGGCGTTCGAGAAAAGTTCCATATACCACTTGAGGTACTGATCCTTGTTCGCGACAGCCTCCTGCGGCACATAGACCTTGCGGATAATCGACATCGTCGCAGGCATCGTGACAGAAGTCGCCTCGATATCCTTGATCTGGTTCTCGTCCACCCACTGCTGGAGCATGCTTTCAAAAAGGAAAATATCGTAAATGGGGTTGCTCTCCGTCGGGAGAACAGCCGCCTTGACCACCTTCTTTGCAGAAGCGTCCACAAGGGCAACCTTCATGGAAGTATCACCAACTTCAATGCCTAGATATAACTTCGTATCGCTCATAAATATGCTTATGTAAAGTTTTATATCCTAAAACTAATCAAAAATTATCGATTGTAACATTGTTTCAAGCTTTTTCTTTCCAATTCCATGCACTTTTTTGAGGTCAGAAGGCCCCTTGAACGGCCCTGCAGCAGTCCTACGCTCGACAATTTTCTCGGCAAGCTTGGGTCCCACCCCCTTTATGGCGCACAGATCATCGGCGCTCGCCGTATTGATATTTAGCGGAAACGAGACTTTTTTCTTTGCTTTCCGGTGATGTTCGGAGGAATGCTCGGTCGATTTCGGGCCTGGATCCGCAAGGGGTATTACTTTGTCGGTATCGCTAGCCAGGACCGCACTCGTATCCGCAGGAGGAACTCCGTCAGTAATCGCCGGAGATGCATTTGCAACAATAATGGCGTCACCGACTTCGAACGTTTCGATAGACGGGAGTCCCCACGGGAGGTAGCGGACAGTTAAGCCAATGATAAAGAGGATGATTGCGAGTTTGAGAATTCTTTTTTCAGATGCGTTCATTGCCTTTTTTGAGAGGTTCATCAAAACAAGGATATAACAAGCGATCTAGCAAAATATTCTCGACGTGGGCTGCGTCCGCAGGGACGTCCACGGAAATGCTCGGGTAAGCGCTCTGGACAATGCGGATGGGGCGGCGCCCTAAGATTCGCATCTGCTCTAACGAGCGTTCCAGCTCAATCTTGTTCTGCGGGAGCGATGCAAACTCGTCACGGGCTTCGCGGGAGTATGCGTAAATGCCCTGGTGCTGGAACCAGCGGTTCGCTTCTGCAGGCGGCACAGACCTTGTAAAGTCAACCGCCACACCGTCGCGCACGAGCACTTTCACGACAGTCTTGAGTTCAGCTTCTGCAGGGTTCAACGGGCATGCGACCGTCACCCAGCAGTCGGGGTGTTCCGAGAGGTCTTTCGCGACATCGCGGAGCACGGAAGGTTCAACGAGAGGCTCGTCGCCCTGGAGATTCACGACCAGATCAAGGCCGAGCTTTTTAGCGGCCTCCGCCACGCGGTCGGAACCTGTTGCACATTCGCCAGTCATCACGCAATCAAAGCCAGCCGCCGTGACCACAGCCTCGATTTCGGGACTGTCCGTTGCGCAGACAATGCGGTCAAAGCAATCCGCAAGGAGCGCCCGTTCCATAGTACGGACAATCATCTCCTTGCCGTTGAGCTTCAGGAGAGGTTTCCCCGGAAATCTGGACGAGCCCATGCGGGCAGGAACGATGCAGCTGACCTTGTTCAAAGCGAAATGCGTAACGAAATGCGCGAAATTCGGCAAATGCGTCGGGCAAGTGCGCCGACTACATCACCTTCGGGATGGCGAAGTGGTCGTTTTCGACAGCCGGAGCATTTGCAAAAGCCTGATCGAGCGTAAAGCCCTGCACCGGCACGTCTTCGCGGAGGATGGTTGCGCCGTTTTCGACAGCGGTCATCGGTTCCACGTTAGAAAGGTCCAAAGCCTTCAATGCTTCGAGATGGTCGAGCATCTTGTCCAAGTGACCCTTGATTGCCGGAATATCTTCTTCTGCGATGCTCAAGCGAGACAACTTCGCGAGCTTCAAAACTTCTTCACGTTCAAGCATGATTACCTCATTTTTCGAGAAATAAAATAGAATTTTTATAAGAGTTCCTAGTTATGAGTTACTAGTTACTAGATGATTTTTATTAAAAATTCTAATAACCACCAACTATTAACTAGTAACTGCAGCGGAGCCGCTATCCAATCACTTCCAATGCAGCGTATTTGAGGATGATGGTGCGGTTCATGTTCTCGCGGTCGAAGCGCACATCGACACGAGCGTTGTCGCCATTACCATAAGCCTTCATAATCACGCCCGTTCCATACCTGGAATGGCGAACGCGTGCACCCTCGTGGTACGGATTATCGTACTCGATAGTCGGGCCGGACGGAGCAGGAGCCTTTACAACCTTCACCGGATTGCGGTAAACAATGTGCTTATCGTTCTTCTTGATGGACGCCGGAACAGGTGCCGGGCGAGAACCAAACGAAGACCCGCCAAAACCGCTACGGGATCCGCCAAAGCTACTGCCGTGGGAGGCACCGCCAAACGAGCGGTTTCCATAGGAATTGCCCGTGCCCGAATTGCCATAGGACGGACGAGAGCCATAGTTCGACGAGCCGTAAGAACCATAAGAAGGCTTGGAGCGCGTATTGCCGACAAAATCAGGAACAGACGGACGTGTATTCAAGCACGGCGTAAAGTCGACAACGGACGGATCCAATTCCTTTAGGAAGCGCGACGGCGCAAACGGACGGATATTCCCCTGGAAGAATCTGCGTTCCGCATGGTACAGATAAAGTTTCTTTTCGGCACGGGTACAGCCCACATAGAACAAACGGCGTTCTTCTTCCATCTGCTCGTTGATTTCGGCCATCGAGAGCATAGAAGTTCCACGCACAAGCGGGAAGATTTCGTCATCGCAACCCGCCAAATGAACCGTATTGAATTCCAAGCCCTTTGCCATGTGAATCGTCATGAGCGTCACAAGGCCCTTCGACGTATCGACCTTCTTGTCGCCATCCGTCAAAAGCGAAATATCCTGCAAGAACGCATCGAGCGTTGCGCCCGGATGTTCTTCGTCAAATTCACGGATAGCGTTAATCATTTCGTCCAAGTTCGCAATTCGTTCGTCGGCAGTGACTTCGTCTTCCTTGCGCAAGAAGTCCTTATAGCCCGTATCGTTGATGATATGTTCAGCAAGAATCGGAAGCGGATACTCGCCAGAAGTCATCATGTTCTTCCAGTTCGTCACAAGGTCCGTAAAAACCTTAAGCTTCGGAGCGCCGCGCCCCGTGCCGTTCGCCTCGGCCAATAAATTGTCCCAGAACGAACCCTCGCCCGCTTTCACCTTGGCGAGCACGCCTTCGACTGTAGTCTTGCCGATGGCACGCGGCGGAGTGTTAATCACACGCAAGTAAGCGGCATCGTCTTTTTCGTTAGCGAGCACGCGCAAGTAGGCAAGTACATCCTTGATTTCCTTGCGGTCCCAGAATCTTGTACCGCCAAAAATCACCGACGGGATGCGCAAATCGTTGAGCGCCTTTTCAAGCACTCGGGACTGCGCGTTCGTGCGGTAGAAAATTGCCGTCTTGGCATAAAAATCAGGACCCGCCTGAGCCACCGTCTTTGCAATGTTCGATGCTTCGGCACGGTCATCTTCAAAATAGCGCACGTGAATAAGCTCGCCCGCTTCTTCTTTGGAGAACACGTTCTTCTGCATTTCGGCAGGGCGGACGTTATGCGCAATCACAGAACCAGCGCCTTTAACGATGTTCGCGGTCGAGCGGTAATTGCGTTCGAGCTTGACAATCGTCACCGGAGCAAAATCGCGGTGGAAGTTACGGATAATCTTGATGTTTGCGCCACGCCAACCGTAAATACTCTGGTCGTCATCGCCCACCACCGTTACGTTTTTCGTATCCCTGTTGATGAGCAACTTCAAAAGTTCATACTGGACGTCGTTCGTATCCTGGTATTCGTCCACGACAACGTACTGGAAACGCATTCTCAGCTGTTCCGCCAAATTCGGGACCATCTGCAACATGCGAACCGTATTGAACAGCAGGTCGTCGAAGTCCATCGCGTTCGATTCCGCAAGCTTTTTCTGGTAAGCCGCATAATAGCGGGCCTTGCGTTCTTCATCGGCAAATTCAGCGTTCAAAGCCGCCACATCCGGCGTCTGCAAGACAGCCTTGTCATTCTTGTACAAGACCGTATTCTTGAAACGGGAAATCGCGCTATGGACCTTCTTCAGCTCATTTACATCGTAATCATCGCCAAGATCGTCCTTCAAGATTTCCTTGAGGATGCGTTTCTGGTCGTCGTCATCGTAAATGGAAAAGTTTGCATCAAACCACTTGCCGCCAAGCGCCTTGATTACGGATTCTTTCGCCAAGCAGAGCTTCAAAAGCTTAAGGCAAACGGAGTGGAACGTGCCCATCCACGTGAACGGCTTACGGCAATTCAAAAGCTTCTGGATACGGTCCTTCATTTCGCGAGCGGCCTTGTTCGTAAAGGTCACCGCAAGCACGCGATTGGAATCGATATTGTGGTACGAAACCAGATGAGCAATCTTGTAAGTAATGCAACGCGTCTTTCCTGAACCTGCACCGGCCAAAATCAGCATCGGGCCGTTAATTTTCTTCGCGGCAGCGGCCTGTTCCGGGTTCAACTCTTTATCTAAAACACTATCATCAACAACATTGCATTCTACAAAATCGTCCATCTAGCACTCCTAGTCGATATACAGATGTGCAATATAGAAAATAGGTTGTAGGTTTTAGGGGTTAGGCATTAGGAAATAGCCAATGGTTATTGGTCAATGGTCATTAGTTATTAGTTTAGACTCTTACAAAAATAGGAGATCCCCGCTCGGAGGCGGGGATGACAAGATTAAAAACTCGGAGCGACAAGCTTCGAACTATTCGTCGGCTGTGGATGCGCCGATGGCCTGTTCCAACGTGGTCTGGCCCTGGAGCGCCTTGTTGATGCCGTCCATACGGAGCGTAATCATTTCGCAAGACTTGATGGCCTCGCGCTTGATTTCGTCACCGGATGCGCGCTTGATCACGAGGTTACGCACAGCTTCGTTCGGCACGAGGAACTCGTAAATACCGCAACGGCCCTTGAAGCCCGAACCATCGCACTTTTCGCAACCGCGGCCATGGTAGAACTGCATGTCCGGCGAGAGGTGGAGTTCTTCGCGAAGTTCCTGCGAAATTTCAACCGGCTCCTTGCAGTTTTTGCAAATGCGGCGCACAAGACGCTGGGCCAAGACACCCTTAATTGCAGTAGACACAAGGAACGGTTCCAGTCCCATTTCGAGCAAACGAGGGAATGCACCGGCAGCGTCGTTCGTATGGAGCGTACTGAAGACCAAGTGACCCGTCAAAGCAGCTTCGATAGCCATCGTCGAGGTTTCCTGGTCACGCATTTCACCGATCATAATCACGTCCGGGTCCTGACGGAGCAAGGCACGAATGCCCGCCGCAAAGGTAAAGCCTGCGGCATTGTTAATCTGGCCCTGGTTCACACCGTCAATATTCAATTCCACCGGGTCTTCCATCGTCGAGATGTTGATCGTGGAATCCAAAATTTCTCGAATAGAAGCGTAAAGCGTGGTAGACTTACCGGAACCCGTCGGACCGGTAACGAGCACAATGCCGTTCGGGGCATTAATCGCATCGATAAACTGCTTGAGCACGCGGGCGTCAAAGCCCATTTCCCTGAGCGGGAACTGACCCGAATTCGGGTCCAAAATACGCATAACGATCTTTTCGCAGACACCGCGCTTACGCAAAGAAATCGG
The DNA here is from genome assembly GCF_002210425.1 of Fibrobacter sp. UWB2. NCBI lineage: Bacteria > Pseudomonadati > Fibrobacterota > Fibrobacteria > Fibrobacterales > Fibrobacteraceae > Fibrobacter > Fibrobacter sp. UWB2. The sequence continues at coordinate 610,409 of NZ_MWQK01000002.1, read as the reverse complement.
GAATGAGCTCACACGAAGGTCAACTTCGGATCCCTTGTAACGCACCGTGAAGCGGCCGTCCAACGGCTTACGCTTTTCAGCAATGTCCATCTTGGACAAAAGCTTGATACGCGAAAGAATCTGCGGCATGAGTCGTGCCGGAATCGGAGACATCACCTGCAAGTCACCATCAATACGGTAGCGCAACTTGAGGAACGTCTCTTGCGGTTCAAGGTGAATATCGGAGGCGTGACGGGCAATGGCTTCATGGATCAAGGTCGTCACAATCTTCACGACCTGGCGGCCTTCTTCGTCAGTCAGTTCCGGTTCATCGCTATTGCCATTTCCGCGTTCGACCGTTTCAAGTTCATCCTCTCCAGAACCTCCAATAAGTTCTGCAAGGGATTCTTCGGCCGGGCCGTGCCCCGCAAAAAGGATATCGATAGTCTTCTTGATGTCCTGTTCAGACGCCATGACCACATCGACATTGCGCTTGACCTTAAACTTGATGGAGTCCCTGAGGCGCACGTTTGTCGGGTCCGCCATGGCAACCACGAGAGCCTGGCGAGAGTCCTTCGTCACGTACAGAGGAACAATCTTGTTCGCCTTGCACTGGTCTTCGGCAATGAACTCATAAACCTTTTCATCGAGCTTGATGGCATCAAGCTTTACAAACGGGACTTCGAACTGGCAGCAAAGAATGTCCGTGAGCTTCTTTTCGTCGATAAACTTCAAATCGACAAGCACACGGCCGAGGCGCTTGCCCCCAGACGTCTTCTGTTTTTCAAGAGCTTCGTTCAGCTGGTCTTGCGTGATGAAGCCCTGGTCCAAAAGCATTTCACCAATACGTTTCTTGGTGACACTCTGCATCTGGACACCAAGAATATCCGTCAGCTGTTCCTGCTTGACCATGCCAGCCTTCAAAAGAATCTGGACTAGGGTCACCTTTTTGCCCAACTGAGCCTGATACTTGACTTCGTCTTCGGCGTACTTCAACTGGTCTTCGTTAATCAGGTTAACGCGAACCAGCAACTGCCCTAAACTATTTGAATCTTTCATAGATGCGACCACGCCTGAGCATTCAGGAGCGTCTTAACTCCATCTTGCCTTTTCATATAAACACCACTCCCACGAGATACCAAACCGATATCGTGGATTTCGCCCTTTGGGGGCGCTCCTTCTAAATATATACTTTTTGTAAGATTAGAAGTGAACAGAAGTTCGTATTCTTCGCCACCATTTAGTGCAAATTGGAGGGGTGACAGGCCAAAATACCTGCACATTTCCAAAACATCGGGGTCAATCGGCAGTTTTTGCTCGTCAATTTCGATGGAAACATCCGACGAAAGCGCAAGGTGGTTCAATTCGGAACTAAGGCCATCGCTAATGTCCATGCAGGCGCCACGCACCCCCTGCTTGACCAGTTGGGCCCCCGCATCCTCGCAAATTTTGGGTGCCAGGTGGTATTCGACAAGCCTCGGGAAGCGTTTTGATTCTTCGGGATGGTTCATCAAAATCCAGAGGCCGGCGTCAGATTTGCCGAGAGTTCCCGCCACAAAAACGTGGTCTCCCGGTTTTGCGGCGCTACGGAGGAGCGAAATTTCTCCATCGGTCGTGCCGAGGAGAGTTGTCGAAAACATCCCGACATCGCCAGAGACCGTATCTCCGCCAATCAACGTAATTCCTCTTCTCTCAAAGCCTTGCGCAACCGCTTTTGCAATTCTGTTTCGAGTTTCTTCGCTCCATTTTTTGTTTACGCAAAGTCCGAACAGCGCAATCTTGGGCCGACCGCCCATGGAAGACACATCCGAAACGTTGGACACAATATGCTTCTCGACCGCCTGTTCCGGACTCGACCAGTCCAGGCGAAAGTGTGTGTTCTCGACCGAGAGGTCCTTGGTCGCAAGCCAGCCGTCAAAGATGGCGCAGTCATCCCCGACGTTCAGCCAGCTGCGGTGTGCCGGCGGTTCGTTCTTCAAGGGGTGGGCCCCTTCCAAAATTTTGCTGACGAACCTAAATTCGCCAAGGTCTGGGAAATTCATATTTTTCTAGGGTAATTCAATTTTTTCTGCCAATAATTTAACAATAAACTTTCTATACTTTAGGCGTGGGACACATATTTTTTATAACGCCATCATCGCCAGGCAGCCTCGACAAGCTGAACCAGTGGACCTTCCGCTGGCTTTTAGAACATGGTAACATGGCGGAAGATTCCACCCTCTATACTTGCAATTCCATCGAAAGCGCCCAGAGCCTTTTGGAATCGGCACTCATCATCGGCCAGTCGCCATCGCTCATCATCTTTGACCATGCCGACCACGCGACCGAGAAGAACCTCGCCTTCAGCAAGGAACTCCACAACGGCATTCCCGAATCGTGGATTATCGAAATCATTCCGGACGACATGCCTCTCCCCGAAGATTCAAGGGACGACAGCACGTTCTGGATCAGGCGCCCCATCAACGAAGAAGAATGGTACGCCACGCTCGAAAATGTGCTACACAAGAACTGCAGCCCGCAGTGGGCCAAGTGGACTCAGCACAAGAGCTTTAGAGGAATTTAAAACAGAGGTTTTCAACCGTGATTAAAGGCGTTAGCTACTTTGGTGTGCGCTCTCCGAAGCTCGCACGCATGGACCTTGTACAGATAAAAGAAGCAGGATACAACGCAGTGCTCCACACGTGGAGCGAAGAAGACCTGCAATACTATTACGACACCATGAAGCAGATTGTGAACGAGTCCGCCGCCATGGGACTTTCCGTTTACGTGAACCCATGGGGTGTCGGTCGCGTATTTGGCGGTGAAGCGTATTCGGAACTCACCGCCAGGAATCACGACATGTGCCAGGTCGCCATAGACGGAAAGCCGAAGGTCGCCGCCTGCCCGAACCACCCAGAGTTCCGCGCCTACATGCACAAGTGGATTGCGACTGTCTGCGACACAAACGTCTCTACGATTTTCTGGGACGAGCCACACTTTTATTTTGAAAAGGGTGGGCTTAGCAACTGGAGCTGCCGCTGCGAAAAATGCCGCGCAAAGTTCCGTACAAAGTTTGGTTACGAGATGCCCGCCGAACTTACAGACGACGTAAAGCAGTTCCGCGAAGAAAGCCTCATTGATTTCTTGGACGAGATGACTCAAGATGTTAAAGCGCGCGGCAAACGCAACTGCGTTTGCATGCTCCCGCCGTGGTTCCCGGCGGGGCTCGACGACTGGGGTCGTGTCGCGCGCCTCGATGCCGTCGATGAAATTGCAAGCGACCCGTACTGGGAGCGCGGAGCAAGTGAAGAATGGGTCCGCGAAAAGTACCGCGAAACAGCAAACAAGCTCGTCGAAGTCGCAAACCGCTACGGGAAATCCGTACAGATGTGGGTCAAGGCGTACCAAATTGAAGCGGGCCGCGAAAATGACCTCGCCATCGCTGTCGCTGAAAGCCGTGCTGCAGGCATCAAGAACATTTTCGCCTGGAGCTACCGCGGTACCGAAACGTTAAGTTGGCTTAAAAGCGATAACCCGGACGAGGTCGCCCAGGTCTTTAGAAAAGCCATTCTTTAGAATCGCAAAAATTACTTCATCACGCGGATGGCCGCGGAACTGTTACGGGACTTCACGAGGTACGTGCCGTTCTGCTTCACGAGTGCGCGGACTTTCTGCGAGACATCCTGAGCAGTTGCTGCTTCGACACGGCCGACATGCGCCCCGAGCAAATCAAACACATCATAAGTTTGCGGACCCGATGACGCAACAAATTTCGGTTGAATGGCAAGCCTCGGATCGTAAACATTAATCCAGTCAATGTTCACGTAGTTGCCTGTAATCAAAAGCTTCAGCACGTGCTCGCCCTCAGTAAATTCAACCTCGCCCAATTCCAACACGTCATAACTATTCCAATCCTCGCCTGTTTTTGGAACCTTCGTAGACGGAACTATTTCCTTATCATCCAAGAGCAAGCTGAAGCTAGACGATTCTGTACCTGAAGCCACAAATGCGCAAATACCGTACTTGCGCGTTTCAGTCACGTTCACGGTGTATTCCAGCCATTCACCTTCTTGCGTGTAGCCAATAGCATAATTGTTACCGCCCTCATAAATATCAACGCCATCCTTGCGGTACACACCGCCCCTGTTTTCGGAATCATTATCCGCATAAGAGGAATTGCCTGTGCCGACGCCATTGATGTCATAGTTTTCAGCCTCGATCCTGCCCGGGATTTCCGCCGGTTCGCCTGCGACAACACTATCGCCCACCACTTTGCCAAACGGCTTCTGCGGAACAGGTTCCACGGGCTTGCGGTTCACAGCTTTGAGCATCTGCGCCGCATAGCGTTTGCCGAATTCCACATAGGCATCGTGATTGAAATGGTAGCGGTCCACGCCATTGCCCTTCAAGTTCTCGGACGAGGCGTAATAGGTGTTGTCCATCGTGTTCGGGAGTTTCGACACGCGGTCGGAATAGCAGCAGCCTTCACGCAAGAGCTCGCCCGCCACGAACGGCACCGTATCGGAGCTCAAGTTGAGCGCCTTGAGAATATCGTCGCGAGTTTTCTTCACAATTTTCGGCCAGTCCGAGTAGCCGCCATCCGTTTCGCCCTGGTGGAAGATGATGCCCTTGATAACGCCCTTTTCCTGCGCCTTTTTTGCGATGTCGATAATCGTCTTCGTCACGTTGCCATCGCTCGCGTATTCCTTCGCGTAATTCTGGAGCCAGGTTTCTGCGGTCGAGAGGTAGCTCTTGTACTGGTCCTGGTCGAAGAGTTTGATACTCGCACCGCCTACCGCGACCGGAATAATCGCAACCGTCACATCGGGCATGCTGTCGGCCATCGTGCGCCCAAACCAGTCAGCAATCGAAATCGTATTGCCGCAGTTAAAAAGCGATGGCACCGCCGGGTAAACATCGCCAAGCGTGTTACGACCCTTGCCCGAGCATTTTTGAGTCGCAAAAATCTTGAAGCGCGAATTTTCGACCTTGTCCGCACTCTGCGCATCTGCCGTGCCGCCCATGTTGGACTGGCCATACGCAATGTAGATGTGGAAATTCGGGTCCGGAGCCGCCTCGGAAGAAGCCGCACCAAACAGCACAAAGCCCGCAGCAACACACACCGCGGACGCAAAACCAGAAACCTTATTAAACATTCCCATATATCCCTTTGGGTTAAACAACAATTATAAATTATACAGAAAAGAGGCTAAGCGCGCGACTGCCCCCAGAAAAACTATAGACAGTTTGTCTATGCGACTTCGCCGCAGTACAACAAAAGCCCCGTCGCTTGGACGAGGCTTTTGAAAAATCACTGGATCCCATCGCGCTACGCGCTCCAGGATGACAATGTCTTACTTTGCGCGTTCGAGGTAAGAACCGTCGCGGGTATCCACACGGATCTTGGTGTTGTTTTCGATGAAGAGCGGAATCATCACCTTAGCGCCAGTTTCGAGAGTAGCTTCACGCATCACGTTACCGCTGGTGTTGCCCTGAACTGCCGGAGGAGCGTCAACGATCATCAAGTCAACGAAGGTCGGCGGGATAACTTCGATCGGAAGCGTTGCCTGAGTCTTCGGGTCCTTCCACCAAGTGACTTCGACAGTAGCGCCATCAAGGAGCCAAACTTCGCAGCCATTGAGAGCTTCCTTGGAGATTTCTTCAGTTTCCTGAGTTTCGCTGTTGAGGAAGTACCAAGTAGAACCGTCGTTGTAAAGGTATGTCATTTCGGTGTAGGTCACATCAGCTTCTTCCACCGTATCACCGCTCTTCCAGGTGCGTTCGAGAGTACGGCCAGTCACCAAGTTCTTGATACGAACGCGGTTGAAAGCCTGACCCTTACCCGGCTTCACAAACTGGTTTTCGATGATTTCGTACGGCTGACCATCAACCATGATTTTCAATTTTTTACGGAATTCGTTGGTGCTTACAGTACCCATATTATCCTCTTTTGGTTTTTGATTCTAAATTTAGCAATATAATGGAAAAATCTGTTAAAGTTTTCACGCATATTCCTGAATTTTTAGACTATTTGGGCAAAGATTTTAGCGGTTTGACAAGAGATTTGCTTGCGGACCTCGACCTTAAACCTTCATTTGCCTTTTACTGTTCCAAGCACTATGCCGACTTGATCAAAAAATCCAGCGAGCCCGTCAAACTGCTACGCGAGGTTCTACCTTCGAAAGACGAGCTCAAGGACGCACCCGGGTTCGTCGACGACCCCGTCGGGGACCTCCCCGCCGGCAAGTCCGAATGCATTCTGCAAAAGTACGACAACCGCGCCCTCATCGTTTCGACTTCGGCATGCGGTGTGCGTTGTAGATTTTGCTTCAGGCGCAACTACCCCTTCCAGGACACGCAGAACATCGCAAGCGAAGTATCGAACTGGCTCGACGTCCACACGAACATCTGGGAAATCATCCTTTCGGGCGGCGATCCGCTGACCCTCGGCCCGGGCGCATTCCGCGACCTCATCGAAGCGATTGCGTTCCACCCCTCCGTTACGACGCTCCGCATCCACACGAGACTCCCCGTGATGCGCCCCGACCTCGTGATGCAACATTTCGAACTCTTGCGTGAACTGCCGGCCCGCTTCAACTGCGTCCTCGTCGCCCATGTGGACCACGAGGACGAACTCGACGAAGAATCCGCCACCGTCTTTGCACAACTCAAGTTCAGTGGTTGGACGCTCTTGAACCAAAGCGTCATGCTGAAGGGCGTGAACGACGATGCCGAAACGCTCGAGCGCCTAAGCCGAAAGCTTTTTGAACAAGGCGTCCTCCCCTACTACCTGCACCAGCTCGACCACGCAAAAGGCGTCGCGCATTTTGAAATCAGCGATGAACGAGCCAAGGAGCTTATCGCGCAAATCCGCACCAAGCTCCCCGGCTACCTCGTGCCGAAACTCGTCCGCGAGATTGCCGGCGAAAAAAGCAAAACGCCGATTTAAAACCAGTAGCCTACGCCAAGCTGGATTTTGTTGAACAGGTAATACGAACCGACCATGTTTTCGTCGATATATTCGAATTCCTTTTCGACAACTTCGATTCCAGTCGTATTGTCCGTACGGCTACTCCCTCCAGAAATAGTGTAGCTGCCGCAAGTTTTATCAACCGTCACGACATCGGTCAATTGATACGACAAGTGTACATCGACAAAGAGACCAAACGAAAATTCGTGTCCAAAACCTACAGATAGGCCAGCTCCGAAAAAGCGGTCATCGTGGCATTTGTCTTGCCGATGTTCTTTCGGGATATAGAATTCACTTTTTCGCATAAGCAAAAAGTCAAAAACCGGCCCTGCCTCGAAATAAAATATTTTTGGAATTTGAAACTGCGCTAGTACGGGGATTTCTACATAAAGCAGATAGTCTTTATTCTTCCCTTCCCAAGAACTGTTTCCGCCACAATCGCAACTGCTTACACCCATTTGCTGATCGTCCGAAACAAAATAGCGGTAGTCCAACCCGATGGAAGGATGCAGCGCAAAACGAGTCGAAAACGGGTACAGCGCATCAAACGAAAGAGTTGCGCCAGAACCGACGCCATCCGCATAAACGCCCCATGGAGCATCGGTAATTTCGTTAACTTTACTCAGGCTCAAGTGAGTTCCAAATTGCAAAGGCTTATCAGCCGCAGCAATCGATTCAGCTACGCCGACCAGCGACAGGACAAGCGCGGCAACCCGCATCATTTTTCCAAACAACATATTCTCCTCCTAACACAACTATAGCAAATTTATTCAAGACCGACAATATCCTTGATGCATTGTTCAAACTCAGAACGATTGTCCTTTTTATATTGCAGAGCATCTGATTTCGAATCATTTCTAGAAGACTGTAGATAAGCAGAATTTTCTTCACGGCATAATTCGGGTGGAACATCATTCTTCTTGCTATAATTGCCAACGCAAGCTATTCCATTAGACGAAAGAGTTACTGCCACGGTATCGCTATAACGAACAAAATCCACTTTCAAGTCAAATGTGCGACCTTCATGTGTAAACTTCATACTCTTTTTCGTTTTTTCTTGAACCGTAATTCCATATTTTTCGGGACTAAAGTCAGACCTTGAATAAAAAACATCTTCAATCATAATGGAGTGTTTACCGTTCAAGAAACCGAATATATCCCCCACAAAATTCGTGTTCATATAATCATAGTTTGGCACATCACCAACACGATGTTCTAAGTAGTCTCCATCAAGCTTAAAAAACTTTTCGTAAGCATCATTGCCGCAGCCATAGACACTATCGACATAGAGGCACGGAAAAGTACGCCAAGTGCCATCCAACACACCAGAAGTTCCGCCAACCCATTGTACAGTAACAAGCTCTTTTGCTATTTCATCCTCATCAATGTACGAAAGTTGCAAAGTATCATTACGGAAGTTATAAGCAAAACGATCAACATCTTCAAAATAATAGTCCGCATCATAGTAAAGCTTTCCATCTTTTCTAAAGCATCCCCCAGAAATTCCAAGTACAAATGTTACAGAATCTTTGGATTCATCAACAATAGCTTTGCCCACTCTATTCAAACGAGCTGATTCAAAAGCAGTCTGCACATCATTATTGCCAGACTTATCACTCAAAGAAGCATTCGTTTTGCGATTAACAAGGGTTTTCACGCAACTAGCAAATTCCTCACTATTGTCTTTACGGTAGCCCAAGCTCCCTTTGCCATTTTCATAAAGGTAATCTGCATTTTCTTCGCGGCAAATTTCAGAAGAAACATCATCACGTTCACTCAAATAAGCTGAACAAGACAGCCCTTCAGAGGACAAAGTTACAGAAGCTGAATCAGATACTTGAACATAATCTACATTCAATTCATATTGGTGTTCTTTATAAACAAATTTCATATTTTTATTTGTTCTTTCTTGAACTGTAAATCCATTACCTGAAAGATCATTATCCATACTCATCACTTGACCGCGCAAATCAAAATCTATACGATTTTCATGTCCCGTCATAAATAGCGCAAGATTAAGAACAAAGCTAGAATTCATATAATCATACGTTTTATTTTCAGAAACGCGGGTTTCCACACTTCCATTATTGAATTGGATAAATAAATTTTCCATTTCATTAGGACAACTATGTTCATCACCAAATGAGGTACATGGCAAATACATCCATACTCCATTCAAATCACCGGGATTACCACCAATAAGATAAAAGTTTAAGTCGTATAGCGAGCCCTTTTCATGATTGATGAAACCATAGGACATGACGAGCGTATCACCATGGAAACTATAAGCATAAGTCCTTGAATTGGCAAAATAGAAATCGGAGTTATAGGCATAAACGCCATTATCATTTTTCAGGCAGCCGCCAAAAGTTTCATAAACAATCGTTAAAGAATCCTGAGATTCATCAACTATAACCTTGCCCAATCGCGACACGCGTGCAGAAGCAAAAGCAGCCTGCACATCAATGAGTCCGCCATTATCATTCGAAGATGTATTCGTATCTTCGGTAAAACCGGAACACCCCGCAAGTAGCGATCCCCCCGAAAGAACCGTTACGCAAGCAAGGCTCATGGCAAATAAATTTTGCATCAAATTAATCTTTTTCATTTTTTTCTCCAACTTGTTTGCTCAATGGAAAGAGCTGTAAATTCATTCGATAAACGCGATCGTAACTTTTCACGTTTGATAAAATTTCCACTACTTTTTTGCGGAATACATCAAGTTCTGCGGCTAGGCGCTCATACGCTTCTCGGTCAAGCCCCATCGTCATGCCCGAAATGTGGCGGTATTCTCGCGTGTAGCGTTCTAGGGATTCAACCGCCAAATGCGCATATTGCTTTTGCATGTTGACGACCGTCGCGGAGATTACTTCACGAGAGCTCGAAACACCTTCGCTTGTTTGCACGTAATTTCCGCATTCATCTTTTTTCAAGAGCCCAAGCGATTCCTGAAGTTCCAATGATTCACGAGCTTCGGCAGCAGAAATGGCAGGCACAAGAGCATGTCCCATTTCAAGAGGCGTTGCGCCCTTCATAATCGGGGCTAGTTCCCTGAGTGCCGGGTTTGCCCACGACGAAAAATATTCAAACGACTTTGCCTCTAAAAAATCAATCTTGTTTTCTTGCGCAATTTTCATCATCCGTTCAAAAGCGACTTGACGGACTTCAGAGCGAGCGGAATCGCAAAATTCAACCAACGCACGGAAATAATCAGCCTGCGCGCCAGACAAGTTCATTGCAGGCAAGACTTTTTCAACCGCAACTTTTGAAAGTCGCGTTTTGCCATCGCAAACAAGTTTCAAAAATCCCGACGAAGAGAAACCAGCAAGTTTCGCAAACTCGCGCCACGTAAATGCGGAACACCTTTTACGGTTCTCGTAAAAGTCTCGCATGTATTCGCGGTAATCTCTATATTCAAAAACGGATTTCATTTTTCACAACCTTTACACCAATAAAGATAAATCACACCACCACAAAATTCAATATTAATGAAACAAATTCTATTAATTTTCTCTATTTTTAGTAATTTTTGTTTAAAATTTAAAATTTTTATTTAAGCATATAAAACAATTTGTTTCATATAAGAGATGCCCGCTCGATGGCGGGCGTGACAAATCAATTCAAGACTTCACTAGAGTCGAGAAAGACGGTTCTAACAAGCGAGCACAGACTCAATAAATTTCCGTTCCAGGAAATCGTCAAAATCCATTGGACGCATGATGCGCAATCCAGAATCTTTGCTATAAACTAAGCAATTTCCTTCAAGCCCACCATACCAATTCATTCCCTTGAATACAAGCGTCATCCAGTCATCGATTGCATAATCTATAGCATCGTACTCGGAATCAGGCGTATCGTTCGCACCACCCAGGTACGGATGGAAAAGCGCGGCGTTGTACTTGGGCTTGAACTTTTCGATAAAGACATTCTCCGCATCCATCGCAAGCAAATCGATAGATGGCAAAGCACGCCTGTTTAAAGGGAGTTGGAATTCGTTAATCGAAACCGCGTTACCGATTAAAAGGCTGTTATCCCGTTCTTCGGCATCAAAGAACAGAAGCACAACATCGTCGCGAATATCCTCACAATCTTCAATTTCAGATTCGAGCATATCAAGGAAGGGCTCGCGAGCATGGCGCATTTCCGCTCTTTTCACCACCGGTCGCACAACCTTCCCGATAAACATCGGTTCGTAATTCCAAAGGAAACACTTGGTTTTATCCATATTCGGGATTCGAATTAACCTGTTCGAATAAAGGTATAAGAGTTTCTCTGGCGTAAGCCAAGCCACAAAAGAGTCCTCGTCCAAGCACTTTTTCAGTTCCTTGTCGCTTGCCTTTTCATAGAACGCCGTATCAACTTCATAGAATTTTATTCCATGAGTCTTTGCAACAATTTCATCTTTAGCGAGAACATGCGGTTCGTTAGTGCCGACATCGACAACAAGCATTTTCTTTGCACTCGGCTTAAAAAGCGGTTCATCAGCAGGGATAGAAGCGCTTACGCGACCGCATTCGCTTACGAGGTCAAGATCAATTTTATGGCCCGCAAATTTCACATTGCAAAAATCAACGCGAGGCTTTTTGGCCACCATATAAACACGAGCCTTTCCAAGCGATTTTCGATAGTCGACATCGTTTTTAGCCCACGCAATATCGCAATAAGCCAAAGGGCAACACGCCAACTTCAATGTCGTAGAAATCACCTTCATCTTATCCTCGCTAAATCACCCAAACCAAGGCAAAACATAAAACTTTTACCACAAAAATTCGAGAAATGGGCCGTAAATAATTACGTTAAATTTCTTACAAAGAGTCAAAATTTTACAGAAAATGGCGAAACCGAAGTTTCGCCATGAAAAGTTTTACAAGATGTGAAAAGCGATTTTTTCGCGACCTTATAGCACACCCTTGCTGCTGGGGACGCCCTTCACATTGCGGGAAGGAGCAACAGCCATAGCAACAGCACGTGCAAAAGCCTTGAAGATGGATTCTAGGCAGTGATGGTTGTCATTGCCATAGAAGAGTTCCACGTGCAAGTTCATGCGAGCATTTTCGCAGAGGCTCTTGAAGAAGTGTTCGAACATGCTAGCTTCGATTCCGCCTGCGGTTGCAGCCGGGAGCTTCACGTTCCAGACAAAGCCGATGCGATTGCTAAAGTCGATGCACACGCGGCTCAAGGCTTCGTCCATCGGGACAAAGTAAAAGCCATAACGTTCGATGCCCTTCTTGTCGCCGAGGCATTCTACGAGAGCCTGGCCAAGCACGATGGCGATGTCTTCCATGCTGTGGTGCATATCGACTTCGGTATCGCCCTTGCAGGTCAAATCGAGATGGAACCCGCCATGCACTTGGAACAAATTCAGCATGTGATCCAAGAAGCCCGAGCCCGAGCTAATCTTGCCTCTAGAGCAATCGTCCAGATTCAAGAAAAGTTGAATGTCGGTTTCACTCGTCTTGCGAGAAATCTTAGAAGAACGCATCTTAGCACCTCTTATTTAAGGACACGACCGTCATAAACACTGAAGCGAGCCACACGGCCAAACTTCGGCACAGGAACCGGAGTTTCCACGCCGTTCAAGTACATCTTGCCAATGGCACGCGGTTCACCAATCACAATGTAGAGCGTACCGCTAGCAGTATAGACAAGCTTGTTGTCCACCGTTGCAATGTTCGCTTCTTTCACAAAATCATCATCGTCTTCGTCGCGCTTGATGCCGACCCAAGAACGCATTTCGCCGGAACCGACAAGTTCTATGCGAGTGCGACCGTTATCCGAAACCGGCCCCGTCACCGTCGCCGTATCTTTCTTGGACGTCGAAGAGATAAAAATTGTTGCTGATGCCGGAAGATTTTCAGCCTTTTTCACAGCCTTGTCGACTTCGGCCTGCGTCACTTTCTCGTTCTTTTCATCCTTGATGGAATCTACCGGGACCTTGATTGCGCCTTCAGGCATGTCCTGATTGACTTCCGTAGAGTCTTCGGCAGCGACCACCGCCGGCGGATTGGCGCCATCGTCAGAAGTCGTTTTGCCCTTAGTCACAAAATGAAGAGCCACAATGAAAAGAGCCAAGATAATTACGATGGCGACAGGCACAGCCTTGCTACGCGGCTTCTTTTCTTCGTCCGTCATCGGAGCGATATTCTTGATGGGTTCAGCCTCGCGGACTTCATAGCTCGAGCCCACTTCTTCGGCATACATTTTAAGGATAGCCTTTGTATCCAGGCCAAGCTTTGAGCTCACGGAATTCAAATAGCTGCGGACGTAAGCTTCAACCGGCAAGGACTTCCAATCACTCGATTCAATAAAGTGAAGCATCTTCACCGAGATTTTTGTGCGCTCGGAAAGATCTTCGATAGAAAGTCCCTGAGATTCGCGAACGCGGGCCAAAAAATCACCAAGGCGTTCGTTTGGATTTTTCTCTTCCAACTGAATCATTTGCTATACCCTAACTTGTAAACCATCCAACATTTCCAGTGTACGTGCAACTGGTAACCCAACCACGTTGTAGTAGCAACCGTTGATAGACTTGATCAAGCGCGCACCATTCGTCTGAATGCCGTAAGCGCCGGCCTTATCCATCGGGTCCTTAGAATTTACATAATCTTTGAGTTCCTGTAAGGTGCAGTTTCTGAAAATGACCTCTGTTTTCTCTTCGGACGCACTAACGATTTCACCATTACGGGCGATGGCGACTCCGGTGATGACAAAATGACTGCGATTGTTTAGCTTGCTTAACATTTCGAGAGCGTTCGCTTCGGATTTCGGCTTGCCCAGCGGAACGTTATCCAAAAACACGAGCGTATCAAAGCCGAGCACGTAAGCATCGCGTTCCTGGCGGGATACGGACAAAGCCTTGATGCAGGCGTTTTCGCGCGGGAAATCGAGCGGGTTTGTGCTCGTGGGCTTTTCATCTTCGCCCGAGACGACCACGCGGAAGTTGACACCTAACTGTTTTAAAATTTCGGAACGGCGCGGCGAACCGCTTGCAAGAACAATTTCAGATTTAGTCATAACTCTTTGTATCGGTGCTGCCGGCGTTAAGCTTGATATCGGGCAAGTCGCGGACATACACGGAGAAGCTCCACCCTGCGGCAGGGCCCGTCGGCGTCCATGTAAAATCGAGCTGCCAGCAATGCAACACACGCTTGAACGTAAATTCATGAGAGACAAACTTACCTTCGTTGTAATCGTAACGGGTGCTGTAAGAGACATCCCAGTTGACTGTCGGCTGGAACGATGCAGAAATACCCGTAGAATGAGATATGTTGTCCTTAAACAAATTCTTGGCTACACGCGTACTGCTAAACGAATAGCGATAATCCAAGCTCAGCGACCACTTGAGCATTTCGTACTTTTCGAGCTGCGAAGGTAGCCCGCCATTAAACGTACCGCTCCAGTTAAAACTCTTTGAAAGTTCATAGCCCCAATACGTGAGTTCCGGGAACCTTACCTTATTCGGATTCGTCTCGTACTTGTGGTAGAAGCTATGGCGAGTGTTGATGGTAAACATATAATCCGGCAAAATCTGGAACCCGAACGAAGACGAAATATCCGAGAAATTGAGCGAATCAGCCGCAAAGTTGTACGAGAAACTATGCCTTGTCGTAAGCAAGCGACGAGTACCATACTGGTCTTCTACAGCCTTCGCCCGCTTTGCTGAATCACCACGACTCGTATCGGCACGCGCCGCCACCTTGAGGTACTTGATATCAAAGTCATTACTCAGGCTGAAGCCAAGTGTCTGCTGTTTCTGCTGGTACGGATACTGTCCCAAATACGGGTGCGGAGCAAACTTTTTGACCGTATCAATTTCAGGGGCATACGTGTAAGAAATGCTCGGCGAAAGCACATGGCGGACACCGGTGAAGCGACCTATTTCAGGAACCCAAATACCATAAAGTTTCGTATCGGCAGTCAAGCTGTAATTGTGGTTGTATGCGACATTACCAAACGATCCCTCGTCCGGATTAAAACTCATATAACGTTTTCTCTTGTACAGAGAATCGTTCGGATTGCGCCAAGCAGTACCCGTCCAAAAACCAGTAAATGTCGCACGCGGTGTAATGTTTATCACGTCAAATAAGCGCCCCGAGTAATCCAAGGTGTATGTACCCGTATAGCCCAGGTAATGAGCCGTTGTATCCTTATTCAACGTCGTATCACGTTCGCGGTGAGACTTGTAGTTAAAGCGGTTCGTAAAGCTGTAATTGAACTTTTCAAGGAACGACTGGAACGAGCCGTCCTCTGCAGCCACCTCGCCTTCTTCCAGTTCAAAGCTGAAAAGGTTTCCGCTCATGCGGTACTGGATATCAGGCAAGTCCCTTTCGAGCATACCCGTCGTGAGGTTTTGGTTCTGCGAGACCTTGACCGTCAAGCTCTTGTTGTTGCCGAATTTACCAGAGTAAGCCAACGAGGCATTCGCCTGCTGGTTCAAAATAGTGCTTGCTTCCAAGGAATTTTTTTTACGGACATCAGTGCTACTTACAAACGAGCCCTGACCACTCAACGTATGCTTGGCATCAGGAGTCAAGTTTTGGTTATGCGAAAAATCGATATCGTAACCGCTACGACCAAAGTCGAATTCCTCAAGGTAGCTCGTATACTTGATATGACCATCCAACAAATATCGTTTCTTATAGCGTATTTCACCCGAGAGCGTAGATCGTTCGAACCTAGCTTCGTCGCCTTCAATAATGTCTGCAGCAAGAGTTGCATCCCAATAATCGTTGGCGGCGTAATAGAAACCGATATTGCGCAAGTAGTAACCCTGCTTCTGGTCACCACCGAACTTCGGCGTCAAAAGGCCCGACTTACGACCACTCTTGAGCGGCGCCACAATCATCGGGAGAACCGCCACAGGCACATCGGCGATATTCAAGACCACAGGCCTTGCAGTAATCGTCTCCTTGGGCTTCACCACCATGCGGCGGCCATAAAAGTAGAAGTGCTGGTGCGTCGTATCGTTACACGTACTGAAGTCGCCACGCGCAATCTGGATTCGAGTATCCGGAAGGCGACGGACTTCCATACCGTTCAGTTGCTGATTGTCCTGGAACGTCGTTGCATAATACACCTCACCGATTTTGGACTTGAGGTTGTACTTGAGGCGCATCCCCGAAAGGGAGGGATTCTTGGATTCGCGAAGAATCGGGTTTCCGCTTGCGGCGAGAATCTGATTTTTCTGGTCCATCCAAATGGTATCGGATTCCAGCGTTGCCGTGCGGTACTTAAGCTGTGCCGACTTATTCAGGTTAAAAGTCGAGGTTTCTACATCGTACACAAGATCGACCGCGTGGTATTCAATCGTATCCACTCCAGTCGTGTCGTTCATCCAGTCCACCTCAGTCGTATCTTCAGCAGGCTGTTCGCGCTCTTCGAGTTCAAAGCGGGTCATCTCCTCGCCATAAGAGCAAGGAGCAAAGACCGCAGCGATCATTGTTGCGAAAACGGCCCACAAAAAGCGATGGGTTTTGGATAAAATCACGGTTTCACAAGATAGAAAAAATGAACGCTTCAAATAGAAGCGTCCATCAAATTTTTGTGTTAAGCGGAATTTAATTTCGCGCGATAGAATCGACGCGAATTACTTCAACACTGCGTTTGCACCGCTCACAGCGCCATTGTGGTCAATGGAAATAACATAGCGGCCGCTCGGCACCTGAGCACCATTCCAATTGAGCGTGTTCACGCCTGCGACGGCATTGTCAAGGCCAAGCTTTGCCACCTGTTCACCATCGGCATTCAGGATGGTAACAGTTGCGCGGCCCGGAGACTTGAGCGTAAACGAAAGAGCCTTGCGGTTGAAAAGGCGGAGGCTTGCATCACCCGAGCGGACCGGAGTCGTCTTGGTGAACTTCGGAGTGGTCTTTGCCTTTTCCACATAAACGCCATTGACATCAGCAGAGGCAACAGAAACATCGTTCTTGATGAGGTTTCCGCGGCTGAGCACAGCGACGAGCTGCTTGTCATTTTCGGTAGCGCTAGCAAATGTTTCAAGTTCCTGAGCGTTCACGCGTTCCTTATCGCCATACCAGTTCTTGACGGCCTTGTTGTCCAAGTCCTTCACGGTAATCTGGGCGCGACGAACCACTGTAGAATAGGTTTCGCCATTGCTCGTGTAAGTGATTTCAAGCGGCTTGTTGACCTGGCCACGGAGCTGAGCCTTGGAAAATTCGATGTCCTTGCCCTTGAGGCTTACACCGTCAACAGCGGTAATCACATCGCCGGCACGGAGTTTAGTCTCTGCAGCAGGCGTACCCGGGATGACTTCAGCCACGTGAACACCTTCGCCCACCTGGTAAATGGTGATGCCGACGCCACCAAAAGATTCGTCAGCCATAAGCGGAGCCGTCATCATCGCGGCGATCAGAGAAGCCTTAACGAAAGAATTCATAAAAATCTCCTTAAAATTTTACTTCATTAATATACATTAAAAAAATGCTATTTCAAGCGACATAGTCTAGAAAATTGAGCCCAAACGGACGCAAAAGCCTAAAAAGGCAGGTTTTTATCCTCGTCATCGCCAACGGAGTCCATTTCGTCGAAATTTTCAACAACATCCTGAGTTTCATAAATATCCCTATACCATTGCGGGAGGCGTTTATTCCAGTCCAGCATCGACCAGTCCAACATATCAAAAGTCATGAGATCCGGATTAACAAGATTCCAACGCTCCAAATCGCCACAAAAGGCACTACGATAAAACATACTGCAAAAATTTCTACACATTCCAACATCCCAATTTGAGATATCACCATTAAATACTGATCCCAAAAACATTTCATCCATAGAGGTTACGTGCGACACATCCCATTTAGAGATATCCCCGTTAAATTTTGAATAGCGGAACATTTCATCCATATGCTTCACTTGGGAAACATTCCATGCAGAAATATCTCCATTGAAAGCGGTCCCCTCAAACATATTACTCATTTCCCGAACGTTTGAAACATCCCACTCAGATATATCACCGTTAAATGCGGAATGTTTAAACATTCCGTACATGCTTTCTACGTTCGACACATTCCAACGACTGATATCGCCATTGAAATCAGAACCCGCAAACATGTCATCCATATTTATCACATTGGATACGTCCCATTGGCTAATATTCCCATTGAACGTATGGTTCGGGCAAGTAAACAGCCCCGTCATATCTACCATTGGAGATACATCTATAAAGTTCAAGTCACAATTTGGCCCCAAGCGCAGAATGGTATCATAAACCAACTTTCTCAACTCCTCAAGATCGCGCACCACAACTTTATCCGACATACAATTCACCTCTTTTATTTTAATATCGTTTTATATATTGCAATTGTAAACTATTATCCGAATGATTGTCTCACATTTTTACTCTTGACAAAAAAAGTCATTTTTACTATATTTGGGACGTGATGCAAAAGTCATGCATACACTAAATTTCATTTTTAAAATTTAATTTCCATAAAATTCTTTTTTAACGCCCCCATGAAAAAAAATTTGGGGATATTGTACCCTTTTGAATAAAAGGTGCGGTATTCTCGCTATATATGAGGTCATCATGAATAAAAAAGAATACTTCCAAAACATCGCCAACAAGCTCCAGAGCAACACGCCGCAAGGCTGTACAAGCTCCAAGTTTACGTTTTTGAAGGTGTTGGAATATTGGGTGCGTTACTTGCAAGCCAACCCCGACTACCTCAACCCCGAAGCAGTCATTGGCCTCATGGATTTTGAAACGCAAACGGAGCTCGTCAATGCGCTCGCCCAAATTGACAGACAAAACAAGCTCGATGGTTCAGCCCCGCTCGCCGTTGCACGCGGCAACTACTGCGGTCCGCACGGAGCAATTTTTCTCAAGAAATACCCACACAAAGATTTCCACATTGAAGTCGCCCGCAGCATCGAAAACATCAAGCACCTCTCCAAGGACGTTTTCACCGATAATGAATGGAAGCGTTTTCTCAACACAGTCATTCCGCTGTTCATGAAATTCGCCTGGCAGGAACTCAACAAAGGCACCGACGAAAGCGACTCCACTATGCAGCGAGTTGAAAAGCTCCAGGAAATGTTCCACCTGAATGACGATGAAATTGAACTCATTCTCTATCTCTGGATTCAGGAATACGACGAAATGGAAGTCAAGGGCATCAAGAAGCGCTTGACTTGCGGGATGAGGACCCGTTTCACGGAAAAGGACTTGGAACTCATCCCCATCGCGACCGGACTTTCCAAGCAGCGCCTTTCAGAACTGACCAACAGCGATGCGCTCATTTCCAAGCTCGGCATTCTCGACAACGATATGGATCTGGACGGTGACATCGTCCGCCACCTGAACGGTCAAAACGAGATTACCAAAGTTGGCGATATCGGCATTGCCGAAGATTCCAAGATTCCGTTCGAGACGCTCGCCAAGGACCGCCCGGAAGCAGACACGCTCGTGTACTTGCTCGCCAATCACGATTACAAGAAGCCGCTCAACATTCTTTTCTACGGTCGCGCGGGTACTGGCAAGACAGAACTTTCAAAAGCACTCGCCAATGAACTCGGGCTCAAGATGTACACCATCAAGGCGCCGGCGGAGCAAGATCGATTCGGTGGCGAAGGCGGCATGTACGACGCGATTCTTCGCCGCCGCGTGCGCACACTCCGACTCGCAGCCTGGCAATGCGAAAACACAAACGCCATCATCCTCGTCGATGAAGCCGACCAGATGCTCAACTGGCTCGAAAAAGGGATGCTCAACATGCTCATGGAAGACATCCACACGCCCATCATCTGGATTTCGAATTCCATGACGTTCGTCGAAGAAAGCACCCGCCGCCGTTTCGACTTTTCGATGGAATTCAAGAACTTTACCGCAGAAAAACGTGCATTGCAGCTGCACTCCGTGTTGAACGCGCTCCACGTTCCCGACATGATTAGCGAAGAAGAAATCCAGAACATCGCCGCGGAATACCCCGTCACCGTCGGAGGCTACACCAAGGCCATCCAAAACGCCATCCCCGCCGCCAAGCAGGATAAGGGAATCGCGGTCACCGTCATCCGCAAAATGCTCGACGCCCATGCGAACTTGCTCAACATCGCCCGAGACAACACCCGCGAAAAGACAACGCATGCCCCCGCCTACACGCTGACCGGGCTCAACATCGACCAGAACATCGACGACATCGTTGAAATCGCCGAGAACTTCAACGGTATTTGGGACAAGTTAAACGACAAAGACGCAGCGCAGTCACTGAACATTCTGCTCTACGGCGCACCGGGAACAGGCAAAACTGAATTCGTGCGATTCCTTGCCCGCAAGCTGAACAGGAATCTCGTCGTCAAGCGCGCTAGTGACTTGCTCGGGATGTACGTCGGCGAAACCGAAGCCAAAATCAAGGCGGCTTTCAAAGAAGCCGAAGAACGCAAAGCCATTCTCTTCTTCGACGAAGCCGACAGCTTCTTGAACGACCGCAACGGAGCCGTCCGCAATTTCGAAGTGACGCAGATCAACGAACTCTTGACGCAGATGGAAAACTTCAACGGGATTTTCATCGCCGCCACAAATTTCAACGCAAGACTCGACAACGCCTCCCGCCGCCGCTTCGCGCTCAAGGTCAAATTCGATTACCTTACCCGCGAAGGAATCGAAACCGTGTGGCACTCGTTCTTCCCCAAGCTCGAATGCCCCGCACAGGTCAAGCACATGACAACACTCGCCCCGGGCGACTTCAGCGCGGTCTACAACCAATTGCGTTACTTGCCAGCACACAAGCTCACCGCCGAATGCATCGCTGACGCTCTCGAAAAAGAAGTCGAAGCGAAGGAAGGTGGTGATAATAAAAGAAAGATGGGGTTCTAAAGAGAAAAATCACGATTTTTGTCAAGGTCATTTTCTGTCACTTATGTTAGTTGACAAATATAAGCAAAACAACGATACAGAAAAAAAAAGGAGATTGTTATGAATTCTGCTACCGTTATTTTTTCTAACATGGGCGACACGGACACGTTGGTTCTCAAGCATATCTGGAAGGATCTCCCGAACGTCAAAGTCATCGAGATTAACAGTTTCAACGGTCCATGGTCAAAGAAAGTCGAACAAGCGTTGCTCACCGAAAAAGACACTATTATATTATGTGGGCATGGCTACCCAAGCGGACTCTTGTCCCCGCAAACCCACGGCAATCCATTTATTATATCAGAAAAGAATGTCCGTCACATTAGAGCGAAACGCGTTATTGGGATCTGGTGCTACGCTTCGTCATTTGCAAAAAGCATGAACCTCTGCGGATTTTTCTCGTCCATGTTCATCAGCAACCCCACCGAAGCTCTCATCAACGGCTGTACAAAATCAAACGGCGAAACAATCACCCGCGAAGAAATTCTGTTCGGTCAACGATTAAACACGCTCATCGCAAGCGATATTCCGATGAGCGAATGGAAACAAAAACTGGTCGAACAGGCCGACACAAGCATCGATGTCGTTAAATTTAATTACAGCGGGCTGACGTACTTAAAATAACATTATTCCGTCAATTCACGAGCTTCTTCATTAGAAGGGCGGTCGTCTTCATAATCCTTGATGGTCTTGTCGCCCGGCACAACGATAAGTCCAAGAGTTACCGGCTCGCCCTTCAAATTGATGTAGGCTTCCAGATAAAGTGTTGTGGAAAGACGAATCAAGCGCAAATCCATCATGGTTCCGCCCTTGTGGATGCTCATCGGATTGCGATTGAAGAAGAGGAACTTCTTGTTGATGTATTCAAAGCGGTCTTTTTCGTAATTGATGGACCATTCCGTATCGCCATCGTTTTCCTGGCGGTAAGTGCAACGGTCGTTATCGATATCGCATTCGAAGCTTGCGCTTTCCTGGTAACGCTTGTTCCATTCGCGGCTAAAGGCGCAAGACTGCACGCGGGAACCACCATTGCGCTGTTTGTTCAGCTGGTCATTGATGACCACGTAGTCCATCTTCATGTTCTTGACTTGATTGTAGACATTCATGAGGATGATGTAAGCTTCGATATCCTTCGGGCACTTGCCGGTGAGATTCACATCTTCGTGAGCCTTGAGAAGAGTCTGCTGCAAGTCAATGTCAATGGCATCCGGAATTTCGCTTTTCTTGATTCTGTCAAGAGTTTCTTTAGGCGGCACGTGGATAATCTTGTCGCCCTTCTTGATGGCGTAACCAAGCTGGTCGCGCACATAGTCCAAGCACTGCTGCACGTGAATGTGGACCGTATTGGATCCTGCAGAAACGAAGTCCGCGCCGATACGAACGTTCCATTCGTCAGCGGTATTTTTCGCAGCCTTGTCGAGTTCGCAGAACGGTTCTTCGCGTGTACCATCCACAAAAATCAAGTTCACATGAAGCTTTGTCACGAGGGATTCTTCTTTGTTGATGGCGCTACCCAAGCTCCAGAAATTCGGATTCAGGCGAAGCACTTCGGCAAAAGCTTTGTCGCCATCGAATGCCGGCAACAGCGAGTCGTTACGGGCATTTTTCTCTTGCAAAAGTTCGGAATAAGACGTCTTGACGTCCATGTTATCGAACGAATTACGGGCAACGGCAGAGAATGCAGACGTCGCCAAGAACGAACACGCTAAAGCGACAGAAACGCGCAACATTGAAAACATTTTCCCTCTCCTATTTTTTCACAATCTTTTTAACGGCAAAGTTAAGCAAGTACAAGATGACGCCGCCTGCGATAATCGTGGGGCCAACGACAAAGTTCAACTGGCACGCGACTAAAAGTCCAAGCACCACAAGTACAAGCGAAACCAGAACCGAAATAACCATCATCTGGAGTAAATTTTTGGCATAGCATTCCGCGATGTATGCGGGAATCGTGAGGAGCGCAATCACGAGAATCAAGCCCACCGCCTGCACGGCAATCACGACCGTGAGCGCAATTAGCGCAATCAAAAGCATGTAGTAATTCAGCACAGGGATGCCGCGGACGCGAGCAAACTCAGGATCGTATGAAATCGAAAGGAAATTGCGGAAGCAAACCGAAACAGCGCCCAAGATGAACACGAGCAACGCCCCCATCCACCAGAGAAGTTCTGTCGGCACGGTCAAAAGGCTACCGAACAAGAAACTCATCATTTCGCCACTGTAACCAGGCGTCAAATCCGTCAAAATCACGCCAAGCGCCATGCCTGCCGCCCAAATGATTCCGATAAACGTATCAGCATGTTTGCGGTCGCGCCAAGTGAGCGCACCCATGAGCATCGCGCAGGCGAGCGCAAAGCCAAGCGAGCCAAGCATCGGCGAAAAACCGATAAAGCAAGCCAGCCCCACCCCACCAAAAGAGGCATGAGCCACGCCACCCGAAAGCGCCGTCAAGCGGTTCACCACGACGTACGTCCCCATAACGCCACAGGCAATGGCCACAAGCACCGCTGCGATGAGGGCGTTCTGCAAAAAATCCATGGAAAGTAAGTCGAGCATGTTTTCGTTTTGGGTTATTAGTGGTTAAGAACTAGCTTTTCTTTTAAATTTAGTAAATGCGGAATATGAAAATCCACCCAACTAGGCGCTTGAATGTTCGGATTCACAAGAACAGTCGTCCAGCCGCGTTCATGAGCGGGTTCCAAATTGCGTAACGAATCTTCAAGCAACACAATTTGCGACTTTTCGGGCGATTCCTGAGCCAGGACACCTCGCGCCACAAGCCATTTTTCGATTTTATCGTATGCGCTCACGTGAGGCTTGCCTTCCCAATCCATGAGCTTGAGGTCAAAAACATCCTCAATCGCAGAATCGAGCTGCATGTGCGCCATGCCCGCGCGGCTCCAGTCCCCTCGCCCATTCGTAAACACAAAGCGATGCCCCACAAGCGACTTCAGGAGTTCAAGCTTTTCAGGCGCCACCTTCGGGTAAATCAGGTATTCAGGTTCATGAATAAAGTCAAAAAAGTCGTCGGGATGCGTACCGTTCATCGCCATGAGTCCCGAAAGCGTCGTGCCAAATCGGTGCAGATAATCCTTGCGGATTTCTGTGGCACTTTCAAACGTCCCGCCCACGGTCTTTTGGACAAATTCTGCAATACGGTGGTCGAGCGAATTTAAGACAAAGCGTTCCTCTTCGCCGTAAAGCGTCAAGTCATAATCGAACAGCCAAATTTTCGAAGCATCGTTCTTGATGCCGATATCTAGCGCACTCACGGAGCAAGACCTCTTAGTAGCCCATCGCAAGCCCGCCAATTTGACGAGCGAGGTAAGTAGCGTAATTGTCCGTCATGCCGCTCACAAAGTCGAGCACCTGGTGGTAAGCTTCGGCAGTCGTCACACTTTGGCCAATCTTGGCTTGCCCAATCAAGCGGACAATGCGGTTTGCGCGGTACGAATTGCGGTCATTTTGGCGGTAATCGTAAACGCCATTGATAAACGCATCGAGCACGGTGCTGAGCGTCGTATAGCTACCGACTTCAAGTTCCGTCTTGCGGCGGTCAGGGTAAATGCGTTCCACTCCCAAACGCTTTGCAATGCGGATGCCTTCCATTGTATCGGAACGGGAAAGGTCAATCAAGTGCTTGTCGAGCGAACCTTCCATGATGCGGTCGTAATGCTTTACAAAGAGCACAGCCACGTCATCAATCAGGTTCTGGATAGCGCGCCCGCGGATGCTGCTGAGGAAGTCTCTGAAGTTCTGGCCGTTTTCTTCGAACTCGCGGTCGATATCGACTTCCGGCCCGCACAAGAAACTGAACATGTTGCGCACATCACCAAACGTCAAAATGCCAAGTTCAATTGCATCTTCAACATCGAGGATGGAATAGCAAATATCGTCTGCCGCTTCCATCAAGTACACGAGCGGATGGCGAGCCCAAACGCCGTCCTTAATTTCCGGGATGCCCAGAATCTCGGCCGTTTCGCGGTAGAGTTCTGCTTCGGTGCGGAATAAGCTCGTCGGGCAACCGTAATACGCAAGTCGCGGGTACTTGATCATCGAACCGATTGTCGCATACGTGAGTCGCATACCGCCATCGAGGAAGTGGTATTCGAGCTTACTCAAAATGCGGTGGCCTTGAGCATTACCGTCAAAGTTTTCAAAGTCCGCAATTTCCTTGTCATTGAGTTCAGACATCGGCGCCGAATGGCGATTTTTGCGGAACCATTCGCGAATTGCAGCTTCGCCCGCATGGCCAAACGGCGGGTTTCCAATATCGTGAGCAAGGCATGCCGACTGCACAATCGTACCAAACTGGTATTCGTTCACGTACTTCGGCAAATGCTTTTTTATCAGGTGATACACCGTAATCGCAAGGCTACGGCCCACACTCGAAACTTCGAGGCTGTGCGTGAGGCGGCTGTGAACGTGGTCATTCACCGAGAACGGGTGAACTTGAGTCTTGCGGCCTAAGCGACGAAATGCGGTAGAAAAAACGATGCGGTCGTAATCGCGATGGAAGTCAGAACGGTTCGGATCCGGATCGGCCGGGTGACCGTAACGCGTTGCAGAAAGAAGCGTATCCCATTGTAGCATATTATAAAATATAGTTATTAGCGCGCAGCTTCGACCGAGACGAACTTTCGGTTATCGAGTTTCTGTTCACCATCAAAACGGTAAGCAACCAGGCGCCCATCACCGCGATAACCTGCAACACTGTAATCCAGGCAGCAGACGTTATCACAAATAAGTTCAGGCATTCCCGTCAACCAATAATGCCCAAAGAAAACCGGGCGTTCATTTTCGCCATAGAAATCGCGAGTCTGAATTTCGAGCGGAACTTCGCGTGGAGGCAATTCTACGCCCGGCTGGAAGCTGAGTTCCTGCAAAGTGACGTTCTTCGGATTGATCCACCAGCGGATTCGCGTACGCTTGCGATTGACACATTCAGCATCGCGGAACGTCACGCCTTCCGGCAAATCCAATTCCGGGCCTTTCAAGAACAAACTTATCGGCCAATACAGCGAATCGTCGTATTCGTCATTCTTGTCGTTCGCACGTGCAATAAGCTCGTCGAAATCGCCATCCATAAAAGAACGGATACCTTCGGCTTTAAGCACTTCTGCGCATTTCAAGTCAAAGCAAGCGTGCTGCGCACGGAACAAGTCTGTTTCCAAGTAAAACGGGAGCGTTTTGAGGAAATCAAGCATTTCCTGAAATTCCGCCTTGCGCCCGCGATAACTTTCAACAGTCTTCACATGAATCGCTACTTTGTTAAAAGAATGCTCACGCAAATAGCCGCCGTGAATCGATTTTATGGGTCGCCCACCGGCGCCATTCTCGTGCCAAAAGCTAAGTGCATTGAACTCGTGATTGCCCATCAGCGCCACCGCAGAACCCGCATCGCGCATAGCACGCACGAGATTTACCGTATCGCGCACACGACTCCCGCGGTCAATGTAATCGCCTAAAAAGACGACCGTTCGAGCATCGCCCGGATAGCGGAAAGCGCCACCACGTTCTTCGTAGCCTAGCTTTTTAAGGAGCACCACGAGTTCATCGTAGTGCCCATGAATATCGCCAATGAAGTCAATCGAAGAGTCCATTAAACCGCAATCGGAGCCTTGATGGTCGGCCACGGATCGTAATTCACAAGTTCAAAATCTTCGAACTTGAAATCGAACAAGTCCTTGACATCAGGATTCATCTTCATCGTCGGGAGTGCACGCGGCGTACGAGAAAGCTGTTCACGAGCCTGGTCAAAATGGTTGCTGTACAAATGCAAGTCACCAAAAGTATGGACAAACTCACCCGCTTCGTAACCGCAGACCTGGGCAAGCATCATCGTCAAGAGCGAGTACGATGCAATGTTGAACGGTACGCCGAGGAACATGTCGGCACTGCGCTGGTAAAGCTGGCAGCTGAGCTTACGCTTACCGCTAGCGCCTACACCGCCCACGTAGAACTGAAACAGGCAATGGCACGGCGGCAAAGCCATCTTGTCGACTTCGGCAACATTCCAGGCGCAAACCAAGTGACGGCGGGAATCCGGATTATTCTTGAGGCTATTGATCAAATTCGCAATTTGGTCGATGTGTCCGCCATCGGGTGTCGGCCAGGAGCGCCATTGGTGACCGTAAACCGGACCCAAGTCGCCATTTTCATCGGCCCATTCGTCCCAAATCGTAACCTTGTTATCGTGCAAGTACTTGATATTCGTATCGCCCTTCAAGAACCACAGCAGTTCGTGAATGATACTGCGCAAGTGGAGCTTCTTGGTCGTGAGGCACGGGAAGCCCTTGGAAAGGTCAAAGCGGGTCTGGCGGCCAAACACAGAACGAGTGCCGGTGCCAGTGCGGTCGGAACGGTCCACACCGTTATCGATAATATCTTTAAGAAGATCTAAGTATTGCTGCATATTGTTAATGTAATAAAAGTTGCTAAGCGACTTCGTCGTTTCCGAACACTTCCACGCGCTTGTACTGCTTCACAACCTTGCCGTCCACTTCGGCGGCGGTTTCCAACAAGCGCTTATTCAAGGCCTGCAGAATCAGGTCTTGCGTGTGCTTCGGCACGGGCTTCTTGCCAAGGCGCGCCTTCTGCACCATCTTGTGGTTCAAGTTCACGGGGAGCATTTCAACGAGATCGTGATTGCTAAAGTTGTTTGCGGTCAGAATTTCATCAAGTTTTGTCATGCCGTAAATGTAGAAAAGCCCCGGGCTTATGCCCGGGGCTTTGGTTGAGACTCTAAAAGTTATTAGTCACCAACGTAGTTGCTTTCGCACTTCATACCGTCATTTTCCGGTGTGACGAAGTGCATTTCAATACGACGGTTCATTTCGCGACCATCTGCCGTGGAGTTATCGTCAACCGGGCAGGTAGAGCCGAGACCAACAGCCTTGATGCGGTTCTTGGCAACGCCGAACTTCGTGAGCTGCTTCATAACGGCCTTAGCGCGGCGGTCAGAGAGCTTGAGGTTCTTCTTAGCCTTACCGCGGTTGTCGGTATGACCCTGGATCACAATCTTGAGATCCTTGTAAGCTTCGTCTTCCTTAAGCTTCTGGGCGATACCCTTAAGGATTCTCTTAGCGTTAGCGTTGACAGTAGCAGAGCCGCTCTTGAAGGAGATACCTTCGAGCTTTTCTACCTTCTTCTTCGGGCAGCCGAAGCCATCGTCACCAGCTTCAGCCGGGCAGCGATCCATACCAGCGCAGACACCTTCGAAGAGGTTGAACATGTTCCTTTCGGTGACCCAAGCATCGCAGACGCCATCCTTGTCAAGGTCCGGATCCGGGAGCGGGCAACCATCGTTAGCGGCAACACCGTGTTCGAGCGGGCACTTGTCGAGACCCTTACAGGTCTTGGAGATGAACCATTCCTTAGCAACAGATTCGTCTTCGGCAGCCTTTTCGAAGTAGTAGCCGAGCTTCTTCTGAACAACCCATTCGTCGCAGATACCGTCGCCGTCGCTGTCCGGATCATCCCACGGGCAGCCCTTATTGCCGGCAGCACCAGCTTCACCCGGACACATGTCGTAGCCCTTGCAGACGCCGGCATACTGGTCAAGCTTGTTCTTGTCGGTGACCCACGGAGAGCAGAGACCGTCGCCATCCGGATCCGGATTGTCTTCCGGGCAACCGTTGTTGACGAGCGTACCAGCTTCAGCCGGGCACTGGTCGATGCCTTCGCAAATTTCCTTGAACTGATCGAGAGCGCCCTTCTGGCTTACCCAAGCATCGCAGACGCCATCCTTATCCGGGTCCGGATCATCCGTCGGACAACCATTGGTGCTGTTACCCTTTTCGTTCGGGCACTGGTCGATACCTTCGCAAACATTACGGAATTCGTCAAGCATAGCCTTTTCGGAAACCCAAGCGTCGCAGACACCGTCTTCGTCGCTATCCGGGTTACCCATCGGGCAGCCTGCGTTCAAACGATGACCATAGTCATCCGGGCAACGGTCATCAGAGTCAGCCACGCCGTCACCATCGCGGTCCTGCGGAGCGAGGAAGCCAGACCAGGTAAGGCCGCCGAACAAGGCGAGCTGCGGGTTCACGCGAGTCTTCGTAGCCGTGATGCCGGTGAGGTAGTTTTCTTCGTTTTCCATCACGCGGGCAAAGTGGACATAGTTGTCATTGCCAACGTAGACAGAAGCGCCGAGCTGGATGTCGAGGCCAATCGGCAAGTGGAACACGGCACCGCCAGTCACCTGCTTCATGTCGAGCTTTTCGGTGAGGCCGTACTGAGCAACGTTCCAAGTAAAGTCTTCGGTCTGGATATCCATGTAGAATTCACCGAAGAACGAGAGGAAGTCAAGCACGTAGAATTCAAGAGCAGCGCTTGCAAACGGGAAGGACATGTAAGCCTTGTCCATGGACATACGGTAACCACCGTTGATGTGGACGAGGAGAGGCATCACGTCAATCTTGGAAAGGTCGAACGTCAAAGCGGCACCGACGGTCATCACAGACTTAGCAGTACCGTACGGGAATGCCATGCCAACTTCCTTGGCGATGTATTCCGGTTCACGAATCCAGACACCCTGCTTGGAGTTCTTGGAAGTCTTGAAAGAATATCTGAAGAAAGCAGCGAAGTCGATAGGCACATCAGCCGGAATCGGAGCGCGAGCCTTCAAGCTAGCTGTCACGTTACCAATGTAGCCAACCTTGGTACCAGCGAGAGCAGCCGGGTTGCAGCCTTCTGCTTCACCACAAACAGCATTGCCGTTGAACTGGTCATAGAAGACCGGCAAAGTCACACCGATATCAAAGTAGTCCAAAAGACCGATAGCGAGGCCAACGTAGGCACTGATACCGCTATAGTTTGCGGCTTCAGCCTTCTGGTTCGTGTATTCATTCGCAAAAGCGTAGTGATAGCCGTTTTCAGGATCAGCCTTGAACATGCTATTACCAAATGCGTAGTCGCCCAAAGCCGTAAACACAAGCTTTGAATGACCGAGAGACTGGGCAGACTGTGTCTTGTTGACACCGACGAAGCCCGTCTTGTTAATCGTATTGGCATGACCAGCAAAGGCGGATGATGCCGCCAAGGCCAGGGCCAATCCCATTGCTACTCGTTTCATAGAGTCTCCTTGTTTTGACCAACCCTTGGATAGAGTGGTCCTTATAGTAATGTTTAAGTGAAATATAACTCTTTAAAAAAAAGTCCGCACTTTTTCTAACGCAAATTAATGGATAAATAATACATAAAATTTAATTTTCGCCATTTGATTGATTTTTTTTTACACATTTTTATTTATAAAACGTGCTTTCGAAGATTTCCGGGTAGCAACGACACAAACTTGTAAACCCACTTTTACCAATGATGATATGGTCCAAAACAGGTATTTGCAAAATTTTACCTGAAGCACACAAAACGCGCGTGATAGACATGTCTTCAGGGCTCGGTTCTAGCGATCCAGAGGGGTGATTGTGGACAAAAATCACAGAAACGGCACGATCTTCAATAGCGAGGGCAAAGGCTTCGCGCGGGTGGACCGGAGTCTGATTCACAAGCCCGGTCGTAAGTTCGTGGACGCGAATGATGTAATTTGCGGAATTCAGGGAAATAACGACAAGATGTTCCTGCGATTCGTACTTCATATACGACACGCGCGAAAGCACATCTTCGGGAACAGCCACGGGAATCGCCTTGTCGCTTAAAATAAAGCGCCCTGAAAGTTCCAGGCACGCCAAAATCTGAGCCGCTTTGACTTTTCCAAGTCCACGAATTTGCTTGAGACGTTCAAGCGTCGGCACAGAAGTTTCTGTCGACAAAAAATCGGAAAGTCGTTTGGAAAGTTCAAAGACACTGCATTCATGGCTACCACTCCCCAAAATGATAGCCAGCAGTTCTTCGTTGCTTAAAGCACCGACACCAGCGCGTTCCATTTTCTCGCGCGGCATCAGGTTGAAATCGGGTCTAGCAAACAAGGCCAATTGATTATGAATCATCATTTTTTCTCCTGCTAAAAAGCGTCTACTATATTAACACGCTTTTCGCAGGCGATTGGCCCATTTTTTCTTTGAAAAATTTTCTTAGCTAGACCTTAAAAGAACATATTGAGTACAAGTTGAATAGCGAACAAGCTCGATTCGTTTTCGATAACCTTTGCTATGCGCAATTTTTTATTTTCCATAGCATAGATTTCCTTGTCATTTTCTTCAATACCCCTAAGGTCCCAAATAAAGCGGAGACCGAGGTCACACTGCAATCCGCTAGCAAGGAACGTTGTACCAAGGCCTGCAACAATGGACGGAATAAACGTCTTGACTTTCCATTCATCTTCGGCATCGCGCTTGACCGTCTTGTAATCGTCGTCCTCATAGTCATAGTACTTCAGAGGATTGCCATCCTTGTCCGTATATTCGTATTCATGGTCCGTATCGATATTGAAGCTAAGACGGACACCGCCTTCGAGATACACATACGGGGCCTGCAAGCGCAACATGAGCGGGATGTTGATATTGTAGAGCGTTTTAGCGTCATTTACCTTATATTCACCCCAGAAGTAATCGTCGCCACCGGCGTCCTTAATTTCTTCGGAAAGGTAGGCCATTCCAAAGTTCAATTCAGGAACAAACGAAAGAATCGGGTTCAAAGGGAACTTGAGAATCAAACCGATATCGCCAGAAACACCGATCCATTCGTTATCGCCATACTGTCTGACAAATTCTTTATCGGTCGGATAATTGGCCAAAAGGGCAGCACCGATACCAAGGTGGATACCCAAACGCGTACGCTGGTTATTGTTGTTTCCGCTATTGCCAGAGTTGCCGTAAGAAGAAGCAGAACGAGCTTCTTCGAAACTCTTGTATTCAGGTTCGTTTGACGGGAGCTTATTGCCGTAACCGTCATCGACGGTTCCTTCGGACCTTGCTGCCGGGATATCGTTACCGTAACCGTCATCTTCGGCAAAGGCATTTGCGCTAAGGCACATCATGGCGATAGCAGATGCAATAAAGAGCTTTTTCATTTAATCTCCTTCAAATAACACAAATGTTATTTAAAAATTCAAAATTTGTTAGATGAAGGATAAAATACAAAAATAGTAGACAACATTTCTAGGACTTATTACAAAAAAATCCCAAAAATGTTTTAAAATTCTACAACACGTCGAAATTTGGGGAAGAACGGCAAATTTGGATGTATTATGTTCTCGAGAATCTTTCCAGGAACGAGCTCAAGCGCTTGTTCTGGGACTGGTTGAACACAAAGTCCGGAGTCCCCTGTTCCACGACAACGCCCTGGTCCATGAACATAACCTTGTTCGCCACATCACGAGCAAACGCCATTTCATGCGTCACGATGACCATCGTCATGCGGTCTTCAGCAAGTTTCTTGATAATCTTGAGGACTTCGCCCGTGAGTTCCGGGTCCAATGCGCTCGTTGGCTCATCAAAGAAGAGAATCCTTGGCTTTAAAGCAAGCGCACGCGCAATGGACACACGTTGCTGCTGACCACCCGAAAGTTCGCACGGGTAAGATTTTTCCTTACCTTCGAGGCCCATCTGCTTGAGCAAGAATCGAGCCAGCGCACGAGCATCTTCACGGGAATCACCGAGCACGCGAATTGGCGCAAGCGTCAAGTTCTGGAGTACAGTCAAGTGCGGGAACAAGTTAAAGTTCTGGAACACAAGCCCCGTAGAAAGTCGAATGTCACGAAGCGTCTTTGCGGGAGCGTACTTGATTTTACCACCAATGTTAGAACCGGGAACAACCATATCCTTGCCATCGACACGCACCTCGCCCGCCTCGAACGTTTCAAGCTGCGTGAGGCAACGGAGAAGCGTACTCTTGCCTGAACCGGAAGGCCCGATAATCGACAGTACCTCGCCCGCATTGAGGTCAAACGAGATATCCTTGAGCACATGCAAATCGCCAAAGGACTTCTTTAAATGTTTGACTTCAAGAATTGGAGAAGAATCTATAGGCGCGTCCTTGATGATAACAGACTGAATTTGAGAATCCATGACACGCCTCACTTGTAGTAATTCAACTTACGTTCCACGTAAGCAAAGACAACGCTCAAAAGCAAATTTGCGATGTAATAGAACACACCCGCCACAAACAACGGATAAATGCTCGCGTAAGCGGCCTGCTGTTTTTTCGCGAGTGCAAAAAGTTCCGTCACGGCAATCACCTGAGCCAAGGAAGTATCCTTCACAAGCGTAATGACTTCGTTTGCACTTGCAGGCACAACACGCTTAACCACCTGCGGGAGAATAATGCGATAGAATGTCTGACCGCGAGTAAGACCGAGCATGGCAGCGGCCTCGTACTGGCCCTTCGGAATCGACTGGATGCCACCGCGGAAGATTTCGGCAAAGTAAGCGGCATAGTTTATCGAGAAGGCGACAATCACTGCCGGAAAACGGTCAAACGAGAACTCCACTCCCGTGTATTCGCTCAAGTAGTACGAGCCAAAGTAGATCGCTACAATCTGGAGAAGTAGCGGAGTGCCACGCATCACCGAGATGTAGAACGATACCGGGTAACGCACAATGCGGTAGCGGCTCATCTTGAGAACCGCTACAAGCAAGCCGAGCGGAATCGAGAACAACAGCGTGAGCGCGAAAATCGCGAGCGTCGTGCAGAAGCCGCCCCAGAGAATCGGGAGTAAAGAGTTCAGGTCAGACATAAAAGATTACGATTCTTTATTATTAGAAATACTGTTGGAGTTTCCCTGCTCAACATCCTCGATTTCCTTCTCCGAAGCTTGCTTTAACGAGTAGGTATCAAAGGCCGGTTCGTCAGGGAGCTTAAGTTCTATGGAGTTTATTTTTGAGATAAATCCCCTCCCCTCTCGCATCACGATTTCAAACACATGGCCACCATTTTTTCGGTCTTCAGATATAAAATGGAAATGCCAGCCAGACGCGTTAATTCCGTCCATAAAGTCCGGGAAAAACACACCCACAAGCGTCCCCTTTATGTTCTGGAATTTAAAGGACTTCTGCGTCTTTTGCAAAATCGTCTTTAAGGAGACATGCATGGACCTATACGCCGATTCAGATCTGGCATCGACAACATCAAACACCCCATCAATACGCACCATGTGCATACTGTTCAGTCCAAAATGGGCGTCAACGATATTGTTCAGTTCGGCTTTCAGACCTTCGACATTTCCGCATTTGCCAAACGCAATGGGCTCGACCGTATCCATAGTGCAAACCGTCGAAAAAGGAACGCCGCGGTCGCTTTCGGCGACAACCACATTCCCATCGTCTTTCGCGCGGTAACAGACACCGTCAAGAACGATCATTTCCCCATCAATATTATTGAATGTCCCAAGCCCAATATTGCCATGCTCCAACAACTCTGCAACCGTAATTACAGGGTTTGTGTATCCAAGCATCAGGGCTTGCAATGTCGAGACCTGAAAAATCTTCATATAAAATTACTTGCCGAACCACTTCGCAGAGATTTCAGCGAACTTGCCGTCTTTTTTCATTGCAGCGAGGACATTATTCACAGAGTCACGGAGAGCCTGGTCCTTCTTGCGGAAACCCACAGCGTAGACTTCGTCGGAGAGGCCTTCCTCGAGCACCGTGTAGTCCTTCGCGTTCGTCACAATCCAGTACTTGGCCACGATTTCGTCCAGGAACACGGCATCAACACCGCCCTTGTCCAAATCCATGAGAGCCGTCTGGTTGTCGTCAAACGGAACGATTTCCTTGGCAGCCTTACCAGCATCGGAAGCGTCCAAAAGCTTCTGGGCGGTAGAACCGTTCTGCACGGCAATCTTCTTGCCAGCGAGAGCAGCGAGGTTCGTGATAGCCTTGTCCTTCACCGTGAAAATCATGCGGTTCTTGAGGTATGCATCGCTCAAGTTCATGACCCTAGCGCGATCAGAATCAACACTCATGCCGTTCCAGATGCAGTCAATCTTGCCGGTATTCAGTTCCTGTTCCTTGGCGTCCCAGGAAATCGGCTGCGTCTTGAGCTTGATGCCCAAACGAGCGCAAACTTCTGTCGCGAGGTCAATATCAAAGCCCACGATGTTGTTGTCCTTGTCGCGGAAACCCATCGGCGGGAAAGAATCGTCGAGGCCAAGCACGAACACACCTGCCGCCTTGACCTTGTTGAAGGAGTCATCTGCAGCAGTCTTCGTTTCAGCCTTCTGGTCGTTACAAGCAGAGAATACAGCGGCGCAAGCTACCGTCGCAAGAATTGCAAAAATCTTTTTCATTTTAGATTCCTTTTTTAATTTCTGATGGAAATATAGGAAAGAGAGTGGTTATAAGGCGCCGCAAATGCCATCAGGCTACAATTTCTTTCAGAGATATCCCGAAAAAATGACCTTTTCACGAGAATTTTGGACAATTGCAGTTTACATACAAAAAAGGGCCGCATCGCTGCGGTCCCTTTTAATGCCTTGGATCCTATCGGGGCTACGCCCCTCCAGGATGACACAGGAAAGGTCGGTGAGCCTGCCGAACCGACTATTCAGTTCACTTCGGCAAGCTCAGTGAACTTATTAATCCTTTCCGTAAACCTTTTCGGCGTAAGTGACTGTTGCGCCGAGGTATTCGCGGTTCATCTTGGCGATGTAATCGACGGTGATACCCTTCGGGCAGGCAGCCTGGCATTCGTAAAGGTTCGTGCAGTTGCCGAAGCCTTCCTTGTCCATCTGGGCGACCATGGCCAAAACGCGCTTCTTGGCTTCGACCTTGCCCTGCGGCAAGAAGCTGAGGTGAGAAACCTTAGCAGAGACGAAGAGCATAGCAGAGGCGTTCTTACATGCAGCGACGCAAGCACCGCAACCAATGCAAGCGGCAGCGTCGAATGCGCGGTCGGCATCAGCCTTCGGAACCGGAATCGTGGATGCTTCAGGAGCAGCACCGGTGTTGACGGAAACAAAGCCGCCAGCCTGGATGATGCGGTCGAATGCGGTACGGTCGACAGCGCAGTCACGGATAACCGGGAATGCAGCAGCGCGCCACGGTTCGATCACGATGGTGTCGCCATCCTTGAACTTACGCATGTGAAGCTGGCAGGTAGTCGTTGCATGGTCAGGACCGTGCGGCATACCGTTGATGACGAGAGAGCACATACCACAGATACCTTCGCGGCAGTCGTGGTCGAAAGCGAAGCCTTCCTTGCCCTGCTTCATCTGTTCTTCGTTCACAATGTCGAGCATTTCCAAGAAGGACATGTCCGGAGAAACATCGTTGATCTTGACAGTTTCGAACTGTCCCTTGGTCTTGGCATCCTTCTGACGCCAAATCTTCAAAGTCAAATTCAGTCCGCTCATTATTTGTAGCTCCTAGTAGCAAGGTGGACGTTATCAAAGGTAAGAGGTTCCTTGGAGAGTTCCGGTGCGATACCGTCGCCCTTGTATTCCCAAGCACCGACGTAGCAGAAGTTTTCGTCATCGCGCTTTGCTTCGCCTTCCGGAGTCTGGCTTTCTTCACGGAAGTGGCCACCGCAAGATTCTTTACGATGGAGAGCGTCGAGAGTGAGGACTTCGGCGAATTCGAGGAAGTCAGCAACGCGGCCAGCACGTTCGAGGTTCTGGTTGAAGGAACCTTCGGAGCCGAGCACGTTGACGTTTTCCCAGAATTCCTGACGGAGTGCCGGAATCTTTTCGAGAGCCGTCTTGAGGCCGGCTTCGTTACGAGCCATGCCAACGTATTCCCACATGATGTTACCGAGTTCACGATGGATATCGTTAACAGTGCGGTGACCCTTGATGGAGAGGAGCTTGTGGATGCGTTCTTCGGTCTGCTTCTTGCAGTCTTCGAAGGCGGCATCGGATTCAGAGACCTTTTCGAGCTTGGTACCTGCGAAGTAGCCACCGATGGTGAACGGAATCACGAAGTAACCGTCGGAGAGGCCCTGCATAAGAGCAGATGCACCGAGGCGGTTTGCACCGTGGTCGGAGAAGTTTGCTTCACCGAGAACGAAGCAACCCGGGATGGTGGACATCAAATCATAGTCAACCCAGAGGCCACCCATGGTGTAGTGGATAGCCGGGAAGATGCGCATCGGGACCTTGTACGGGTCTTCGTCTGTGATCTTTTCGTACATCTGGAAGAGGTTGCCGTACTTGGCAGAGACACCTGCAACGCCCATACGCTGGATAGCGTCGGCGAAGTCGAGGTACACAGCCTGCTTGGTGTTACCCACGCCGAGACCTGCGTCGCAGACCTGCTTGGCGTTACGGGATGCCACGTCACGCGGGACGAGGTTACCGAAGCTCGGGTACTTTTCTTCGAGGTA
The DNA here is from genome assembly GCF_002210425.1 of Fibrobacter sp. UWB2. Classification (NCBI taxonomy): domain Bacteria; kingdom Pseudomonadati; phylum Fibrobacterota; class Fibrobacteria; order Fibrobacterales; family Fibrobacteraceae; genus Fibrobacter; species Fibrobacter sp. UWB2. The sequence goes on along the minus strand of NZ_MWQK01000002.1, from coordinate 573,393 downwards.
GTAGTAACGTTCTTCTTCCGGGATCTGGTCCGGAGAACGGGTGTCGCCAGCCTTGCGCGGAACCCAAATACGACCGTCGTTACGGAGGGATTCACTCATCAAGGTGAGCTTGGACTGAAGGTCGCCATGACGCGGAATGCAAGTCGGGTGAATCTGCGTGTAGCAGGGGTTAGCGAACAAAGCGCCGCGCTTGTAAGCACGGAATGCAGCCGTGACGTTGGAACCCTGAGCGTTCGTGGAGAGGTAGTAGACGTTACCATAACCACCAGTGCAAAGGCAGACAGCGTCTGCAACGTGGCTTTCGAGTTCGCCAGTGATGAGGTTACGGACGATGATACCGCGAGCCTTGCCGTCGATCACGACGAGGTCCATCATTTCGCGACGCGGGAACATCTTCACCTTACCGGCGGCAACCTGACGCATGAGAGCCTGGTATGCACCGAGGAGGAGCTGCTGACCCGTCTGACCACGAGCATAGAACGTACGGGAAACCTGCGTACCGCCGAAAGAGCGGTTGTCCAAAAGGCCACCGTATTCACGACCGAACGGAACGCCCTGAGCGACGCACTGGTCGATGATGAGGTTGGAGTTTTCTGCCAAGCGGTGCACGTTAGCTTCGCGAGCACGGAAGTCACCACCCTTAACGGTATCGTAGAACAAACGATAAACGGAGTCGCCATCGTTTTTGTAGTTCTTTGCTGCGTTGATACCGCCCTGGGCTGCAATGGAGTGTGCACGGCGCGGGCTATCCTGAATGCAGAAAGACTTTACGTTGTAACCAAGTTCACCGAGGGATGCGGCAGCAGAAGCACCAGCAAGGCCAGTACCCACGACGATGACCGTGAACTTGCGCTTGTTGGCCGGGTTAACGAGTTTGAGTTCGAACTTGTGCTTGGTCCACTTTTCTTCGATGGAACCACCGGGGATTTTAGAATCAAGAATCATTAGTGGGCTCCTTACTTTTCAATATTGAAAGAAACTTGTACTTCGCCAACAGACGGAATGACGAAAGCAGCCTTGTCGGCCTTGGCCTTCTTCTGCTGTTCGTACTGCGGCTGGAGGCTACGGGACTTTTCGATGAGGGCCTGGGTTTCAGGCTGGTTAGCGAGGTAGTAAGAGGCAACAGCGGTGATGCCGAAGCCAAGAGCAACGACGACGCTATAAACGATACCGGCGATGTCGATAATCGGGGTCCACTTCTGGTGAGCGATACCCATCGTCTGGAATGCAGAGGAGATGGCGTGGAAGAGGTGCATACCGATGACGAACATGCTAACAACATAGAAAGCAGCCCAACCCGGATTTGCAAACATCTGGATCGTGGTGAGCCACATGTCGCGAATGATTTCGCCCTTGTCGTTCACATAGAGGTAGTGTTCGCCGAACTTGAGCATCATGAGGTGCTGGATGAGGAAGCCAACAATGAAGAGACCAGACCAGATCATGGTGAAGGTTGCGAAAGTCTTCTTGCCCTTGCGTGCGTTGACTTCGTATTCGATTCCGCCACGAGCCTTCTTGTTTTCAATCTTCAGCGTAACAGCGAGGAAGATGTGAATGGCAAAGGCAGCCACGAGTACCAGTTCGATGAGGTAAATCATCTTCACCGGGAAGTGGAGCGGGTTGAATCCGGTCAGGAATTCGGTATAAGCGTTGTAGGACGCCTGTGCCGCAGCCTGGTCGAAGTTCAAGAGCTGGAAGTTACCACACATGTGGCCAAAGATGAACAGAGCCAAGAAGGCGCCAGTGCATCCCATGATCTGCTTCTTACCAATGGACGAGGTAAGATACTTGATGATCCATTGCATTTGAGTCTACTCCTTAGAAGGATGGTTTTATTGTTAAAAATTAGAGGACGCAGCAGGCCTTGAGAGAAGGCATTTCGTAAGCGTAGCGTTCTTCCTTCTTGAACCAGAAGTCGAGTTCGCGTTCTGCAGAAGCCGGACTATCGGAGCTGTGAACGACGTTTTCGGTCATGGAAGGAGCAAAATCGTAGCGGAGGGTACCCGGTTCCGCCTTGGCCGGATTGGTAGCACCGTTAATGGCGCGGACCTTTGCAATTGCGTTTTCGCCACCGAGAGCAAGCATCACGGACGGGCCCTTGGTCATGTAGGCTTCGAGTTCCGGGAAGAACGGCTTTTCGACGTGTTCAGCGTAGAAACCGCGTGCATCTTCGGAGGTCATCTGGTGCATCTTGACGGCGCAGACAGAGAGACCGGCACTGATGTAGCGATCGATAATACGACCAACCAAGCCAGACTTGACAGCGTTCGGCTTGATCATTGCAAATGTCATTTCCATAGTAGTACCTTTTAAGTTAAAGATGTGAGAAATATAGATTTTTTACTCTTCCGCTTCGATTTTCTTCATCAAATCATCGGCGAGTTTGCCGTTGCTCTTGATGTTCTGGACAAGCCAATCGACAGATTCGGTAAGGTCGCTCTTCGGGTAGAGCTTCTTGAATTCTTCAAAGACCTTGAGCGCTTCAGCATCCTTGTGCAAATTCTCGTTCAGAATGAAGCCGCGACTGAACATAGCCTTTTCAGCATCCGGAGAATCCGGCCATGTGCGGTAGAAAGCCCTGTATTCGCGCTGGGCCTTGTCGTACTCTTCCCTATCGCTATAGACATGGGCAAGTTCGAACGTAGCCTTCTTCGCCACAGAATCGATATCCACATAGCGTTCACGAATTCCAGACCAGGCTAGGTAAGCCTTTTCGAGGCTCTTGGCCTGCGTATAAAGAGAATCAGCAGACTTCATGGCAAATTCCACAGACCATTCCTGCGGCAAAAGCGTTATGTTGTCAGCAAAGAGATCCACCTTGGCGGTACCCCAGGAGGTCACGACTTCCTTGTCCCAACGGCCAGAACGGAACACCAGGTAAGCCGTTTCAAACACCTGATTCTTAGCCTCTTCGTAGGTTTTCGGGAGGTAGTCTTCTTCGGCGTAGTAATACGTTCTCTTCATGAGATTTTCAGGGATTTCAAACCAGTCGCTGAGCTCAGAACGGGACTGTTCATACGTCAAAGTCGGGTGTGCCGGATTGCCCATACGTTCGTAGAGGGCCTTGAGAGAGTCTTCCGGAACCACGATGTGGTTAAGGACCTTCATCCTGTACATCTTGATGATGTAGTCGACATCGCTCTGGCGCTTGAGGGCGCGATATTCCCAAGTGTGGTCGAGTCCGACTTCGCGGGCTTCGGCAGCAAAAGCAAGCTGAAGAGCAAGGGATTTAACGACCTGGTCATGAGTTCTGCGAGAACGGACCATCATCCCATTATCATTGTATACAGCAAGGACATCCTTTTCACGGATAGCGGGTTCGCCATTTTTCGTGACGAGCACATAGTTCGAATCGAGTTCGTAATTAGCGGTTGTCGCCAAATCATGTTCAATGCTCTTGCGTACGCGATCAAGCGGTTTCTGTTCCGGCTGAACAACGGACTCGCGGTAGAACACATGATAACGGCCCGTAGATTCAGACTTGATCACCGAGGAAATAGCTCCATCTTTCAAGGTGTCAAGAGCGACAAACATATTCGGGACAAAGCCTATACCATACGGAAGCGGATGGCCATGAACAACCTTACCGACAAAGCCCTTAGCGGCCTTTGTGTCCTTGTTTTCGCTAAACTTGGACGCAATCTTCATGAAAGCCTTGAGGTCCATCTTTTTACCCTTAAAGCGTTTGGCCAACTTAGCAGAGTCCGCAGATTCCACGTGGTAGACCACAAAGCCACCCGGAGTCATATACAAGTTCTTGTGATTTTCGTAATAGGCATCCGCAGAAGGCATCTGGATTTCAGTTTCCTGAATGTTGTACTTTTTCAGGAGAGCCGGTCCCGTTTCACGAACAATCCGTTGGCGATGGTCCGAGACAAAACGTTCCTTGATGTCGTATGTAATCTTGACTTCACCCGTAGAATCGTCCAAGCTCCTGTGCAAGAAAGCATAGGATTTCAGGGAATCGTAATTGGACTCGATATACTTTGCATCGGCCACCTTGTCGCGAAGATTCATGTAGGAAAGCGAATCGGCAAACTGGTCACGGTGCTTGTCGTAATAGAAGGCAAGTTCATCGTCGGTGTACATCAGGCGGTCCATCGTATAGAGGCGCTGATACACGAACGTGAGGAGGTAGTTTTCGAGAGCCTCATTGTGGGCCGCGAGTTGTTCCTTCAGTTCAGGATTCTTCTGGAGCGCCACCGTATAAAGAGCCTTGCGGCTGAAAAGGGAGCTAGAGGCTTTTCTCATCTGTTCCGTATTCGGGACGATGTTCCCCACACGCATCATGAAGGCGTAGTCTTCCTTGAAAATCGGTTCGCCATTCACCCTGGCAACGAGAGTATCCTTGTCTCCAATGGAATTGCAACCCGAGAAAACCAGGGCGCAGAAAGAACAAAACACAAGCAAAGCTTTTTTCATAAAGTCCTCATGAATATGTGTGCGTGAATATAACAAATTTTTTGTTAATAGATACTAGTTATTAGTCTTTAGTTGCTAGAAATGAAATTTGCCCTACAATTACTTTATTCTAAATAAATAATAATTTACAGTTCTATATACGTTCAAGCGTAAGTTCCACGTAAGCATACATTTAATAAACACCAACATTATCTATATTAGGGGCACTTGAAGAGCATACTATCGATTTTCTTTGTGAAAGCCGCCATAACGACGGCTATCGTGGGCGCCGTAGCAGTCGGCGTCTGGTATGTTCATTTTGCCATCGAAGAACTTCTTTCGTCCCCGCACACGTTCGGGAACGTGACTCTCACCCCCTACGGGCACCGCCAAAACAATCTTCTCGAGCACTTTTACGATTCCATCAAGGTCGAACAAGGGCTATCAACCTACATGGTCCGCGGACCGCACCTCGACATTACACCGTTTGGTGAAAATAGGGGAATCCTCCTCGAAGCAGACGAAGTGTCTGCAAATTTCGTTCCGGACACCGCGACGAGCAAGCCAGCAAGCAAGGATACCACAAAAGCGCTAGAGCCGATAGAATTTCCTGAAAAGATTCGCATCCCGTTCCCGGTAAAATTCAATTTGGGAAAGCTTGACTTTACCATGGGAGACATGGGATGGAAAGTCCAGAACATCCATCTACAGAATGTCGGGCAAAAAAACGTCACGTTTAGCGCCGACAGCATCGAAGGTACATATATAAAGGATGCGGCATCGCTCCAGCTCGACGTAGACTTTGCAGACAAGAATCTCATCGTAAACGGGAACATCAAGACAGCAAACGACCATGTGGCTTTAAGTGCGACAGCCCCCAAGAACGACCTCACCCAGCTCAAGGCATCGACAAACATAAGTGTCAAGGAACCGCTCAAGTGGGCCCCGATGAAGCTTTCGAAGTCCATCCCGGGAATCAGCAACCTGAACCTGAACGGAAACGTTTCGACGTCGCTCACCAAGAAGACGCTACAGTACAACTTTACGCTCAAGACGCATATCGGCGAGTTTTGGCCGTTCTTACCGCTCGACGCCACCATCAAAGTCTACGGTTCACCAAAGCAGACCAACATTGAATCTGCATTCCGCAACAACGAAGGCGGGCACATCAATCTCGACGGCGTCATCAACGACAAGCTGGACTTTGACTTTTCGGGTGAAATTGCATACATGAGCGCCATGTACGGTCCCCAGATGATGCCGATGGACATGGACATCCAGTCGATTACAAAAACGGGCGACGACATAGACGCCTCCATCGAAACCCGCGAAGGCTCTGTCGTCAGGGCTCACGTCAAGACGAAGGATAGCCTGAAGGTGTTCTTTGCGGCAAACCTTTCCGCCATGGAACCGTGGGCGCTAGACTGGGTCAAAGGGAACGTCGAAATCGGAAAGAACCCAAAGATTATCGGATCTTTCCAGAACAACAAGTTACGCGCTTACTTAAAGGTTGATTCCATCATCAACGCATACCACTTCAAGGCAGACTCGCTACGACTGCAGCTAGTGCTTGACCTCGGCCGTAAATACATCGATTTTCCGAAGGCAACCATCTACACCCCTGTCGAAGAAATTTCCATCAATGGCGATGTCGACTACCACGAGCCCACGCTCCACACCTCCTGGCGCCTGAAGCAAAAGAACGGTGGCTCAGCAGAAACCATTGTGCATGTCGGTGATTCGCTCCTCGTCTGGGCACAGGCGGACCACGCCGAAATTTCAACAATTCCGTTCTCGGACATCGAGCTCAACGACAAGCTCAAGGGTACAGTCACAGGTACAATCGATTACAATCTCGATTCCAGAGTCGGCGTAGCAGAGCTTGATATCGACGGCAATGTGGAGCCGTTTATCGTACACGGGCACACAAAGATTAGAGAAATTGGCGATACTGTAATTGTCGATACAGCGGTATTCACGCACAACAGCAACAAGGTCGCCATGGAAGCGTCGTTCGTTTTGCCGAACGATTCGAACCCGGACTTTAAGCCAACCGCCATGCTCCCCATCCAGGTTCTGCATTCCTGGGCCTCGGCACAAGACTTCAACTTGCCGATTCTTTTGGAACCGCTTGGCGATACAACTCTTGCTTCGGGTAGTTTCAACGGCGAGATTTCTTTCAACGAAGAAGCCGGCTTGCTTGGAAACATCGAGTTCAAGGACTTGAGCTTTACAAACATTCCTCCGGAGCTTTTGAACCTCAAGCAACTGAATGTTTCGGCCAACAAGAACAAGGTTGAACTGCTGACCAACTTCGATATTATGAACGGCGTGTGGACCGGCATCACGAATATCGTCGTCGATGACGTTTTCGACACGACAAGGCAGGTCCACCTGACCTACAATAGCCCCAATGGTGGCTTTATCAAGGGGGCAGGTTCAATCAACAACGATCTCGATTTCATAGGTTCCATCAAGCTCGGCGGTACATGGCTCATCCCAGAAACCCGTGCTGAAATTGAAAAGACCGACATGAGGATAGACGTGCAGGCCAAGCTCCGCGAAGGTCTGCCGGGAATTGCAGCAACGCTTTGGTCCGACTCCACCATCGTCCGTTACGGGACACTTCCCATGGATTTCCCGCTCCGCGTCAGAGGCGATCTTAAAGAAGGCTTGCTCGCCATCAACGAGATTTCGACGCAGAACGACCGCGGCGACCTGATACTTGCAACTTTGCTTTATGATTTGAAGACTTCGAGACTTGAAGCTATCGATATCAGCACCGAACGCTACACGCTCGAAACCGACAACCACATCGTCACCTTGCGTAACGTCACGAGCCATCTGGAAGATTCCGAAGACCAGATGTCTCTCGTCGCAAACATTCCATCGATTCAGTATAAGTTTAACGACGAAACGTTCGGTACGGCAAACCTCACCGGAAAAAGCGATATCACACTCAATATCCCGCATACGAAAGACAGACAAATCAAGAACAAGAGCGTGAGCGGCAACTTCATCATAGACAAGCTCGTCTATAGGAAGGACCTGGACATCGAAATCACCCCGAGCTCGCTCGACAAGCTTTTGTCGCTCGTAAACAATGCCATAGCAAACCTCCGCAACAAGGAAAAGACCGAAGCCAAGATTTCTGTATCGAGCCCCATCGACCTGTCGTTCCATATAAGCGATTCCCAGAGCGACTCCGTCGAAATCATCACGCCGTTCGCCACATTCCCGCTGACACTTGATATTTGGGTTCTCGGCACGACGACAAGACCGCTCTTGCGCGGTGACGTCACCAATGCAGACAACGGCTTTATTGGCGTCAAGGACCTCTATGAATTTGAACTGAACACGTTCAGCCTTTCCTGGAACGATGTTCCGTGGCAGCACGGCATCATCGACGTTTCGAGCACGCAGGAACTCCCCTATTGTACAGAATCTAGTGAAAACGAAAAAGAAACCTGCCCCATCAACCTAGACATTCAGGGAACGATTACAAACCCGCAACCAAATCCAAGTTCCAACTGCGGAACAGAAGCGACAGCTGCAGATACATACCGCAATATCTTCTTGGGCTGCGTTGCTACAGAATCGGACGGTTCGACAGACTGGAACAAGCTTGCGGGCCGCGCGATTGGCAAGTTCATCTCTTCTACGGCCAACAAGACACTTGGTGGCGACTACATCGGCGATATCGACATGAAGGTGATGTTGTTCGACAACTCCGGCAACGAAAAGGACTCCTCTTATTTCAAGGTTCCGATTTCGCTTGACCGCTGGGTCAAGAACTTGAGCCTGATTTTTGGCTACACCCAGGAACAAAGCGAGACATCGACACAAGCACTCCAGTTCGGTGCCTCCTATACGCTCCCTGTATTCCAAGGCAAGGAATACTCGCACAAGAACCATTTCTCTCCGTCCCTCTCGCTTAACGGCCTCCTGATTTCGAAACAGTACCAGTCCAACACGGGTGCCGAAAGCAATAACGAGCATCGTGTCGAAAAGAACATCGGCATGAACTATACGTACAAGTTCTGGAACCCCTGCATCTTGGGCATTGGCCACTGCGAAACGGTACGCCCGCCCAAGGCGATGTTGCAGCCTAACGACCCGGAATCTATAGAGCAGAAGAACGAAAAGAAGTCGGACGAGAAAAAATCTACGGGAAAGACCTCGGAAGAAAATACTAGCGAAAAGCAGTCCACGGAGAAAGCAAAATGATTCTACTGATTTGTGCATTATTGTTTTTCTCTTCACTAGCATTTGCCGACGCAGACGACAAAAATCCATGGTCGGTCACGATAAACGGAAACAAGATTTTCTCGAAGTTCCAGCTGAACGAGCAACTTGACATTCCTGATGAATTCGGGCAGCTCGATACGATCAAGCAAGACTTCTTGATGAGACTTTCTTCGGAAAACGTTCGTGCGCTATACTTTTCACGCGGCTATTTCAGCCTAGACCTGAAAATGGAAATTCTTCGTGAGCCATTGTCTAACGGACATATCCAACGAACCTACAGCATCACCGTTAGCGAAGGCGACTGTTACCGATTCAACGACGCCAAAATTATTTCTTCTGGCGATGAGCCTATCCCTATAGACCTCGCAACACTCAAGATTACCAAGCACCAGTATTACAACCAGGAAGACATTTCTGAAGACCTCCAGGAAATCCAGAAAGCGTACCGCAAACAAGGCAACTTGCACGTTTACATTTCTTCTGAAGAACACGTCGATACAACGGCAAAGCAAATAAACGTTATCATCAACGTGAACCCAGGCCCTAAAGTTTTGATGGGTAACATCATTACCACAACGCAGCGCGTCATCAACAAGAACGAAAGAAAGCAGACACCCGAGCAAGGGCTAACAGACACATCCTGGCTATCTTCGCTCTGGCGCATCCCTCATGGCGAAATCATTGACGGTAACCAGTATTTCAGCTTTAAGAACAAGCTCTATTCCACCCAGTTATTTACCCAGGTAAAGTTAAACGATGAACTCCGAGAAGATGGACTTTCGGACGTGCACCTGGATGTTATCGAACGCGTCCCTGGCGAGGCCCGCTATGGATTTTTCTTTGAAGAAATCTACGGTTTCGGCGCCATGGCGTATGCCGACCACAAGAACTTTTTTGGCAAGTTCCACGAATTTTCAACAAGCGTCCAAATTGCACAGCACAAACAAGAAATCACTCTTGGTTACGCAAACCCGCTTCTGTTCGGTACGGCATTCACGTTCATTCCGACCGCCATCCGCTTTGTAGACCGCCTATCGTTCAATCACGAAAAAATCAACCCGCCTGCATACCCCGATAGCGTTGAAGAGCGCTACGAAATCATCAACCGTGGTGACTTGACATTCGGCATTACAAACAATGTCAAATTCCGCGGAACGATTGATACGCGATACGTGAACAAAAACGAAGACAAGCTTTTCAAGCTCAAAGGCGAAATCGGTTTGACATTCGACTATACCGACGATTACTTCAACCCGACAAAGGGTATCCGCTTTATGCCGACCGTCGGCTTAGGGACAAACTTTATTCAAAATAAAAACAATAGCGAATATTACGACCCCTCCCCCTACGAAGATGGGCATATCTACACCTATAGCGAAGGAACGCTCAATCTATACATACCGCTATTTTGGACTTTTTACGGAGCGCTTAGCGGAAGCATCGGCAGTTTCTTCAACACGGCCATCGAAGATGACGCCCGCGTATTCTACCAGGGTGGTTCCCGTTCTGTCCGCGGTTTCGATTTCCGCAGCATTTACGCCGGTTACGAAAGGAACTTCTATAAAGAAAATAGCGAAACCCAGGAAATTGACACCACAGTCGTCAAGTACACCGCATTAACCCCAATGTATTACCGAATCAACGAAGAACTTCGCTGGACTCTACCATGGAAATCTTTGAGAGCATGGCAAATCGTGCAGTTCTGTGACTGGGCTTTGGTAAAAGACATCAAGGACGACATTTACAAGCGCAAGCAGGACGGAAGCCTAGGCCTGGGAATCCGTTACCATTGGCAGTTCTTGACGTTCCGCCTAGACTATGCATTTAAAAAAGGATTGACCAACTGGCACAAGTCAGAAGGTTTTGCCTGGAAGCGATTCGACTTCGACCTTTCACAGGCATTCTAAAGCGGTAGCACCGCTATTTACTGAATTATCGAACGATAAAGCTTTGAAAGGCTTGTGTGTTCGAGATTAACGTCTGCGGAGATTCCTGCGGCAGCAAGAGCAGAACAAATTTGTTCTAGAGTCGTGCCAGTTGCATTTATCTTAAACGAAGTGGTATCGGCACCGACATCGGCAACTCGCCCACTTTTCAAAACGCGACCGCAGTCGATAATGGCAAAATCCGTTGCCCACTGGTCCATTTCAGCAAGCACATGAGAACAGACAATAGCCGTTCCGTTTTCTTCTTTGCGCCATTCGTCAAGCAATTGCCAAACCGTATCTCTTGAAATCGGATCGAGATTTGCAACAGGCTCGTCGAGAATCAAAAGCTTCGGGCTATGCAAAAGCGCACGGACAATCTGCACTTTTTGGCGGTTTCCGAGTGAAAGCGTTTCCAAACGTTTGTCGAGAGGCGGCAACTTGAGGCGTTCAGCAAAAGAGTTGCAGCGCTCTAGCAGGTCTCCATTTTCGCGCCAATCCTCTGCGCCAAAGCCATAAAAGCCTGTAAAATACTGGAGGTATTCCTTGATGGAAAGTTTCGGATAAACGCCCGGATTTTCAAGAAGCACACCGTACTTTTCGGCATTCAGAAATCCCGCAGAATTGCGCAAGGACTCGTCAATTTTAACAGTGCCCTTGAAAGCGCCTAAGCGCCCGCAAAGCAAGCGCAACAAAGTCGTCTTGCCGGCCCCATTCGGGCCAATCAGCGCAAAGAAGCTCCCTTGCGGGATATTGAGAGAAATATTAGACAGAGCATCTGCCGTGGATTTCGGATAACGGAATGTCACCGAATCGAGTTCAATCACGCGCAGAATTCCTTAACAGCAGGAGCCGGATTCTTGATAAGCTTGAGGGCATCCTTAGAAGCCTTGACCGCTTCCATCTGCACCTTTTCGCTAGCACGCTGCAAGTACTGGATGCAACGCCAGTCCGTGCGGACGGCAGCGAGCTGCACCGGTTCTGTACGGCGGCGGATGCTCACGTATTCAAACGCATGGTAGTCCTGCTTGACCGCAGCCACAACGACAGCCGCCGTCGGGACTTCGATTTCCTGGATGTACTTCCAGTCGCGTTCAACAGCGGCGACGAGCACTTTTTCGCCTGGGTTATGAATAAACTTCAATGCATCCGCGCTCTGACGAACGGCCTCGGCCCAAAGGTCATCGGAAGCGCCATCGATCTTACGGACAATGCGCCAGTCCTGCGATACCGCAGCCTTGAGAAGTACCGGATTCGTAATAAACTTGAGCAAGTTCGGTTCGGCCTTGAACGCAGCGAGGAACTTGACCTCGTCCATGGCGTTCAGCGCCTGCTTTAAAGCTTCGCACGGACCACATTTCACGTAAAGGATGGCCTGCTCATTTTTTTCAAATGCAGCCTTTTGCACTGTTTCAGTCGGGTTCTGGATAAGACTGATGGCATACCAGTTCAGCTTAATCGCTTCAAGCTGCTGTTCTTCTGTGGGGTTTTCAATATTCTTGATTTCGGTCCAGGACTGCATAAAACCTCGTGTTTATGATACAAAGATAGTTTTTAGACGAAAGACGAAAGACGAAAGACGAAAGTTTTGTAATAAAATCAGCCCTCAGTGACGAGAGCTATTTATCATTGGTTATTAGTCATTAGTTATTGGTTGTTAGTTAATAGTCTTTGGCTATTGCAAACGAACCTTCACGACGTGCGAGCCTTGTCCCGCTTCGCCGTAACGCATGATGTAAGCGCCTTTTCGGAGCCCCATCTTTACAAGATTCCAGGCTTCACGTACAGAACCCGCCATCACGTTTGCGGACTTGACCAATTGACCGTTCAAATCGAACACCTGGCAATGCACCATCGCAAGGCCATGTTCAAACGCAATTTTTCGCGCGATATTCGTTGTCCCCGACTCATCCACGAACTTGATCCAATCGACATTTATATAATTTGTATTGATTGTAAGGCGGAGCGTCTGCTTGCCCGCAGCAAGCTCCAACTCGCCCGCTTCGACTTCGGAATACGTATTCCAATCGCCCTTAGACGGAATTTCCGTTTCAATCTTTTTATCGCCTACAGAAACCGTCACAGAAGACGCTGTAGAATTACCCGTTGCGCCATTGATGACAACTTTGTACTTACTCGCCTTTTTCACATCAAGCGTGTATTCGAAATAATCGTCAGCACTCGTGTAGCCAAGCGCATAGCCAGAGCCGCCCTTGACAATGCCGGCATCATCGCTGCGGTAGCCCGTTTCATCGCTTTTGCCATCGGCATCACTGTAAGCGTAAGTGTCGTAGTTTTCTGCTTCGACTGTTCCCGGAATTTCAATTGCGCCCTTGAACGGCTTGACTTCAATCGGTTCACCAGAAACTTCAAGTTCAAGCGCCATGAATTCAATCGTGTAGGTACCGTCGGAATTCGGCTTGACCTCTTTACCCTTCTGGCTTACAGTCTTGCCTTGTGCGCCCTGAATCTTTACGCGAAGCGGCACGCTCTTTGGCATATGCGCATGCGGAGATGTCCACTTGACCGTAAATCCGTTCGCCGTATTCGTCGCAGTCGCCTTATCAATCGTGAAATGAGCACGCAAGTAAGCGCCCACTGTGGAGAATGTCGCAACCCACAAATTCTTGCTAACCGCATATTCAATCAGCGTCTTGATGTCCGCCGTCGAAATCACATCCCAGTTGCCCGCAACACCGTGATTCAGCTGAACATGCCACTTGCCGCTTGCCGCCTGATCGAGGCTACTCTTGAAACTCGCGACATTGCTACTTGCCTGCCAGTAGTGCGAATCAATCTGCATCCAGTCCGGTTCGTTATCCCAGCCCGTGAGGCCGCCGCCACCGCACCCGCGATTGATGAAATGTTCCTGGTTAATCGCATTCTTAACGGTCGCGTTCTGGGCGCAATAAGGCGTCGCCAAGGAAGTCGCTTCTAGCCCCATGCTACGGAGCTTTGTGGCAGCACCGCCAATTTCTGAATTGAGATCCGCACCCTGCGTCAAATTTTTGTGGTTGACCGTGTGGTTCCCGATTTCGTGGCCTTTCTTGGCATAATTCAAGTGCGGTTGCGAATTGGTCGAAAAATCCATCGTTCCCGTGCAAACAAAGAACGTCACCTTTGCATCCATGTTGTCCAAGAACGTAAGGTTGTTCGTTTGGGAATGGAGACCATCGTCAAACGTGAAAGTGGCTGCACCCGGATGACCGTTCCAAGGAACCGTTGTGATGGGGCCCGCAAAAGCCGAAACAGCGGCCAAAGAAAGCGCAGCAAAGGATAATTTTAAACATTCCATACATATCTCCCATACATTTTTCTATGCATGAAAATACCCTCTTTTAAGGTAAAGAGAACAAACTACGTTACAAAAAACATTGACAAAATGCTAAAAGCACCCTGAATTGCAAAACGCAGGCTCTTTCGAGTCTGCGCATTTGGAGTCTGTGGGTGTTGTATATGTTTCAATTTCAAAGACTATTTTTATGAGACAACGCGCCACCTTTACGGCGTACGCCCATCAATTTATCCCGAACCTGGTGTATATTTTTTTTCCCGTTCACGATAACCTTGATTTCAAGGCGTTCGATATAAACTCCGGTGCCCACTAAACGGCCATTATTAGAGCGCATATTCCAAGCTAGGAAAATTCTTCCCTTGGTTTTTAAGCAACCTTCTTCTCCATATAAATCACGATCCGAACATTTAATTGAACTGGAATAATCTCCAACAAATTCTCCCAAGTGACTGAAATACCGCGTATGGTAATAAAGTTCAACATCATCACCCGAAATTACAGTTTTTTCGCCACTGCGATATTCACCGATATTGAATTCATTTACATCGCCATTTTTTATGGCATCAATCAGTTCTTGGCTTACACCGGCTTGCAAAAGTTCTCTATCCATTTTTCCTTGTCGAATTGCATCGAACAAGTCTGCCTGCGTTACAGATAAAATTTCATCTATCGCAATGGTGGTATCGCGGCTCGCATCAACATTCGCTTCGACCATCGTCGCGATAAGCACCTGGTCTTCCGGTCGAACTATTAATTTATAATTACCCTCGTTTATAGCTCCGTCTAAAATCCCGTTGACCGTCTCTTCGCAAAACCCGTAAGACGTATCCACAACTACGGTACGGATGTCGTTAAAAAGTTGCACAAGAGCTTCTTCTTCGCTGATGCTTGTAACGGTGGTGTCGTAGTGGACCGTATTATCAATTCGAGATTCAATAAACGCATCAAGATGATTCACTGCAGTCTGAGTCTGTTCAATCATAATTTTCGAGACATCGAAATCGACAAGACTTCCCTGAACGCCAAGAGAATCCCCTATTTCCTGAGCATTCTGCGCTGTGTTAGGAATAAGCAGAGCCTGTGTAACGGCATCCTTCTTGATGATATCATAAGGATCTTCGCCAATCAGTACCACATTGGGACTTTCAAGAGAAAGTTCCTGATTCCCGGCTATGACAACCCAAGGGTTCTCTTTATGGGCCTTATTTTGTGCAAGGTCTGTAACAATTCCATCAACGGTAAAACGAACGCGATCACCACTAGTCGGGAGCACCGCATCTTTTGCAGTCGCCCCGTAAATGAGCCACATGGTTTTATCAGCCCCTCCTTGCAGCATCGGATTTTCAGGAGTACGATTTTCTCCTGAACGTACACAGAGGAAATCGAACATTTGTACAAAATTCTTTTTGGATTCATCGGACACGGTTTCGCTGAAAGTAAGCACGAGCATTACATTTCCACTATTATTTTTTGATTTTACAGCCGTAAGAATAACAGGCCCGACCCCATCAGCAATGGGTTCATTTTCCATATAGAAGCGACCAGTCTTTCCTTTGTCTTCATAGGTAAACCAATTGTTTAAACTTCCGACATAAACGTCCGAGGTGCCCCCTGTAAAGACCTTGCTTCCAAAGCCGCACACATCCCCAGAGCAATTTTGCGGAGTCAAGTTTTCAGCCGTAATTACAATATCATTTTCATTGACAATCGTAAACTTGGAGGTCGTATTAAACGATTCCCCAAAAGTAAACTGGATAGAATCGAGTTTGCTCTTTTGCTTGAGAGATTTATCAAAATGCACATACAAACTATCGGCACGACCATCACCGTTTCGGTCAATCGCAATGGCATTTGACACACGGGGAACCGGCGGAGCCGCAAACACAAGGTCCGTCCACACGGACACACCTGCAGCAGCACCCTTCGCCGTAAGCGTCACGCCCGACACAGGCGCATTAGCACGGACAAAGAATGTTGCTTTTCCATTTGCATCCAAATTCACAGCATTGATTTTATTTCCGTCCACAGTATCCAAAATATCAATATTCACATCGGAGAATGATAGATTTATCTTTCGATTGTAATTGTTGACCTTCGCCCATTCTTCAAAGAAGGCAATATTCACTTGATAGGTCGCATACGCCCATTCGCCAATTTGCGCAGTATCGCCAGAAACATTTTTCCCGAGAATAGTCCAATCCGTCTTCATAAAAGCAACGCTTGGCACCGCATAAGAGGGAACCGTAATTTCAACTTTAGTCTTTTGGCTGGGATCTGCCTTCAACGTAATTTCCAAGAAGTAATGACCAGGAGCAAGGGCAACATTCGACACAATCGCCGCCGAGTCAATGTAGAATGTCGAATCGCTTGTAATTACGATGCCTTCGTAATGCGTTCCGACATCAAGAATTTCAGGTTCTGCAAGATTTCCGCCGGTGAGCGTAAACGTAGAGGCGCCTCCAATCGTATCCAGTTCCGTTGAATTTGCATCGTAATTGCAAGACAGCTTATTTTTCTTATTGATTTGCCAAATTTCAAAACGCTTTCCTTCATCGCGATTATCAGACGTCAAGAAAATCGACGCATCCACATGCAAGTCAATGGAGGTGCGCATGCGGAAATTCGAGGAACCCGTATGGCGTTCAACGTAAAAAATGTGGAAATCATAAGTCTTTCCAGGAATAAGCTTGTTCCCAGTATTTTGACCAATCGTATCGAGATCCACGGCACCCGCCACTTGGGCGTGCTGGCCACCGATATCTACAGCCAATCGATTATCAATAAACACCCAAACGTCATCGTCTCCATAAAAATCAAAATACTGCCCTGGAACATATTCAAAGGTCGCCTGAATTTTTGCAGTATAGCCAAAATTATGCTTGCCGATTTTTGTTCCCTTAAGTTGGTCAAAATAAGGATTCGGAACGGTCTTTGCATCATCGAGATATTCAAAATCATCCAGTAGGAACATGCCATCTGAATTCTTTTCGTTGCCTTCCGATATGCGGTCTTTCGACACTTCTGCAAGCCAAAATCCATCATCGTCCAAAGAAACATAAAGGTCGCGGCAAGTCATATTGGTGTACTCGTTACCCGCAGTATCCATGCCGATAACCTGTGGCAAGAACCAGCTATCCAAATGATCCGTAATCTTGCAGTTTTCCGGGAACGGATTTGCACGAACAGGAACGCCGTTTGGACCGAGATTGTATTCGACCATGCCCGTCACAGCCTTCGATTTGCCAGAGCATCCTCCCGACCCAAAATCAGCGCTCACACCGTTTGCCGGGTCGCCATTTTTACCGCTACCGTCTCCATCGCCCTTAGTTCCATGAAGCCAGTCGTAAACCGTCACAGGAATTTTCTTTAGCGGGCAATCGCCAAGAACGCCAGGATATTTCGAAAATAGCGCGGGCACATCCGTCTTGTAGCCTTGAACCCAAATCGTATCCGAAAGGGCCGCCACAGAATCAAGCGCAATTTCAGTCGCCATAGTCGGTTCCGTCGAGACCAAGCCTTCGGCGCCGACATAATTAAATCCGACGGTCTGTTTAAAGTAAACCTTGAAATCGCTTTCAGGGGCATCTACCGTAGCCTTGAACCACCCGCAGTAATTTTCAAGCGAAGTCATGGTGGCTACAGAATCGCCGCCCATATAAAGGACAGCATTCGTATTCGACCACGGAGTAAAGAAAGCAATTGTTTTTTGTTGGCCGCTTGCAAAAGCAGCCGTAATGCCTAGAAACAGCCCTAACACATATTTTTTCAACATCCCGACACCTTTTTTGGGGATAAATCTAAAACGGGAAGCGTACAAAATCACACAAAAAAAGGGCGAGCTTTGCAAAGTGTCCTCTACAGACAACACTTGTTTGGATTCTATCGCCACTGCGTGGCTCCAGAATGACAACAGCAGTGTCCAGCAGCAATTCCTAACCACTGTCTACTTGTACATTCACTTCGTTCAAGTACCAATAGTGTGCAAGGTTATGACGCAACTGAATACTTGTATTCAGATATGGCATAACCGCAGCCACGAACGCCAACGGCGTTAAATGCTGGTCTCGGTCATGTCCAAACAAGTTTGGCTGCGCCCGGATGACCGTTCCAAGGAACCGTCATGATTGGGCCAGCAAAAGTAGAAACAGCAAGCGAAAACGCCGCGCAAAGAGAAGTTTTAAAACATACCATACAATATCTCCCGTATGGAATATATGCTTATTTTGCGAAATTAGGCGTTTTTAGGCTAGGTTAATCGTTGACAAAATGAGAAATTAGTCTTTAACACAACGGATGGAAATGGCTTTGTCCTTTTCGAGCCCCCATCGAGCCCCCTCACTATTATGTTTTTGCAGCCCCACATAGCGAGCATTATACCAATCACGTTCTGTAGAGCTCCAAAAATACGCTTCGGTACTATCGCCATAGAAACCGCCAATAAAATCCCTGTGTCCCGCAGGAAGAGCCGAAAAGCCGAATAAATCCGTGCCATTTCCACTGTTAAAACTCCAACCCGATACAGACTTGAGTTTTGTTCCAATAGAATCGTCTGCCATCGCAAACAACCTATTCCATTCGCTAGCATCAGGAATATGCCATCCGTTAAAGCAAATTCCACGCACTGGATACGTTGGCGAACATTTCTTGCCATAACCGCAGCCTTCGCCATTTTCACTAAATACGCCAACACTATCCATTGCAGCTGTCCAAGTATAAAGTCGTCCGTATTTAGAGCAATTTTTGTCGTTATTGTTATAACAATAGCTATCTACAGTTTTGTAGTTGAGGTTTTCCGCCATCCATACCTGATTACCAATTTTTACCGTTTTATACGTTTGTCCATCACGCAAATCTTTGAGCGTATTTGCCTTTGCATCATAAACACAATCTTCATTAACTTTTTTTGCGGACTCACTTGATTTAGGTTTTACAGAGCTACTTGATTTTGCGGAACTGCTACAGGATTTTTCATAAGATGATAGAGAGGAACCCGTGTCATCAACGGGATTCACAGACGAGTCGCTTTCACCGCACGCGGCAAGGAAAAACATTGCGATAGACAAAATAAGAGCATAAATATTATTCATTCCAACGCTCACTACAAATGAACCATTTTTTTGTCCGCAATATACAAAACAAGCTATAAAAAAAACACATCAAAAAAGCCCTCGATTTTAATCGAGGGCAAAATTCACAGGATCCTTCGACTCCGCCTTACGGCTTCGCTCAGGATGACGTAATGCGCGGAGCGTTCACCCCGCTACATTTTACTCCGTGAGCAACAAAGCCCCAGTTATTAAACTGGGGCGGTTGCGAGAGCGAGGCGAAGACGGAGTCCCCGCCTTGCATAAGAGCCGAGCGGTCTTATTTGTAAAGCGGGTGCTTCTTGCAGAGAGCGACGATGTCTTCGCGAATCTTGGCGAGAGCTGCTTCGTCATCCTTAGCCTGGATAGCGCGGTCGATGATGCGTGCCACTTCGCGGGTGTCTTCTTCGTCGAAGCCACGGGTCGTGATAGCAGCAGTACCGAGACGAACACCGGACGGGTCCATCGGCTTGCGCGGATCGAACGGAATCGTAGAACGGCTGCAGGAGATGCCGACCTTTTCCATGGCAACTTCAGCTTCCTTACCGGAAACGCCCTTAGAAGTCATATCGACAACGATGAGGTGGTTGTCGGTACCATCGCTGATGACCTTGTAGCCGAGCTTCTGCATTTCGGCGCAGAGAGCCTGAGCGTTCTTGATAACATTCTTTGCATAGACCTGGAATTCCGGCTGCAAAGCTTCGAGGAATGCAACGGCCTTACCGGCGTTGATGTGGTCGTGCGGACCACCCTGCATGCCCGGGAACACGCCCTTGTCAATTTCCTTAGCGAGGGAAACTTCCTTGAGTTCGCCCTTCACCATCTTCTGGATCGTGCGGTCCTTGCACATGATGATAGCGGAACGCGGGCCACGGAGAGTCTTGTGGGTCGTGGTCGTCACGATGTCGAAATACGGCACCGGAGAATCGATAGCCTTACCGGCGATGAGGCCTGCAATGTGAGAAATGTCAGCCATCGTGAGAGCGCCAACTTCGTCTGCGATTTCCTTGAAGCGCTTCCAGTCGAGGTTACGGCTGTAGGCAGAGAAACCAGCGAGAATCATCTTCGGCTTTTCGCGAAGAGCAATTTCGCGGACCTTGTCCATATCGATGCGACCAGTTTCCTTATCGACTTCGTACTGCACGAAGTTGTAGAGCATGCCGGAGAAGTTCACCGGATGACCGTGAGAAAGGTGTCCACCGTGGTCGAGCTTGAGGCCGAGGACCTTGTCGCCCGGTTTGAGAACGGCGAAGTACACGGCAGCGTTAGCCGGAGAACCGGAAAGCGGCTGGATGTTCACATGGTCGCAACCAAAGAGCTTCTTGCAACGATCGATAGCGAGAGCTTCCATTTCGTCGATAACTTCGTTACCACCGTAGTAGCGCTTGCCAACGTAACCTTCACTGTACTTGTTCGTGAGCACAGAACCCATGGCTTCCATCACAGCCTTGGAAGTGTAGTTTTCAGAAGCGATAAGTTCGATACCATATTCCTGGCGTTCGGCTTCCTTCTGGATGATGTTATAGATTTCCGGATCGGTCTGTTGCAATGTAGATTTAAGCATTATAGCTCCTTTAAAGTTCGCACCGCAAATATAGTAAAATTTTGTATATTACCCCCAAAAGGATAGACCATGTACCCAAATAAAGTTCGCCGTGATATTGCCATTCTCGTTCCGCCCGATGTTAAAAGTGTTCTAGAAATCGGAGCCGGATCCGGCAGAAACTGCGTTCTTTACCCGAAAGACGCCTACAAGGTCGCCATCGAGCCCGAAAATCGCGAAGATATGCAGACTGCGGACAAGGTTCCAGGCGGGTTCAACGAATACCACCACGTCTTTTACGAACAGTACACCGAAGACCGCAAGTTCGACCTCATTGTCATTTGCGATGTCTTGGAACATGTAAACGACCCGGTAGACATGATCAACTTCTGCAAGAAGCATCTAAATCCGGAAGGCCACATCCTGATTTCACTTCCGAACTTCTTGAGCATCGAGACGATTTTCCAGATTCTCGTGTTCCGCGACTTCCGCTATGTGCGCGTAGACCAGGGCGAACGCTGCTATGGCGTCCTGGACATCAACCACAAGACGTTCTGGACCAAAAAGAGCTTCCGCCGTTTCGCAAAAGAAAACGGTCTCGAAATTGAGCAGACTATAGGCATTAGAAAACAGCTCAAGTTTATGCCGAGGTTTCTCGCCCACAGCAACTTCTTGCCGTTGCAGTACGGCTTTTTAATCAAGGTTAAGGATTTCAAGCCCAACGAACGTCACTGGGGAATGTAATTACCGAGGACCGGCTTCATTCCTCACACGGACCGCCAACTCCGCGCTAGAATCATCTACAGAGACCTTGTAAGCAGGCCTAAACCCAAGTGCATCGCCTGAAATATTTTCGCCACTACGGCCAAACCAGTTGTCTATCATGTAAACATAGCCTTCCGTAGCCTTATCCGGCGAGCCATCTTCAATTTTCAGGCGATAGTCCCGAACAGGCACATTGTTATTGTAAACATTACCTTCAATGTAACAAGACGCCGAATCCGAGCATTCCATTCCAGCATCCCCCACATCGTAGATGAAATTGTTATAGGCATGAATTTTACCACGACGCGCAAGCACGCCTCGAAGTTCCAAGTTCGAGAAGTAATTGTGATGCAAAGTCAACGTCTGTGCTGAATCAACGAAAAGGTCCGGTTCCAGCCCAAATAAAATGCCTGACTGTGCATTTTCAAAACGATTCCACGAGAGCGTAACCGCATTTGAACCGCGCTTGACATCCACCAGAATTAACGGATATTCTTCGAACGTACAATGGTCCACCCAAACGTGGTGCGTGCGGTTGTGGATCGAGAGAGCGCGACGGCTTGTTGTATCATGAGCTGTTATCGCAGGCGCCGTAAAAGTCAAGTTTTCAAAAATGAGATTGGACGATTCATTTGTCAAAATTCCCATACCGGTAATGCGAATATCGCGCCCACGGCCGTCCACAGTTTTATCAGACTTTATTCGCAGTGGAGAGCGTAAATTATACGTACCATCTTTTTCAAAAAGAATCCAGACAGGTGTTTCCTTCTCGGCGCATTCACGGAAAGAGCCCTGGGACAAGGCGACCTTCGTCCCGTAATTTCCCAACGAATCCACCTTTGAAGAGTCGACAACATCAATTAAATCATCCGTTGTCGTAACAATGCAAATTTCGCCTTCGGTCTTTTCAATTTTCCCCGTGCTGTCGGTTCGGCCAGAAGCTCCGAGCGTCCCTGCAGCATAGCCTTGAATTTGTTTGAGCAATTCATCGTGAGCGCTCCAGTCGCTCTCAGGGTATTCCGTTGCAGTTGACGTTTTCGACATCACCACCTTAATGGTCGATGACGTGTCGGAACCATCCACAAACAAAGTGTCCCCCGCATTGGATTGCACCACCGTCGAATGGACTTCTTCCGGGTCGCCAATTTGCACATCGAAGCTTCCCTGCGGAAGCGAGTCAATCACAAAATGGCCCGTACTATCAGGAACAACGTAACGGTCAAGACCCGCCACGCGAACGACAGGCGATTCACCAAGCACCACATAACCTTCGATAGACGAAAGCTCGCCAAGCTTGATGGTATCGACCTTGGAATCCGATTTGGCAAGAGCTACAGAATGCACAGCGCCCGAAGCCTCAGACTTGTTCACGTTACGAGCTTCAATGGTGTAGCGGCCGTTACGGACTTCAAACGAGACTTGCCCATCCTCATCTGTTTCGTTCCAAGCATTTTCCGCAGGGCCGCTAGAAAGGTAATTGTCCGGCAAAATGCGGACGCGCGCCATCGAAGCGGGCGTTCCATCCGCCATTTGAACATACAAAGCAATAGTTGACTCGGCTTCGGTGCCACCAGCCACTTTGCCGTTATCACCACAAGCCACAAGGCCAAAAGAAATCACGCCAAGCAAAGCCAACAAGCGCATTTGAGCAACCGTCATCCAACTAGTTTTCATGATTGCCCCCTTGAACTTCTTCAGGTTCGCGAGATTGCTGCATTTCTGCACCGCGAATGCGGCGCTTGCGACCACGCCTCTGCGGTGGCGGATACGGGTCCGAAAGCGGAAAAAGCTGCATGCCGAGCTGGAAAACGCGATTCGGCTTTTGACACGCACCTACTTTAGCAAGCACTTCGCGACGGAACCTGCGCACCATTTCGACAAGCTCTTTATAAGTCGTTTCGTCACAACCAAATGCGAGCGTCGAAAGATTGCGTTCACCGCGATCAAAGCGGTCCATCGCCGTTTGCGCCACGTCCAGATTCTGTTGGATGTAAGCGTTCACCGCCGTATTGTACGATTCAAAGCCACTTGAAACAAGACCTTGCGTTTGTTCATAAAATCCTGTTTGCTCGTTTTTCTTGATCATCGACAAGCGTTCCAAAAGCGCAATCGAAGACTTGACCTGACTTGCAGAAATCGGCGGGCGCACCATAAGGCCCAAGGCGGCATCGTCACCCACATACGGGTAAAAAGTCACAAGTTCACGAACGACAGCATGGTACCAATGGTCAAAATATTCAAACTGGTCCTTCGCCAAGTTTTCCACCTTGCATTCCTTGGACGCGACAAGCTTTTCCAGGAATTGACGGCTTTCGGTATGCGTTTTAGCCTGGTTAAAAGCAACCATGTTTGCAAAGTACGCTTTTTCGCGTTCGTCACTGCAAAAGATAGACGCAAAAACTTCGACAATGCGGTCGGTCAAATTGCGTTTGCCCTGCAAAATCTTATTGAACATCGATGAATCGAAGCCCGCTTTTTCGGCAATAAAACGATGGCTAAAACGCCAATCGCTTGCATGGCGCTCTTCGTAGGCGTCTTTCAAAAAATCGCGGTAATTCAAATATTCAAAGATATTGATCATGTTTTAGTAGGCAGTTAGAAGTAGACAGTAGGCAGGAACTGCATAACTTAATATACATTATTGTCCACAGTTTTGCAAATTTTATGTCCACATTATGTTATAAAAAAATGTGTTATTTTTTTTGAAAAATCTAAAAAAGTTCATTTTTTACGTGAAAAATATCGAATTATCAGATTTTCTCACGTAAAAATTCAGACAAACTTATTAAAAATTCAGCAAAAAGTATCTTTCGCCACCTTTTAGACAGTGTTTTAAGCTTTAAAAGCTCAAAATTTTTCATTTTAAAGCAAAAATCCGCATTCAAGCGGATTTTAACTACATACAACATCAAAATTTTACGTGAATATCAAGCTTATTTTGAAGATATTCACGTAATTTTTGACTCAAAATAGAATTTTGGTTTTTAATAGCGGAAGTAGTTGCCTTTGGGGAGGTTTCGCAAATCCGACTGATCGCGAACATTTTGCACTTTTTGGCCAAGCGCATTGACCGTGATGCCTTTGGCTCGCGGCTTTGTCGCAAGTTTTGTCGGAACAATCGAAACAGGTCCCTGCTGATTTTCGCGAGCGGCCTTGCAACCGGTACGATAAACATCCTTCATATCAAACGCAATCATGTCGATATTCGGGCCGCCATCTGCCGTCGCCGACTGTAAAATCACTTTGAAGTCCAAGGCATCCACCCAGACGTTGTCGATATAGACCGTATCCCACTTGTCCCAGCTTCCGGTGGACTTGAATGTCACATCGTAGGTGCCATTATCTACCGTAACCTTCATATCGCGATTAGCGCTCCCCGAAAACGAATAGCGGATCATCACACGGGCCTTTTCTGCAGACTGGTCCGAAGTCACCATGTACGTGGCCTTGCTGTAGGCAGAATTATCAAGATTGAAGAAACCGCCGCCAGTATAGCCTTCATGATTCTTTTCAGTCCAGCCATCTCCAAATTCAGGTTCCGCCATGTCAATCACTGACGGCCAAGCATCCGTACCAGCCTTGAGCGAGCACAGAGCTTCGTCAAGTTCCTTGACTTCCACTTCACCGCTTGAACTGCTCGAACCACCACCAGGACCTTCTTCGTAAGAATCTTCCGAAGCATGAGAAATCGGCGTGCAAGCGGCACCGCCCTTGAACATCGCCGTGTATGTGATGTCACGGGCCTTCGTCTTGAAGCCATAATAAATCATGTCCTTCGAGAGCTCGTTGCAGTCATCATCGACCCACTTTTCAAACGTCTGGCCGTTCGGCGTCACGCGGAGCGTCATCGGGGAACCCGCCGGGAAATACTGCGTCTGCGTAATGAGGCCGTTGTAATTCGAGAGGTTCGTCTTGACCTTGATGGTATAACGCTTCTTAATTGCAGACACAAGCATCGTAAGCGCAGCCTTTGCATCGGCAGAGAGGTTCGTGTTGGACTTGAGATTATCTGCAAGCTCTTCGCAAATCATCTGGGCGTGGCCCATCGAGCCCATTTCCTGGAAGTGCGTCGTACCATCGTTCACACCATCAGGGAAATTCGGGTATTCACCCTTTTCCAGCTTTTTATAGAGATAGCGGGTCACATAATCGCCCATACCTTTGTACGTATTGTTATACGTGTTGTACGACTTCATGTTCAAATCGACAAACGGAATCTTGTTGTTCTTGGCAACCGTCTGCATCATGCCGCGGGCATCGTAGTTGTTAGAGCCCGTCGAGAACACGTTGCGGCTACCGTTCAAGTTCATCGGAGAGACGAGGACGACATTGGCGCCCTTGCCCTTGCCAGCATCGACATACTGTTGGATGAATCCAGAGAACTTCGACGGCTCCACATAACGCGCGGCCTTTGAATAGTCGCGGTCATTATGGCCAAATTGCACAAAGAGGTAGTCGCCCTTTTGGAGCTTTCCCTTGACCTCGTCCAAGCGGCCTTCTTCGATGAACGTTCTAGAGCTACGGCCACCGATTGCATAGTTAAGGACTTTCACACGGGAGGCGTCAAAGAAATGCCCAAGCACCTGGCCCCAGCCCGTTTGCGGATAGACGTTATCCTTATACGTCTGTACGGTCGAATCGCCCACCACGTAAATCGAGAATGACGTCGAGTCGCTCACGGCAACACCCGTAAACACGGCAGCAGCGAGAAAGATTTTTATAAACTTATTCATAGCAAATCCTTTTATTGTCATGCCCGATTCAGTCGGGCATCTCCTTCTTGTATTATGAAAGGTGATCCCCGCCTACGCGGGGATGACAATTTGCACCTATTTCACCTTTGCCCAAGTCGCAACAAGCTTTTCACGACCCTGGCGAACGACAACGCGGTAAACTCCGTTTGTACGCACGAGAGAAGACATATCCACCTCACCCGCCAAAACAGCCTTACGCACGACAAGACTTCCGCTCATATCGAACACGCTTATGTCAGCACGTTCCGGAAGCAAAAGCTTATCGCCAAGGAGCTTTGCTCTAGCCGCCATCTTGATACCTTGCAGCGATGTCGGAATTGAATCCTTAGCATCCTTGCAATCCACACCAACACGGCAGACACCATCTAGGTTAAAGCCAAACGCATCAAGGTTCGGAGCACCATCAGAAGTCACCGACATAAACTTGAGTTCGGCTTCGCCCTGCGGCGCATCCATCACAACGTAAGCGGTATCCCACTTGTCCCAGCCACCTGTCGGAGGGGCGCTCAAATAGTAGTCGTGGTCAAGGTAGGCATTGAACATACGGTCTGTAGAACCGCCATTGGCGTAACGCACAGCAAGCGTCACGTAGCCTGCACCGGGGAACTTCACCTTGTAACTTGCAAACGACACGTTCGTGTTATCCAAGTTGAAATAGCCATCGCCAATATAGCCAGTCCATTCCGTTTGGGTCCAGCCAATTCCTGCAGTATCCGGCTTACTTGCGTCAAAGAATTTCTTGATATCCTTATCCACCTTGGTTTCTGTCTCCTGACTGCCATCAATCGGCGTGAACGGTTCAAACGTCACATCGTCAAGGCTCTTCGGGGTCGTTGTCGGGAATGCGGTCAAAGCCTTGCCATCGCCCGTGTACTTCTGAGCGGTACCGCCTTCATACACTGCAGTGAACTGCGTCGATGCAGAACCCATGACAAATGTGTGGATGTACGGAGACTTTACATTGGAGCGGCTCGGGGCGCCGACCTTGTTGCCGTTACCGTCATACCAGCCCAAGAACTTTTTGCCGGACTTCGGAATGGTCTTGAGCATAACCGTCATGCCCTTCGGGTAGTAAGCGCTAAGAGAAGTCGCTTCGGCAGCGCCTTCCGGGCTCACCTTGACATCTACCTGGTACATAGGCGCCATGTAGTCACCAAGTTTTTTCACAATCGGATCCTTGTGGGCGCGCATCTGTTCTGTAATGATACGTCCAAAGGCATTCGCACCGTTCATCTGTAAATGCACCTGGTCCGTCTGGTCACTGCCCAAGTTGCTATATTCAGATTTTGTAGCATAGTTGAAGATAAACTGTGCCGAATAGCGTTCGCCCACAGAAATCATGTAGTTCGCGACCATTTCGCTCATATCGATAAACGGAACGTTCAATTCCGTTGCAAGGCTCTGGTTAAGAGCCGGGTAGCCACGATAGCTGTTATGAATCTGCGTTGGAGAATCATAGTACAAGCGACGAATCGGGCTCATGATAATCGGATAAGCGCCTTTCGCCCTGACATCGCTCACAAGCTTTTTCATGTTGGAGGCAAAGAAGTCTTCCGTGCTGTAGTTCACGTCGTTAATACCGAACTGGACAACGACATAGTCGCCAGCCTGCAACTTGTCCGCAATGCAACCACCATTGGAGCAGCCCTTCTTAAAGAACATGTCGTAATAGCCGACCGCGGTGTTACCCTTTTTGTCCTTACCGCCGCCACCAAGCGACATGCCGCCCTGTCCACGGTTCACCACTGCCGCCTTGTTTACATCGAACCAGTAATGAAAATCCTGGCCCTGGCCCTGTTTGGGATAATAACCATCAGCCCAGTCCTGCATGGTGGAATCGCCAAGCATATAAATTGTAACCTTAGCCATTGCAAGTGGAGCCGCAATCATCGAAGTCGCAACAACGCCCTGCCAAAATTTGCTAAACAGTCCCATATTCAAACCTCTTACTTCGCAGCGTTGTGCATGGACTTCGAAATCACGCGACCGTTCAATTTCACAACCATCATGTAAGCACCACGCGGGAGCATTTCGCGGTCAAACATCACCTTAGACGTTCCGGCAGTCACATTGCGGGAGATTCCGCCAACGAGCTTACCTGTCACATCAAAGGCATAGATTTCAGCAAGGCCTGCTTCGCGCGTTCTAAGAATTCCCGTTACCGGATTATAAACATTCGGCCTGAACGACTGAGGCGCAATCGATACCGGCTTGTCAACAACCTGCGTTCCATCGTAAAGTTCTACGCCGTCAATTCCGAACGTGAACATATCGATATTCGGGCCACCGTCACTTGTCATCGACGTCAGCTTGAGCGTATTGACGCCAGCCTTCAGCTTCACATCTACAGAGGCCTCTTTATACGTTGTCCATCCTGTAGCCGGGAAACTAACCGTACCTGCCGACTTGCCATTCACGCTAACAGCCATGCTACGATCAGCATTTCCACCATTGGCGTAACGGATTGTCAAAGTCGTCTTAGCCTCGGTCTTCGAGAAGATTTCCCAAACACCATAGCTAGAAAGTGTGTTATCAAAATTGAAGTAACCGTTCTTGAGGAACCCTTCGTTTGTTTTTTCGGTCCACCCCACACCATCCTTCGGCGTAGAAGCATCGAGCATAGACAAACCGTCGTTCACAACCGGAGTCGTATCGACCGGCACTACGACATTTTCACCGACCACGTAAATAT
Source organism: Fibrobacter sp. UWB2 (assembly GCF_002210425.1). Classification (NCBI taxonomy): domain Bacteria; kingdom Pseudomonadati; phylum Fibrobacterota; class Fibrobacteria; order Fibrobacterales; family Fibrobacteraceae; genus Fibrobacter; species Fibrobacter sp. UWB2. Next base: position 544,686 of record NZ_MWQK01000002.1, on the reverse strand, counting down.
CCGGCTGTTTGAGTTTCTTCACCATGTCCGGCATAAAGAATCCCACATGCGGCGGCTGGTTGTATGCCGTATTTTCGGAGGCAACCGCAGTACGGTACGTGGCGTCGTGCATCAAGGTATAGACGCGGTGCGGGCTTGTAACCGGAGTGGCAATGATATAAATCGTCGTCGGATCCTTTTCAGAGCGCACAACGAGTTCTTCACGCCAGTCACCAAACAAGTCTGCAATAAGGCTCGGAGTATTCTTGGTGCCATTGCAACCCGTTACGCCAAGCGCCGTCGGGCCATCAAAGTAAACCTCGGCCTTGACATCCTTAGAATTGAACTTGGTCACGTAAGCACCGTCCAGAAGTTCATCGTAGGCGTCACCGTCGAAGTAAATGCGGAAATTCTGCGAAACAGCCGGAGAACCGATTTTTTCGTGCTTTACAGTAAACATTCCACCGCCCTTTGCAGACCACATTTCGTAACCGCGATGGGTAGAATCTACGTCAGCAGCCATGCCGCGTCCGTTATCTACGCCAGGGTTCGGCTGAGCCGTTCCCCAGATAATCGTACCATCATGGGCACGTAATTCATCAGTGTACTTAGCATCCTTGTGTTCATGCACATCCCAGGATTCAAGCCCCGGATGGTCCGGATCCAGATCACCGATATGGTGAGCGTCGCCATGGCCAAGACCAGTGCGGTAACGCAGGGTGCCATCGTGATTCAAGGCTGCAGCACCGAAAAACACTTCATCATAACCATCGCCATCGAGGTCAGCCGCCTGGAGGCTGTGGTTTCCTTCGCCATAGAGACCCTTGCCCGGGTCTTCAGACTTGTGGTACCAGCGTTGCTTCAATGTTTTGCCATCAAAATCATACGCAACCACATAAGCAGACGTGTAATAACCACGTGCAAAAATTGCACTCGGATGGACGCCATCCAAGTAGCCAGTCGCAGCCAGGTAGCGTTCGCAACGGTTACCGTAGTTGTCGCCCCAGTAGCCCTTGCCATCCTTGCCCTTCACATGCTGGTTGATGTCTCGACTCGGCACAAAATCAACCGTCGAAACCGCAGCGCCATCAGCACCGCGGAAAACAGTCAAGTATTCCGGCCCCTTAAGCACAAGGCCGTTACCGTCACGATAATCCTTGGACTTGTCGCCCACAGCCTTGCCCGTACCATCAATCGTTCCGTCGGCAGTCTTCACAATCATTTCGGCTTTGCCATCGCCGTCGTAGTCAAAGACCTGGAATTGCGTGTAATGAGCACCTGCGCGGATATTCTTGCCGAGGTCAATGCGCCAAAGGCGCTTGCCGTCGAGCTTGTAGGCATCGATAAACACCGTACCCGTATAACCCGTTTGCGAGTTATCGTGAGCGTTAGACGGATCCCATTTGAGAACCAATTCATATTCGCCGTCACCATCGAGGTCAGCCGTGCTCATATCGTTCGGAACGTAAGTGCACGTTTCACCATTCGGCATAGTCTGTGCTGCAGGCGGCTCCACTTTAAAAGTCTTATATGGGAAGGATTTTCCGCTATTGGAGACCGTTTTATCCAAAACGAGCGACAAACCAACCTGAGATTGCTCCTTGCCATCGACAACGGCAGCCACCGTGTACTTGGAGGTAGCGGTGCCAGCAGCATCAAGGTAGCTCGTGCCGGCAGACTTGCCAATCGAGGCAATCTTCTTTCCATCACGATAGAGAACAAATTCCGTCGTCGGGTCATCTGTACCCAACAAGCGCCAACTGACAAGCATACCCTTGCCCACATTGGACGCCACAAGACCGCGTGTCAAGTTTTCCATTTGACGAGGCGCAGCAAAAGATGGAACAGCCAAGCCCGCAGCCAACAGCGAACTTGCCAAAATAGCCTTGAAATTATGATTATATCCCATATACAACGCTCCTAACGGTGTAAAACCAAACTCTTGTTTCTTTCAAATATAATCTCTTTTCAATAAAAAGTCCACATTTTTTATTATACTTTTAACTTTCAAACAATAATTTGCTAGAAAAAGTCCACAAAAGGAATTTATTATTTGTCTACATTAGTAAACCTGTTTTTAGGAAATTTCGACCACAAAAAGTACAGTTTTTCGTAAAAAAACGAAACGAAACGCGCCAAAAGTTCTCGTAAGTCGTTCCTTTAACTATATTTAACACGAGTATGCCGCATTGGTGGAAAAATTTTTCGTGGGAGTGGTTGTTCGATCATATCGCAGCCCGTTCTCCGACGTTCGTCAAAATTATGGTTGTCACCGGAAAGTCGTTCCTGTACTATCACGGAATGACCCGTGCCGCATCTTTGACCTACACGACGCTCGTGGCAGTCGTTCCACTCCTCATCATGCTCACTTCCATCACGCTCGCCGTCGGGTTCGGTAACTTCATTTCGGACTACCTCCCCATCGTGATTGACATGCTCAATTTGGACTGGCCGACCGAGCAAATCATGGACATTGTCGAAAACGCCGAACACATTCCCATCAAAAAACTCGGATTTATCGGTGCAGGCGGTCTTTTTGTCACATTTATCCTCGCGTTCGGAAGCCTCGAAACGAACTTCAACGTCGTCTGGGAAAACAAGACTTCCAGAACTTTGATTCGCCAGATTAAGATTTACACGCCGTTCCTCCTCATCGGAGCAGCCGTGGTCGGCATGTTCGCAGGATTCGTGAACCACGTGCAGAACGTGCTCAAGGTCATCATCGTTGACGGATTCCACTTTTCGCCCGAAGTCATCAAGGCGCTCATCACCGTATTCTGGTACTCGGCCTTCCACATCGCGGCCCTTCTCGTGATTTTCATCATGCTTTACGCGCTCCCGGCTCGCCCGGCAGGCCACAAGCCCTACACCCGCCGTAAGCTGTTCTTGGCGTCGATGCTCTCGACTTTGCTTTCTTGGCTTGCCATCAACATCTACGTGAAGATTTTGATGCTCATCCAGACCGCTATGGTCACGCGTATGTCCATTTTCTATGGATCGCTAGCTTTTATTCCACTATTCCTCTTCTTGCTCTTTGGCGTCTGGTCCATCATTTTGTGCGGCAACAGTCTCGTGTGGACGATTTGCCACTGGCCCGCAGTCAGCACAAAGAACTGGAGATGGGAAGGAAACACGGACGGACTATGAAAACTAAACTTTTGACATCTATCCTCATGGCGCTCACGCTCGCCGTAAGTTCCCACGCCGAACTCCAGGGTTCCCAAGATTACGAACCGGGCCAGGCAGAAAAATCCGAATGGAGCGCCCTTTTTGGCGTTAGCGGCGGTAATTCGCTGATTGCCCGCGACGGGACGATTTTCATGAACATCCGCATCGGTATCGCACTGAACCCCTACATCAGCTTTGGTGCATACCATTCTTCCATCATGAGCAACGTGAAGAACCCGAAGGTTCGCCATTCCCAGATGATTGACTACCATGCTTTCGGCGTTTTTGCTGAACCGACCGTTTACCGCAACGGATTCTTCTCGATTTCGCTCCCGGTGAGCATCGGCGGTGGCGAAGTAGACTTCATGGACAAGGGTGACGAAGACGGTTTCAAGGCCGAAGACGGATTCTTTACCGCAGACTTTTCGGCCCAGTTCAACTTCCGCATGACAAAGCTCTTTGAAATTTCTATCGGTGGCGGTTACAGGCTCTTTGCTGGCATCGAAGAAAACAACCTGAAGAACAAAGATTTCCGCAGCCCGTTTGGCGAACTGAGATTCACGTTTAAGGAATAGGCTTAATTCCTTCAATAGCCATTAGAAAAGCCCGGCAGTATGTGAACTGCGCGGGCTTTTTTTTTGCAAATTTCGGACAGCCCAAAGCTGTCCATTTTCTACGGAACTTCTGCAGAGTCCCTTGTTGTTAGTCCTTTAGGCAACGAACCGGGAAGGCATTGTTCTTGCTGAAGTCGTACAGATACCCGTCTCCATAGTAGTAGCGCAGGTACATGTTGTTGGCATAGCCGCTAGTGAACTCCGTAGCACACCAAAAGTACGCGTATTTGCCACCATCGTAGAAATAGCCATCCCCTTCCCTGTAGCCAACGGGCCGTGCAGAAAAGCCGTAAGCATCCGTACCGTTTCCATTTTCGTCCCAACCACTCTGGGACTTAAGAACCTTGCCCGCATTGTCCTGGCCACCCACTGCCGCGAACAACGTTTTCCATTCTGCCGGACTAGGCAGGTGCCAACCGCTAGGACAAATCCCCTGCACCTTGCCAGAAAGACCGCAGGTTTTGCCAAAACCGCAGTCCAACGAATTCGAGGCATCGTTTGCAAGTTTCACCGAGTCGATGGCTGCCGCCCAGGTGTAAAGGCGACCTGCCGCTTCGCAATTTGCGACCGAATCATTGTAGCACCAGCTCTTCCCCTTGAGGCTCGGGGTATTGGCACTGTCGGCGTAGTTAAGGTTTTCGGCCATCCAGGTCTGGGAACCGATTGTCACGGTCTTGTACGTTTTACCATCGCGGCTGTCGGTAAGATTTCCGTTAGTCACATCGGCAGGTTCAGTGACCTTACTAGAATCGCTGACGCCACCGCAAGCAGCAAGGAGTGCCAGGGATCCTACAGCCACTACGCGGCTCCAAAGTCGCAAATGTTTCAGGTATTTCATAGGACCTCCATAATAAGCTTTTTGTAAGAAATCTATAATTTAATTTTACGAAACGTAACAGAATAGGGCAAAAAAAATAATCATTATTTGATATTCCGTTCGCCCGTTAACAGCCACCACGTTTTTCCCAAAGAGACAAAATCATTGTTTTTAGACTGTAAACAGGCAATTTTATGTCTAGAACCACTAAGAAATTTCATAATCGTAGATTTTACCTCGAACAGTAAAATATCAAGGAGCGTAAAATTAGTGGAAATGACACATAGCGAGCCTCCATGGAATTCAAGAAGCAAACTTCGGCGATATTAGCAATCATTGATAAAAGGACCTCCACACTTAATAATTATCTTTTAAACGATGCTTGATTTTATTTCTCTTCGCGGTTGCAGACTCCATAATTTAAAAAATGTCAACGCCCAGTTTCCGCTGGGGAAAATCACAGTTGTGTGCGGACCGTCGGGGTGCGGGAAATCAACGCTCGTGATGGACACGCTCCACGGCGAAAGCAAGCGACGTTACCTTGAAACGCTCTCACCTTTTGCGGCAGATTTGCTCGGAGGCAAGCGAACTATTCCGCTCGACAGCGCCGAAGGACTCCCGGCGAGCTTGGCGATTGCCGCCACGCGCGGAGAGGCTCCCGCGAAAGCATCAGCACTTTCAATCGCCGAATGCGACAACGCATTGCGTACATTGTTCGCTGCATTTGCAAAGCCCGCCTGCCCCATTTGCGGAGCTCCGATGGTGAGCCAGAGCCGCGAAGAGATTATCCGAGAAATTGCGGGAATGCCAATAGGGACAAAGCTACAGTTCTTGGCGAAGATTGAAACGGAGAAGGAGATGGGGCCAAAGCCCCAACCCCAGCGGTTCGGTCATAACAGTCTGCAAGCAGACTGTTGCGACACTCACCTTGATGGCAGTCCCAGTCAAGCCGGGAATGACAAAAAGAAAGCGCAGGGCAAGAGTCGCACGACGTTGGATAAGCTTTCTGCGGTGTTTTTAGCGCAAGGTTTTACACGCGCGATTGCCGATGGCACTATGTATTCGCTTGCAGACTTGCTCCCTGGCGAAAAGGTTTTGACGCCCAAAGAATTTTTCATCATCGTTGATAGAATCATCGTCCGTGAAAACACACGCACACGAATCGCAGAAGCTGTTGACGGAACGCTAAAGCTTACACATTCCGCAATCACGCTTGACATTGCTGGCGAACGCAAGTTCTATAGCACAAAGCCGTGCTGCCCGAATGCAAGCGATGAGCAGCATCAATCGCAAAAGTCAAACGAAACCGTCGCCAGCCTGGACGCACGCGCGTTCTCGCCATACAGCCGCACCAGCGTCTGCGAATACTGCGACGGCACAGGACTTATTTTGGAAGCCTCGGAAAGCGACGAGGACGAAAACGCAGAATGCCCGCACTGCAATGGTCTCCGCCTCAAAAAAACATACTTGAACGCCACCGTAGACGAAGTCAGTTACAAGCAAATTCTTACGACGGAATTTGCAGAATTGCCCGCACTTTTGCACAAAATTTTCGATAATAAAATCGGGCAAAATTTAAAGGCGACATTCAATTCGCTCCTCGACCGTATTGAAGCCATCAACGATTTGGGCATTGGCTACCTCACGCCAGGGCGCGCAGGTCAAACGCTTTCGGGAGGTGAATTGCAAAGACTCAAGCTCGCAAGCCTCAGCACAGGTCACTTGAATGGTCTTTTGATAGCCCTTGACGAACCCGCTAGCGGTCTCCATGCTAGTGACGTCTCTGCACTTTGGAAAGTCCTCGAAAAAATCCGCAAGCGCGGCAACACGCTCGTGCTTATCGAACACAATCCGCAAATCATCAAGCGAGCTGATTACATCATTGAAATGGGGCCAGGCGCAGGCGAAAAAGGCGGCGAGATTTTGTTCCAAGGTACTCGCGACGAAGTGATGAACAATCCGGAATCGCCCACAGGAAAGTGGATTAAGGAATTAGGAGTAAAAGGGGATTCCCGCTCGGCGGCAATCCATAGCCCCAAAGAAAGCGCAGCAATCCTCGTCAAGAACTTCGCGAAGTTCGACATGGCGCCGGTAAACGCCACCTTCCCCATCAACAAATTCAGCGTGATTACAGGCCAAAGCGGCAGCGGAAAATCGACACTCCTTTTCGAAAACATCGCCAAACGTGCCAAAGCCGAAGAATTCAAAAAGCTCGGCATCGACGCTCTTTCGATTCTCACGACCGGAGATTTTCACGGGAGTAAGCGCAGCACCGTCTTGAGTGCCATCGGCCTCACCACGCTATTGCGAGACTTGTTTGCGAAGCTCCCCGAAAGCAAAGTGCGCGGCTACACCGCCTCCAAATTCAGCATGCACGCCCCCGGTGGCCGTTGCGAGAACTGCAAAGGCGAAGGCGTCATCTACGATCCGCTCGGTTACGAAGAATCCGAATGCCCCGTGTGCCTCGGCAAGCGCTTCCGCGATGAAGTCTTGGAAATCCGATTCAAGTCGCTTTCCATCGCCGATATTTTGGACATGGAAATCGGCAGTGCATACAAGCTATTCACAAACATGAAGCCGTTCGCCGAAAAGCTAAAACCGCTCGTAGACACAGGCCTTGACTACCTGAAACTCGGACAAACGACAGCGCACCTCTCCGGCGGCGAACGCGCAAGACTCAGGCTTTCCATCACGCTCGCACGTGCCAAAGCGCCAAACACGCTATTCCTCTTTGACGAACCCGCCCGCGGTCTCCATCAAAAGGATATTCAGCAGTTGCTCGGCCTCATTCACGGGCTTTGTAACGCAGGCCACACCGTCATCGCCATAGAACACGCACAAGATTTTGTTGATGCCGCAGATTACGTTGCAGAGCTAAAGCGAAAATAAAACTTTACCAAAATCCAATATAATTGCAGATTCACAAATTCTGCGTTTTTGTTGTAAAAACTTACATCGAGATTTTAACGAAACCACTATAAAAACGACCTAAATGAAAATATAATTGTTGTCATGAAATCAACAAAACTTTCTGCATTCTCTCTCTCTTTGCTGTTCAGTGCCGCTATGGCCACTGCAGCCGATACCGCAGGTAATTTCTTTGACGAAAACGGCGCCTACTACGGCCCGGACTGCGATAAAGAAAAAAACTATTCCGGCGCTTACTACACCGGTAACTATGAAAGCCCGTTCAAGACCGTCTTGGGCAAGACCGACGAAGAAATCCAGGAAAAAATGGATCAGTTGTGGAACCATTATTTTAAGGGCGACAACAATTCCAAGGTCTATTACGACAAGGGCAACGAAGCTTACATTCTCGACGTGAACAACAGAGACGTCCGTTCTGAAGGCATGTCTTACGGTATGATGATTGCTGTGCAGACCGGCCACAAAGAAGAATTCGACAAGCTCTGGAACTGGGCCAAGAACCACATGTGGCACAAGAGCGGTGGCTGGGATGGCTACTTCGCTTGGCAGCGCAACGAAAGCGGTTCCGGCGGTGACGACAACTGCGCTCCGGACGGCGAAATGTATTTTATGATGTCGCTACTTTTTGCAGCGAACCGCTGGAATGACAGCAAGTACATGGACGATGCCCAGTACATCTTGAAGAAGATGTGGGACAACGGCCAGCATAGCCTTTTCAACCCGCAACATTACGTTATCACGTTCCAGCCGCAGGGCAACGAAAACAACTTCTCCGACCCGTCTTACGACTTGCCGGCTTACGTTGATCTTTTCGCTCGCTGGTCCACCTCCAATCAGGATAAGTGGAGCAAGGCTGCAAAGGCTACACGCGATCACTTGTACAAATCCTCCAACACAAAGTCCGGCTTGTTCTCGGATTACAACAACTTCGACGGTACTCCGCACGGCGTAAGCTACAACGGCAATGCTGAAAAGTACATGTACGATGCCATGCGCTGCGCTATGAACTTCGGTATGGACTACTACCTCTTCGGTGCTGATTCTGCACGCCAAGAAGAAATGGCCCGCCGCATCATCGACTTCTTCGAAAAGGACAACTACAAGCATGCCCGTTTCAACTGGGACGGTTCCAATCCGCAGGAACAGTACACGCTTGGCGAAACTGGCGCAAACGCTGTGGCAGCAATGGCTTTGATCAACGATTCAAAGTATGATGAAGCCGTCAAGAAGAATCTCAAGATGGCTTGGGACGCAAGCCTCATGACTGGTCAGTACCGCTACTACGATGGCTTGGTGCACTACCTCGCCATGCTCCACTTGAGCGGAACGTTCAAGATTTGGAAGCCGAAGCCGGAAGTGACTGAAAAGGAAGTCACCGCCAACGAACACAACGGTGTCAAGATTGCTAAGGATACGACGTTCTATTCGTTCGAATCTTGCAAGCTCTACAAGGTGAACGCAAAGCCGGAACCGGAACAGGCCATCAACACCACAATCAGATTGAACAACAACGTAAGAGTTTGGTCCACCAACAGCGCCATCGTTATTGAAAACGCTGTAGTCGGCTCCAAGTTCGCCGTGACGGACATGAATGGTCGCGTGCTCAAGTCTGCAAAGACAAGCTCCCCCATGCAAGAAGTCCGCATCAACAGCAGAGGCAACTTCCTCGTCATTGTTGGCAACAAGACTTACAAGGTCGTGAAGTAATAATGTAAATGGGTGACTTCCAAATTGAGGTGAGATTGACAACTGAGCGTACAGAAATGTACGCTCTTTTTTTATAAAAAAAACTTAAATTACAAATATGTCTAGTACAAGAAACTTACTTAAAGCATTTTGCATGCTCGGCGGAATTTGCTCCGCGTGGGCAGCACCGCTGTTTATCGGCTATTACCCTGATTGGGGCAAATGGCACAAGCCCGCCTACACTGTAGATAAAGTTCCGTACAACAAATTAACGCATGTGCTGTGGAGTTTCATCACGCCTAACACGGACGGGACGCTCAAAGGCGATGCAGCAGAAGACCCCAGAGCCCTTGACGAAATGGTAACGCTCGCCCATGCGGCCGGTACAAAAGTCATCGTCTCGCTTGGCGGTGGCGGACAGAGCGACAATTTTGTGCCCGTAGCATCAAACGATGCGCTCCGTCAAAAATTCATCGCAAACCTCGTCAAATACGTCGCAGACCACAATCTTGATGGTCTTGACATGGATTGGGAATGGGAATACAATCCCGTCCCCGAGGCAGACACTATCGCCTACAGCAAATTGCTCACAGAGCTACGCGAAGCCCTCCCCAAAGACAAAAGCCTTTCGGCAGCACTTCCCTGCTCGCCCTATTACGGGAAATGGTTCACAGCCGAAGTCCTCGTGAAAAACTTGGACTGGTTCGGATTCATGACCTACGACATCACCGGCGACTGGGACGAAAAAGCCATGTTCGATTCGCCGCTCTACCCGCACGAAGGTTATACCACCTGGTCGTGGGAAGAAACGCGCGACTATTGGAAAAAGCGTGGCGTCCCGACAGAAAAGATGGTCTTTGGCATACCCTCATTTGGCTTTCAGTTTCAAGGAGCAACAGGCCCTGGCACCGACTTTACCAAAGGTACCGCCAAGCAAATCGCATACAAGGATATCGTCACAAATACCGACTGGAAATACTTCTATGACAGCGTCGCTGTAGAACCCTACGGCGTATCTTCGACCGGATACGTGACCTTCGAAGACCCGCATTCTTCCACCGTCAAATCGCGTTGGGTCAAGGAAAACGGTTACGCCGGCATCATGGTCTGGGAAGTTTCTCACGACTACATCGAAGGCGTCGGAAATCCGATTCTCGATAGCATCGCTATTGTATTGCACGAAGAAACGACAGGAATCCGCGACATTCACAAGAAGCGCGCGACGAGCTCTCGGCTAGACGCCTCGAAAAAACCGAATGCGCAAACAAAGCGCGTAGATGCACTCGGAAAAAGCGTACAAAACAAAGGCCATGAAAGTCGCCTAAAGAACAAGTTTATTTTTAGAGTGGAACCGTAAATATACCTTTCCCCTTGCCAAATATCTTTTACTTTAGTATAATTTGATAACAGTTATCAAATTTCGAGATAAGCATGGGCGTTATTAAATACAAAACAAAACAGCAGGAACTTCTCCTTTCCTGCTTCAAAGCGATGCAGGGCCGCCATTTCACAGCAGAAGACGTGGCGACTTATTTCCAGAAGCAGAACATTTCTATCGGCATTGCAACTATCTATCGCCAGATTGAAAAGTTTGTGGCGATGGGCGTTGTTCAAAAGTATTTCCTTGGCGAACAGAATGCCGCCTGCTTCCAATACATGGGCGAAGAATGCCACAAAGAAGTTTCGCATTTTCACCTGAAGTGCGAAAAATGCGGCACGCTCATCCATCTCGAATGTCACGATCTTGAACAGCTGAGTTCGCACCTGATGGCAGAACACGGTTTTGCACTTGATCCATTCCGCACTGTTTTTTACGGACTCTGTGAGAACTGCCGCCTAGCGACCTAACAACATAATTACATAATTTTTAGCAAAGGATTCTTATGAAAAAGAATAAGAAACCGGTGGTACTCATCACCGGGTATTTGGGGTCGGGTAAAACCACGCTTTTGAACAATCTTCTCAAACAAGAAAAGAGAAAAGTCGCCCTCATCGTAAACGATATGGGAAGCATCAATGTCGATGCCGAAATCTTGAAAAAGAACGGTTCGAACGTCACCGAATGCCCGATGTTCGAATTGCAAAACGGTTGCATCTGCTGCACGTTGCGCGATGAATTCATTGAACATGTTGAAAAAATTTCCAACCTCGATTCCATTGAAGTCGTGTTTGTCGAAGCCTCCGGCATCAGCGACCCGGGTGCGGTGAGCGCCAGTTTCCTCGCTTACGAAGAAGACAATCCAAATACGAATGTCTACTTGACTTCCATCGTCACAGTCGTCGATGGCGATAGAATTTACCGCGAATTCCTTAGCGAATTAAAGCAGAAAAAAGAAGAAAGAGATAGCCTCGCCGAAAAGTACGACTTGAGCGATGAAGAAATTTCGACACTGATTGTCGACCAGATTGAATTCTGCAATTTCATCATTTTGAACAAGTGCGATTTGCTCAGCGCAGACCAGCTCAAGGAAGTGGAATCTATCGTTCGCGATTTCCAGCCGCGTGCTCCGATTATCCATTCCGTCAACGGCGATATCGACATCGAAAAAATAATGACAACAAAGCCGTTCAACTACGATCAAATTGATTCCTCTTCGGCCATTCAAAAGGCTACCGCAACATTAACCCAGCCAGGTCGAAAGAACAATGGTTGCGTAGACGAATACGGAATCACATCGTTTGTTTTCGAAGCCAGGCGCCCGTTTAACAGAACACGCTTTATGGAATTTGTCAACAACAGATACCCGTCACAGCTCATCCGTTCCAAGGGCTACATCTGGTTCTCGGATGCCAGCAAGGACGTACAGCTATTCGAACAGGCCGGCAGAAATTCCTCGATTTTGCCCGTTTCGTATTGGATTGACGCATTGAGCGAAGATGTAAAGCAATCGTACATTGACGACAATCCAGAAATCAAAGAAAACTGGGACACTCAATTTGGCGACCGCGAGAACCAGGTCGTGTTCATCGGCAAAGGCTACAACAAGGATGACATCATTGTCGAGCTTGAAAAATGCCTTGACGAAAGAGCATTTGCTTAACGGGTATCACAAAATATTTGTTTAACCGCAAAAAATTCGAAAAAAGGGCGACCAGACAATCACTGAGTCGCCTTTTTGTTTATATTCATAATTATGAATTACAAACAGATCAATTTAAATGACTGGGAATTGCAAGGGGAAGGGGCTTTCGGAGAAAGCTACTTTTCTAAAACAGATTCGAGCATTATGCTCAAGCTCATGAAACCAGAGGGGCGCAAGGAAGACATTATCGCAGAGTTTGAAAATTCTAGAAAGATCGCTTCCGTCGGCTTTAAAACTCCTGCAGCAATCGAAATGGTTGAAGAAAGTCAATCGGGACGCCTTGGCATAATCTATGAGAAAGTGCAAGAAAAAATTTCGTTCACAAGGATGATTCACGACAATCCAAGTGACCTGCCCCGCATTGCCAAAATCCACGCCGAAGAAGCGAAAAAATTTCATGGCATAAACTGCGACCCAACCCAATTCTTGTGCTATAAAGAAACCATACGCAAGGCCATTCCAAAGCTATTCACATTCAAGAAGTACAAAGATATCTTGAAGGCCACTATAGAGCTAGTTCCTGACAGCTATGGATGCCTACAGTACGATTTCCAGCCTGGCAATATCGTACATTCAAACAAGACCGGTGAAAATTACTGGATAGACATGGGCGATTTCGGCTATGGGCATTACCTTTTTGATATAGCCTTTCTGTACATGTTTACCAACATTCTTTGTACCAAAAAAAGCGTGCAACAAATATTTCACATGACAGAACAACAGTTGCGCGATTACTGGGTGGAATTTACAGCCGCATATTTTGGCAGATCAATTCAACCAGACGAAATGTTCGGGAAAAAGATTCGGCTTCACTTAGCCTTGGCTGTGACTATAAAATACCACATAATCCCTGCACCTGGGCCTATAAAGTATATCATATTGAATATTATGCTTAGAAACGCCCTCAAGGGAATCATTCTGGAAGACGTTGCCGACATAATGGCGGCGGAAGTTTAGTTCCTAGAAAAACTCTTCGAAAGCTTTGGCGTTTGCGTAAAGGTCTTTACCGCGCCAGTCAAAAAGTCCCGAACCCCACGCGCCGCCGATAGTCGGTTCCCAGAAGAAGGAGCCGATCCAACGGTTCATTTCACGGACGGATTCACGAGTCTTTTGGCGGGATTTGTCGAAATTGTAGTGGTTATCGGAATCACCACCGTTGTATTCTGCAACGATAAATTCCAATTTTGAATACTTTGTCGTAATCGTATTGAACAAATTCTTCCACTTATCGGGTGTGCCGTCACCATATGCTGTGTAAGCAGAGAAACCCATCACATCGGCAGGGATTTTATAGTCATCAAAGATGACACCCATCCACCATTTAACTGTTTCTTCTTTGCGGATACGTTCAATGTGAAGCACCGTTTTCGTTGTCGGTGAGACTTCTTTAACAGCCTTGATGCCAGCATTGAAATACTTGGCGGCATTTGCCTTGCCTGCGGCAGTTCCCATATCGCCATTGACGGAAGTCGCCGCCTTATCGACACCATTTCCCCAACAGTCTGTTTTGCTGTTTGGCTTGTGGATCAAGATGCCAGGAGTCGTTTCATTGCCAACCTGCACCATGTCCGGCGTTGCGCCAGCATTCTTAAGAGCAATCATCAAATCCTTGGTGTATGCGTACACGGAATCAGCCATCGCATCAGCGTTGTTCACGTTACGCCAGCGTTCGGGGATAATCTGCTTGCCAGGATCCGCCCAGACATCGCTGTAATGGATATCCACAAGGAGCCCCATGCCCGCAGCCTTTACTTTTTTCGCATAAGCGACCACATGGTCCTTGTCACCATACGCTTCGGAATCATGACCGCAACCGCTTGCCGCATAGCCGTACTTTGCCTTAGGCGATACAAACGTGCGCAAGCGAATGGAGTTGAATCCGTGATTTTTTAGAATCGTAAAAATGTCGCTTTCTTTGCCATCGACATCGTAAAACTTTGTGTTATTTCGTTCGTATTCCTGGACTTCGGAAATATCCGCGCCATTGTAAAAGTCAATTTTTATAGGTTGAGCGGAAGATGAGCTTGGAGTTTTCGAAGAAGAACTAGACGCTTGCGATGACGAGGATTCTGCCGCCGATGACTGAGCTTCGGACGAGGAGGAACTCTGCAACGTTTCAGACGACGTCGGTTCTACCGCAGACGATGTCGCGACGGATGAAGACGATTCTGTCCCCGCCGACAAAGAGGTTTCCGAGGACGAGGAACCACCTACATCTTGGCCTGAAGATGATAAATTTTCAAAAGATGACGACGATTCTTGAGCCGAGGACTCCGGCACGCTCGATGAAGATTCCGGATCAAGTCCGGAATGACATGACGAAGATTCTTGCACAGACGAAGAACTCAAAGCATAAACAGGTGACAATGCCGTATCGTCACCACAAGATTGCATTAGCAAAGCAACAAAAGCGCAAGACACGCACGCCGCAAGATTTTTCAAAAACTTCATACCAACCCAGTCCTTTTCTTCCTTAAAAATACATCTTTATCGGCAATCCTCAAAATTTTAAATTGTAAAATTCCCGCATAAAAATTAAATTTCTAGCATGTTCAACGCGGATTTACTCACTTCGGCTAAAGTTCAGGATTTCATCAAGCTTGCAACCAAGAAAAAATTGGATGCATTGCAAGTTTCGACGCAACTTGCCAAGGAATTCAGCAACGAAGAACGAGCCGTCATTATGGACTATATGGCGCTTGTGCCGAAATTCCGCGAGAAATTCGGAATCGAGAGTACCGCATTCCTCCTTTGCGACAAACTAGCGCTGGAACAGAGCACCGCGCAAGATATCGGACGCTGGAAAGCAAACTTGTGGCCAAGCGGCCCCGAAGCCGTCGGCAAAACTGTTCATGACCTTTGCTGTGGCATGGGTGGCGATTCCTTCTTTTTGCCGAAGGAACTAACTGCAATTGGCGTTGACCTCGACGAAAACCGCCTTGCAATGTATCGCTACAACAGTTGCATAATGCGTGGCGTTTCGCCAGAAGCCTGCAACGCACACACCATTCTCGGAGATGTCCGCGAAGTCGCCAAAGAAAACGATTCCAAGAATGCGACGCTCACCCGCCCCAAAGCCGATTATTTCACGATTGACCCTGCCCGTCGAGCGATCGAAGGCGAGAATCAGCGTGACCTGCGCAACCTCACGCCCACATTCGAAGAAGTCATCGAGATTTCAAAGCATTACAAAGGCGGCATGGCAAAAATTCCGCCTGGCTACCCCATTTGCGAAATTCCGCGAGGCACAGAAATCTTGTACATTGGCTCCCGCACGGACTGCCGCGAATGCTTAGTGCTGTTCGGCGAACTCGCCCAAAATCCAGACCAAGTCCGCGCTGTAATGGTCGACAAAACAGGAAACGAAATTGCCAACTGGACGTTCGCCCGCGACGAGAAGCGCGAAGCTCGCAACGAGAGCGAACAATCGCAATACGACCACAATTACGAGCTCGAAGGCCGCGACCGCATTTACCGCACATCGAGCAGCGAATCCGACTTGCCACTCGGCGGGATTTCAAAGTTCATCGCAGAACCCGCGCCGGTGTTGCTCCGCAGCCACCTCTTTGGAGTGGTCGCCATCGCCCACGACGCAACAACACACCTGATTTCGCCAGGCATCGCTTACGTGACGAGCGAAAAGCCGCTCCCCGCCCCCGCTTTCGCCAACTACGAGATTTTGGAATCGTCCGAGATTTCGACAGGCGCCGTCCGCGCGATGCTCAAATCGCACGACATCGGAAAACTCACGCTCAAGCTGCGAGGCGTCAAAGTCGACCCCGACCAAGAAATCAAGCGCCTCAAGCCCAAAGGCAAAAACAGCGCAACGCTATTCTACACACGCCTCGACGGCGAGAAAATCGCGATACTCGCGAATTCTGTAAAGAACCTATAACCCAATAACAGCTATTATGTCCGTCAAACTTGAAGAATCTTGGCTAAAACTGCTCGCCGACCAGTTCGAACAGCCGTATTTTAAGCAAATCAAGGCAAAACTTTTGCAGGAACACGCGGAGCATCACGTGGTGTATCCTCCTGGACCGCAGATTTTTGCAGCCCTCGACTATTGCCCCGTCGATAAAGTCAAGGCCGTCATCATCGGACAAGACCCGTACCACAATCCAGGTCAGGCTCACGGGCTTTGCTTCTCGGTGCCATTTGGCATTGAACCGCCGCCATCCCTCGTGAACATTTTCCAGGAACTTCATGATGACTTGGGCATCACGCCGCCGCCACACGGGAATTTGGAAGGCTGGGCTCACCAGGGAATTTTGCTTTTGAACGCATCACTCACGGTGCGCGCCCACATGGCGGCAAGCCACGCAGGCATTGGCTGGCAGCAGTTCACGGACACGATTATCCAGCGACTTTCGCAAGTCCGCGAGAACCTCGTCTTTTTGCTCTGGGGCAGTTTTGCGATTAAAAAACAGGTTCTCATCGCGCCAAACCGTGGCCACCTGATTCTTACCGCTCCGCACCCGAGCCCGCTCTCAGCATACCGCGGATTCTTCGGTTGCAAGCACTTCAGCAAGGCAAACGCTTACCTTGTCAGCAAAGGGCTCGAACCCATCGACTGGAGCATAAAATAGACGAGAGACGACAAATGCGAAAGCCGAGAGTCGCGACAAAACTTGTTTTGGCATGACCGAGGTTAGCATTTGGGATTAGAGCAAAGCGATAATCCAAAGAAAAATTAGTAGGAGAATCATATGGCAAAGAACTGCAATGAAGAAAAGCACAACGAAGAAAACCGCAATAAGGTCATCGTCAGAACTAGCGTTGTCGGGATTGTCACCAACGTCATTCTCGCGAGCGTCAAGGCGGTTATCGGCCTTATGGCAAACTCCATTGCCGTCGTTCTCGATGCTGTGAACAACCTCTCGGACGCACTCTCGTCCATCATCACGATTGTCGGTAACAAGCTCTCGCGAAAATTGCCCAACGAAAAGCACCCGCTCGGTTACGGCCGCATTGAATACCTAACCGCCATGGTCATCGCCTCCATCGTGATTTACGCGGGCATCACCTCTTGCGTGGAATCCGTCAAGAAAATCATCCATCCCGAAGAAGCCGATTACTCCACAGTTTCGCTGATTATCATCGCCATCGCCGTCGTCGTGAAAGTCGTCCTCGGGCGTTACGTGAAATCGCAAGGAGAACGCGTAAATTCTGGTTCGCTCATCGCCTCCGGTTCCGACGCGCTCTTCGACGCCATCCTCTCCCTTTCCGTTCTCGCCTCGGCACTCATCTTCATTTTCACAGGTCTCTCGCTCGAAGCCTACGTTGGCGTCCTCATTTCCATCTTCATTATCAAGGCCGGCTTTGAAATGTTGAAGGACACCGTGAGCGACTTGCTCGGCAAGAAAAATGACAGCGAACTCACCAAGCAAATCAAGAGCCTCATCCGCAGCGAAGAAGGCGTCCACGGTGCATACGACCTCGTCATTAACGATTATGGTCCAGAAAAGAAACTCGCCTCCGTGCACGTGGAACTCCCCGACTCCATGACTGTCGCCAACCTGGATTCCCTCACCCGCAAACTCGAAAAGAAAGTCTACCGCGAAACAGGCGTCATCCTCACCGCTATCGGAGTCTACTCTTACAATACCCAAAACGACGAATCCGCCAAAATCCGCGACACGATTTCAAATAAAGTCAAATCTCACAATTGGGCTCTCCAGATGCACGGTTTTTACGTAGATATCGAAGCCAAGGAAATGCGCTTTGACGTGGTCATTAAATTCGGCGTGAACGCCCAGGAAGCCCTCGATACCATCAAGAGCGAAGCGGCAGAGCTCTACCCCGATTACAAGATTCAAGTTTCACCCGACATCGATTTAGGTTAATGAGCTTATAGACGAGAGATAAAAATCCCCTAGTAACTAGTAACTAATAACTAGTAACTCATTTCCAAAATACTATATTTGCGGCATGACTCACAAGAACTCACTAGGACGTCTCTTACTATTCATTTTTGTCGGCCTTATTTTGGGCGGCATCTTGAGCGAAGCTCTCGGAGCTTTGTTTGGAGAACTCGGAGTCCTCTTGAACGCTGGTGGCTACGATAACATTGTACACACCTTCTTTACAGAAGGTCCCGATTTCAGTATCGGGTTTTCTGGCGATACACCGCAGCCCGTCGTCATTGATTTGTACTTTGTCAAATTTGCACTTGGTTTTGGCTTCAAAGGGAATGCCTTAGGTGCAGTTGGCATGGGCTTAGCTATTTACATCATGAAATGGTCCGGAGAAAGATAATGCAGACTATTCAGGAACTTCAGGCTCAACTGGCTAACGGCAGCACCACTGCCGAAAAGCTCGCAAAAGCTTCCCTCGAAAAAATTGAATCTACAAAGAATTTGAACGCCTACATCTCGGTGCTGAACGACCGCGCTCTCGAACGCGCTAAGGAAAGCGACAAGCGCCGCGCCGAAGGCAAATCTCTGGGCGCCCTCGATGGCATCCCGGTCGCCGTGAAGGACAACATGTGCTTGACCGGCACACGCACCACGGCTGCCTCCAAGATTCTCGACAACTTTGTTGCTCCATACACCGCAACGGCTCTCGAAAAGCTCGAAGCCGCAGGCGCCATCATCGTCGGCAAGACGAACATGGACGAATTCGCCATGGGTTCCAGCAACGAAACCTCTTACTACGGCCCGGTCAAGAATCCGCTCGACGAATCCCGCGTTCCGGGTGGCTCCTCGGGTGGTTCCGCAGTCGCCGTAGCCTCTGGCACAGTTCCCTGCGCTCTCGGTTCCGACACGGGTGGATCTATCCGCCAGCCGGCTGCCTGCACAGGCGTTGTCGGTTTGAAGCCGACCTACGGCCGCGTTTCCCGTTACGGCCTCCTCGCCTACGCAAGCTCTCTTGACCAGATTGGTCCGTTCGGTGCAACCGTTCGTGACTGCGCAACGCTCCTTGGTGCGATTTGCGGCATTGACCCGCACGACAACACCACGAGCACTCGCCCGACCGAAGACTTTACCGCAAAGCTCGGCACTGGCGTGAAGGGCAAGGTCATCGGCGTTCCGAAGGAATACTTTGGCGAAGGCCTCGATGCAGAATGCAAGGCCGCTATCGAAAACATGCTCAAGAAGATGGAAGCCGAAGGCGCCACGATCAAGGAAGTGAGCCTCCCGCACATCAGCTACGCTGTGTCCAGCTACTACATCATCGCAACGGCAGAAGCTAGTTCCAACCTCAGCCGCTACGACGGCGTGCGTTACGGCTACCGCAGTCCCGAAGCTCGTAAGCTCTTCGACCTTTACGCCAAGTCCCGCAGCGAAGGTTTCGGCAAGGAAGTGCAGCGCCGCATCCTCCTCGGAAGCTACGTTCTCTCCGCCGGTTTCTATGACGCTTACTACGTGCAGGCCCAGAAGGTTCGCCGCCTCATCACGGACGACTTCACTGAAGCATTCAAGACTTGCGACGTGATTGCAAGCCCGACGATGCCGGGTCTCCCGCTCAAGTGCGGCATGAACGAATCCGATCCGATGGCCGTTTACCTCTCCGACATCTATACCGTCAGCTTGAACCTCGCCGGTCTCCCGGGCGTGAGCGTTCCGTGCGGTATGGCAGGCGGACTCCCAGTTGGCCTCCAGTGGATTGGCAAGCCGTTCCAGGAAGCAGACTTGCTCGCAGTTGCCGAAGCAACGGAACGCTTGAACAAGTAAAAAAAGTGCGACTTTAAAAGCCGCGACTCTCATAAAAAACGACGCCCACCAAGGCGCCGTTTTTTTTATTCCTTCCTGTGTTCGTACAGATAAAGGTTCGCCTCAGGAATTGTTAATTCGGAGCTTTCTAAAATCCATTCATCGTCAGTACCGCTGCGATACGTAACGACTACGCTATATTTTTTATTGGACTGCAAAATTTCTTGCGGAACGGTCCAGAAGTTTTCCGTCCCCACAACAAACTCAAGCGTATAAGACTTGTCACCATCCAACTCATTGAACACGATTTTGCGGACAGCATCTTTCGGGTTACGAACCTGGATAATGCTCCAATACGTGCTTGCACCTTCTTTGACCCAAATGGATGTGGAATCACCCCACACGCCTTCAACACCTTCGCAGCTCACGAATTCCCATTCACCGTAGTAGCGGCCGACCTGGATTCCCATGATATCGCTAGCGGGCGCACCGCCCAAATCCACGCCGCAGTTTGCATCCGGGCAACGGTCCGTAATGCGTACCGTCACTTCTTTCCAGCCATCCGGCGTTTTTGCCTTCACATGAACGCAGCCTCCGCAAGCAGCGCCGCCATCCCACGGGCCTTTGTCATCGCCCGGCGAGACATTCACATGGATAGCCGCATAATACTGAATATTCGTCTGTCCGTAATTGCAGGCGCCACCGAGACTCGTTTCTTTCGCAGTGATGCTCCCGTAAGTTGTCACAGAGCCCTTACCGCCGTTTTCCACAAGCGTCGGGTCTGCCGCCGTATAGCTATCGCAGTTCGTGCAAACACCGCTATCCGACGATTCCGCAGGCTTCTCGGAAGAAGACGATTCTGCGGCCTTCTCGGCACTAGAGCTTGATGATTGCGTGACCTTTTCAGAAGAAGATTCCGCGGACTTTTCCGAGCTCGAGCTTTCGGACTTCACCGAGCTGGAACTTGCAGAAATTTTCGCAGAACTGCTCAATGGCTTCGCGGATTCTTGAGAAGACGAAGATTCCGCCAACATCTCGGAAGAAGATAGATCCTCGCCCATAGCAACCGGCGCACCATCAGTCGAATCGCCACACGCCACAAACGCAAACGGCACCGCAAGCGAACCTGCGAGCACCGCCGCCAACAACCAACTCGAACGTGACCTTTTATTCATAAAAAACGCTACCTTGCTGTCATGCCCGTCGATCCCGTCACTTCGTTCCAGAATGACAGAGCATCTCCTTTTCACCAATATATATCAAAAGACCCGCAACATCAAGTTACGGGTCTCTTAAATAATCATTTCCAAAAAGGCGCGCTTTCCCGATTAAGTCTCGGGCATTCAGCAAACGATTAGTCGCCCGTTCTGTAGTTCGGGGCTTCCTTCGTGATGGTCACATCGTGCGGATGAGATTCACGGAGGCCTGCGCCCGTGATACGGACAAACGTAGCCTTCTTGTAGAGTTCTTCGAGGTTCGCAGCACCGGCATAACCCATAGCAGAGTGGATACCGCCAATGAGCTGGTAAACGGTGTCGCGGAGCGGTCCCTTGTACGGAACACGGCCTTCGATGCCTTCCGGAACAAACTTGCGCGGTTCCTGAACGCCACCCTGGAAGTAACGGTCAGCAGAGCCAGCCTTCATGGCGCCGAGAGAACCCATGCCGCGGTAGCTCTTGTAGCTACGGCCATCAGCGAGGATGACTTCGCCCGGAGCTTCTTCGGTACCGGCAAAGAGAGAGCCCACCATCACAGCGTGACCGCCAGCAGCCAAAGCCTTGACGATATCGCCAGAGAACTTGAGGCCACCGTCAGCGATAATCTTCACGCCGACCTTGCGAGCCATCTTGCCGCATTCCACGACAGCGGAGAACTGCGGGTAACCGACACCAGCAATGATACGGGTCGTGCAGATGGAACCCGGACCGATACCCACCTTGACGATGTTGGCACCGCACTTGGCGAGTTCTTCGACAGCTTCCGGCGTGCAAACGTTACCGGCGCAAATCGTGAGCTTCGGATATTTCTTGCGAACGGTCTTCACCATGTTACGCACACCGATGTGGTGGCCGTGAGCCGTATCGATAATCAACAAGTCAACGCCAGCATCCACGAGGGCTGCGACGCGTTCAAGAGTATTTGCAGAAGTGCTAACAGCAGCACCAACGAGCAACTGACCATTCTTGTCGAGGCTTGCGTTCGGGTTGTTTTCGCGCTTCAAGATGTCCGTCATCGTGATGAGGCCCTTCAAAGCACCAGAAGCGTCCACGAGCGGGAGCTTTTCAATGCGCTTTTCGGCGAGGATTTCCTTCGCCTTGGCGAGGCTCACCTTCGGGCTTGCCGTCACCGGATTCTTGGTCATGACCGTGCTGATTTTCACGTTCATGTCGCTAACGGTGCGGAGGTCGCGGCTCGTGAGCATACCGACGAGCTTACCCTTGGAGAGAATCGGGAAACCGCTCACCTTGTTGCGAGCACGCTGTTCAAAAGCAGCAGACACCGGTTCATCGGCATCGAGCGTCACCGGATTGGTCACAATACCGGACTGCCAGCGCTTGACCTTGCGGACTTCTTCAGCCTGGTCTTCAATGGACATATTCTTGTGGATAATGCCGAGGCCACCCTGCAAAGCAAGGGAAATAGCGAGCGGAGCCGTCGTAACGGTATCCATTGCAGCACTGATTATAGGAATGTTCAGCTTGATATTCGGGGCGAGCTGGGTGCTCACATCCGTCTGAGCCGGAAGAACAGAAGATTCAGCGGGAACGAGTAAGACGTCATCAAACGTCAAAGCTTCTGGCAAAAGTTTCATAAAGTACCTCTTTTGCGCATAGAATATAGTAATTTTCGGTTTTAAATCCTAGCTCTAAACCACTAGAATTATGTAAAAAGTGGTTATTCGTTAGCGTTTTAAAAAGGGGGAAGCCTCCCCCTGGTTCGCACTACGTCGCTCTCCACCCCTTCGAACGGGCGCTCAGTCGCCGCCCCGTAACGCCCCGGCTTGTATTATCGCTCGACAGCAATCGTCTTGGCAAAGGCCCCACGCTTGACCAGATAAACGGACGAACGAGCAAACTTGTTTGCTACAGCCTGCTTAAGCGACAAACCACTCTTCAGTTCAACCTTGCCGAGGAAATTTCCCTGCATATCGAACACTTGATAAATCCCCGCCTTGTCAAAGCGCTGTACCGTAAACGGAATCGCATCGGTCCCCGAACTCGAAGAACCGCCAACACTGCTCGAAGATTTCGCTACCTTCTCCGATGACGAACTCGGCACCATTTTTGACGAACTCGACGCCACAGAACTTGAACTTAAAGCAACGGAACTGGACGACGGAACTTCTTCACCTTTGACGTAAACCTTTATGTGCGGGAAATCAGCCGTACCGGAAACGCCGTTACTCATGCTCCCCGCTTCGCCAAGCACCTTGGCTTCGTAGAGTTTTCCCATCTCCATGCCCAGCTTTTCCCACTGTCTCATGTGAGCGCTAATATTGATGACTCCGCAATCACGGGCATTTTCACGAATGCTGAAATACTGCAAGAAAGTCGTATTGCCCTGTGTCTTGATGGCCGGCCCCGTATGTTCACCCCAATAAACGGAGTATTTGGCACCATCGATTGTGTAATCGCCCATCTTATGGCTAGCGACCCAATCGCCAGGCCTCCACCCCGTCAGCCAGTTATCGACAACATAATATTCGACCAGTTTGCTCGGGGATTTCGAAACTTCTTCCATCCAACCGTAGACACCGACATAGGAGTAATCGGCACCATTGATATTCTGTTTCACGAGCTTGAATTCCGCAAGCATATCGCCGCCAAGTTCGTCATACTTCTTGTCGCTATCGAACGAAAGCCCCGCACGGCAAAGGTAGTCTCCAGCACTCTGGAAAGAACATGCCATGGATCCATCTTCATAAATTGTAAGCGAACCTGAAGTAGCCCTGTCGTACCAAAGCTCGTAACCGACACCGTTGTACGAGCTCACTTCGTTCCCGTTCACTTTTTTGCTTGCACCAGTATGTTTCGCTGTATTGCAAAAATCCTGTGCCAATGCCCCCGCCGTGAGTCCCATACTCAAAGCGATAATAATTTTATTCACCATACATACCTCCACCAAAAGGTTACTTTCAATATAATAAAAAAGCCCGACAAGTTAATCACTAGTCGAGCTCATAACAATTTTAATGTATCCGTTGCATATAACGGCTTTACTTCCCGTTGTAGCGTTCCATGCACTTTTCCATGCCGAGCTTAAAGTAGCATTCCACAAGGGCAGGGACCTTTGCGATTGCTTCATCGAATTTCGGGCGGTCTTCGGGCGAGAACTTCGCCAAAACCCAGTTGCTGAGGTCAAATTTCGGAGGGCATTTGCCCACGCCAAAGCGGATGCGCGGGAATTTGTCGCCCACATGCTCGATAATGTTGCGTAGCCCATTCTGACCGCCGTGGCTGCCGTCCTTGCGGCAACGGATACGGCCAACATCCAAATTAATATCATCGCTAAAAACGAGCAAATGATCAACCTTGACCTTGTACCACGTCATAAGCGCCTGAACCGCTTCGCCGGAGAGGTTCATGTAAGTCTGCGGCTTCACGAGGAGGCATTCTTCGCCTGCAATGTTCACCTTCATGGTGAGCGCCTTGTGTTCCGATTTCCAGTCCTTGCTCGGGTCAGCGAGCTTTTCAACTGCCATAAAACCGGCATTGTGGTGCGTATTCGAATACTGCGTTCCAGGATTTCCAAGACCGACAATTAAGTACATAATAAGACCTTTAAAAAATATCGTTACTTTTCCGCATCGAGTTCGCTATACGCTTTTGCGGCATTTGCGCGAACTTCATCAGCATTGCTATCCTGTTGCTGCACGACAGGTTCAGAACTAGCACACCCAAGAAGGGCGATAAAAGAAAGGCAAGATAAAAGCTTGAGTAATTTCATAACTTAAAATATAGAATTTTCAACGAAAAAAGACCCGCCCCAATCGGAGCCGGTCTCTTAATGCCTTTCAGCTTGTTGCCAGAATTAGTTGGCAGCCGGAGCAGCGGCAGCGGCAGCGGCGTCAGCAGCCGGAGCAGCAGCAGCGTCCTTCTTCTTGGACTTAGAAGAAATCGTGAAGATAACGGTGCGCGGGCCAGAAGCGAGCGTAACGTTTTCCGGGAGCTTGAAATCCTTAGCGTAGAAGGTCACGTTCGTTTCGAAGTTGGAGATGTCCAATTCGAGAACAGACGGGATGCTTGCCGGCTTAGCAGCGAGCATGAGATAACGAGCTTCCTGAGAGAAGAGACCGCCCTGAGTCTTCACGCCAACCGGGAGACCGGAAAGCTTGACCGGGATGCGAACCTTAACGAATTCGTCATCAGCGATCTTGATGAAGTCAACGTGCGTGATCTTCTGGGTGAGAGCGTCCTTCTGGACACTGTAGACGAGAGCCGGATTGCCAGCCTTGCCATCGATTTCGAGGTCAAGAAGCGTGTAACGCTTGCCCGGAGCAAGAACCTTGCGCAAGTCGATTTCGCTGACGCTGATGTTCTTAGCTTCGATACCCTTACCATAATAGACGGCCGGAATCTGACCAGCCTTACGCAAACGGGCGTTGTCGCGGTTTGCACCTAGCACTCTCGAGGCAGCTTTGAGCGTTGTGAGTTCCATTGTGTTATCTCCATTAGATAAAAAAATTCATTGGGGTAGCAGGATTCGAACCTACGAATAACGGAATCAAAATCCGTTGTCTTACCACTTGACGATACCCCAATGATGCGACAAAGATAGTAAAAAAGTCCCTTTTGTCAAAGACAAACGTGCATAAATTTCAAAAAAACAAGCAATTTCCAGGACTTAAACCGTAAAATTGAGTTACTAGTTAATAGTTAGTAGTTACTAGAGATTGCTATATAAACAATTTTAGTAACCAAGAACTACAAGATGCGGTAAAGCCTGCCTAGTAACTAGTAACTCCGAACTAATAACTGCGGCGAAGTCGCTCTACCTATGCCAGAATTTGGTGACGGTCTGGTAGCGGGAAATCGGCTTTAGAACGGCGGCAGCCTTTTCAGCGAGTTCCTTGGTCTTGAAAATCCCGAAAACGGAAGCGCCCGAACCAGACATCAAGGCGACATCAGCCCCAAGTTCAATGAATTTCTGCTTCATCTCGGCAACAAGCGGGTGCGTCGGGAAAACCGAGATTTCGAAAGCATTGAAACACATTTCGGGATTGACAATCTGCTTAAACGTTTCCGAAAGCGGTTCAGCAATAGGATCTCCACACAACGGAGGATTCATTTTTGATTTCCACGCCGCTTTGTACTGCTCCCAGCGGTCGGGCCCAGACTTCGGGACCCCCGCATAGGCATCCTTCGTCGGAACAGAATCGAGCGGAGTCGCAATGAGGAGAGCGGCCCCCTCCGGGAGTTCGAGCGGTTCCACGAACGTCAAACGCTCGCCAATACCTTCAGCAAAAGCGGTTCCGCCACGAACGAGGAACGGCACGTCGGCGCCAAGCCGAGCGCCGATAGATTCCAAAACCTCAAACGGATAGTCCAAATTCCACAGGCGGTTGAGCAAACGGAGCGTCGCCGCGGCATCGGCACTGCCACCACCAAGACCTGCCCCAAGCGGCATGACCTTCGTGAGGTGGATGTCCGCACCAAGAGCGCAATTGGCATATTCCTTGAGGGCCTTCGCGGCCTTGAACACGAGGTCGGATTCCAGCGGGTAATTCTGCGGTTCGTTGTACGTCAGGTGGAGTTCGCCATCTTCACGGAGCGTCGCTTCGACTGTATCACCGGCATCGACAGTCTGGAACACGGTTCCCAAATCGTGGTAACCGTCTTCGCGCTTGCGGATGACATCTAAAAACAAATTGATTTTTGCAGGAGCGTATTCTTTCATGACCACAAACCTAGCAAAAAAATTTTTAGTCCACCTTGAGGACCATCATTGTAAGGTCATCAAAGGGATCTGTTCCTTCAGAGAATACATTCACGTCATCCGAGATTTCCCTCAAGAATTTTTCACCGCCACGAATTTTGATGGAATTTAATTTTTTCAAAAGTCGTTCTTCACCATAAAGTTCTGCGGAAGCATTGTGAGCTTCAGTAAGACCATCGGTATAAAGGAAAAGGCAATCTCCGCTTTCAAACTGAATTTCAGATTCTTTATACTGCGTAGTGTCAAACCCGGCGAGGAACACCCCATGGCGTTGCCGCAGGAACTCGAACGAGCCGTCTTTTTTGGCAAAGCATACGGCATTATGCCCCGCATTGGTACATTTCATGACCTTTGTTTTAGTATCCAAAATTCCTATCCAAGCCGTAGCAAACATTTCTTCAGCATTGTTCTCACATAAAAGTCGATTCACATCATTGAATATCTCTGCCGTAGAAAGTTTCATGGATGCATGGTCACGAATCATCGTTTTCACAACCATCATGAAGAGTGCCGCCGGCACACCTTTTCCCGACACATCGGCAATGACAAAGCAAATATGCGTACCGTCTATTTCAAAGAAATCGTAGAAATCACCACCCACTTCTTTTGCCGTGGTCATTGATGCAAAAACATCGAGTTCGGGGTGTTTCGAAAACGCATGCACCACCGTAGGGAGCGCCCCCGACTGGATATTTGCGGCCAGCTGTAAATCCGACTCCACCGCAGCAATTCTTTCGCGACTTTTAACAAACCTTTCCGTATTCACGTATGTCGTAAAAAAGACAAAGCCTACCGCCCAAGCAAAGCTTATCACCACGTAGTTTTCATCAATTTCAAGGACATAAGTCTGCACAGCTATTACGCTGACTGTCAACACAGCAAATATCAACAAATTTCTGGCATAAGAGATATTTTCACTTCTCTTTTTACGGTGCAAAACCAAATAATAAATCGCTAGAAAAATCGAGACACCCATATAAAGAAAGGAAATGGGCGCTACAAAATAATCAAACAATGGCATATACTCGATGCCATGTTCATCATAGGAATACACCAAATTCGTCCATGGTGTAGAAAGACATAAAAGGGTCGTCAAAACAATAGGGGCAACAAATAAAAGACCATACAACTTCTTCGATTTTAAAACAATTTCAAAACGATCTAGAGTGAACCAAGCGAACACCGATGTTCCAAATACGAGACCGATTGCATAAACGTAGGCGCAAGTATATTCTAAAACCGGACGTCCAGCGCCCTCTACAAAATGCCATATTCCATCGAATACAGAAACTATAATAGCCGAAATAAGGGTAAGTGACAGCTTATCCTTCATGCTTATCTTATACAGTACAACGTTATTGTACAGCATAAAAACAAGCAACAGTACTGAAAAGAGCGATATTTCGACAAAAAGTGTCTCGGTTATATTGTCAGCAATCATATTTACCCCTCGTAGTTAATCCTGAACGTATTCCGGTTATAACTCATGGTTGTCAAGTATTTTTTGTTATCCTTTAATTTTTCCATGTAGCCAGAAACCATAAATTCAACAATCGATCCAGCTACGACATCTTCATTGGACAAATCAAACAGAACACCATCATCCTTAGTAATAATCTGCACGTCCGTTTCTCGAATAATGACAGTACATTCCGCATAAACGGCTTTATCCACGCCATTTTTTTCATAAATGAGCATATAAAGGTCTTCTATAAGCAACTTCGCTTTCGAAATGGTTTTCTGTTCAATATTATTTTCTACAAGGAATTTTTCTACTTGATGCTGAGTCCCAACAATCGACTCCGGATTTAGTTTAAACTCATAAAATTTATGTTTAAAACCCTTTAACTTTTCCGAAAGCAATAAAGGGTAATTATCTTTTCCATACCGGAAGCGGATGTACAGAACCGAAATCGCATAGGCAATGGCAGGGCCTACGGCAACACCGGCAAACATTCCATATATGCCAAAGAAATATCCAAGAGCTATACACGCCGGAGTCACGACGAGAACATCCCGGAGCGCACTCATGACAAATCCAAGCTTAATTTTGTCTATGAGCAAATAGTAGGAACTCAACAGATACAATAAACTCAAGAAAACTAACCCCAAGGCTTCAATTCGAAGTCCCCCGACTGCATAAGAATAGGCAACAGAGTCGGAAATGTCATAAAGTTTGACAATAAAAGGCGCAACCAATATCATCAGCAGGGTCAAAACCACTCCTTCGACAACAGCTGTTTTTCTAGAAAGGCCATAGATTTTTTTTACACCGTCATAAGATTCTTCGCCTAGGTAAATGTTCATCAGCGGAGTAAACGCCTCCCCTATGCCATCAAACACAATTTGTACCTCTTTAACAAAAAGGATGATGGCTCCAAGCACAAGCATTTCGGGACCATAAGCGAAGGTGATAAAACGGTTCATTACGGCGGTGAAACAAGCCAAGAAAAGATATGTTCCCGCATCTATTGCGCTATACTTCACGACATCGACAAGCCATTTTAACGAAAAATAAAAACCCAATTTCAAAGAATTGCCTTTACGAAGAAGATGCGCAAAAGCAACAAGTAACGCAACCAAAGTTCCAATAAACGATCCAAACCCAATCCCCTCAATACCTACAAATTTTGCAAAAACAATCGAGCAGACGATATTTCCAACAATCTGTACAATCCCTGAAACCATCGATAAAGTTTCATCGCCGTCGGTAAGGACCATTTCGTCCATTAACGTCATAATAGGCAACAACAAGATTGTGTACTTATACCAAAAGAAATAATCCTTTGCCGCATTGAAAACGCTTGTAGAAGGCTCATAGAAACGAAGATAGGCATCCCCAAACAGCATAAAAACGGTATACAGGATTAATCCCATCACCACAGCCATAAAGAGTCCAAACGCAAAACAACGATCCGCCCTTTCCTTATTGAATTCGCCCATAGCCCGACTGTAAATAATAGGAACACCCAATGAAATCAGGCACCCAGCAAAGCCAGCCAAGGAATAAGCCGGGACAACTAGACAAATGGCCGAAACGGCTTCTTCGCCCAACATGACACCCGCAATCAATGTATCCGATAGCGCCAATACCGTAATGACGAGTAGGCTAATTGAGCTCGACAGCAATAGTGAAAAGAACTTTCTTGAAAGAAATGTCTTGAACATTTTACCTACTACAATATACCGAACGCTACATCCAGCCCCGTCGCTTCGAGAACTTCCTTAAAGTTGGGACCCACATTTTCAAGTCGCATGTCGCCCTGGTTCTTTTTCAGCGTCTTAAACGAAGAGAGCAGCACGCGGATCCCTGCCGACGAAACAAAATCACATTCCTTAAAGTCAAAAACAAGGGATTTTATCTTTTCAAGATGCGGAGCGAGGAATGTCGAAAGCAGTGGAGCCGTCATTGCATTCAGCTCCCCCGAAAGTTCCACCGTCAATTCTTCACCATTCAAATTAGACTTAATTTCCATATAGACTCCTTGCATTCTTAAAAGTTATCTTTTTTGCCATTGTTTTTTTACTTCCCCAATCGTAAGCCCGGCATTTTCTTCTATTTGTAAAATCATTTGGCAGCAAAAGACAAATACTTTCGAAAAAGTCGCGATACTTTCTCTCTTGTATTTTCCGCCGTCGTATTCAAAAGAAACTTCGGTTTTTTCATCATCTACCTTAACCTCGATGTCCATGATGCTTTCTGCAGCCCTATCCGAATTTTCAATCCATTTGGCAGAAGTGACAAAGCCGTGGGTGTTCGGAACGTACATTTCACCCTGAAAAATAAAGCAGATTTTATTTTCATCTGGCTGAACCCTCTTTTGGGACATGTCATTTGCACTGGAAAGGGATTGTAAAATTTTATTTTTGCAAGTTATAAGAGCGTCAAGAACGGGGGTACTTTGAGGAAGTTCCAGCGCAATAAAAATTTCCTTCAAGAAATAACCAATGGTATCTGCATATTTTGCAGAATCTCTACCATTCCAAATCCAGTCAAAAGCAACTTGTTCACAGTCATTGTAAAGGGCCAGGGAAAGAGCCGCGGCAAAGAGATAAAAATCGTTCTGGCTGACGGAATGCGAGAAACAAAAATCTCTTATTTTTTTGAACAAGGGATTGCTATTACTTGACAAGCGACCTTATCTTCTTTTTCAAAATCATGCTTTGGCGCACAATAACAGATTTTGCCATTTGATAAAGTGAGTGTGGAATTTTGGTTTGCAGTCAATGAAAGCAGGGATGTATCTTTTTCGGCTGCGAAGATTTCTTTTATAAACTCATTGTAGCAGTCTTTTGTAAGAACTTCGCCTCGATAAGCCTTTTCTATATCGGAAGCGAAAATATGCAGGGAAAGTCCGTCTGCAATAGCGTGATGAACTTCTAAAAGAAGAACAAGCCGTTTTTCTGTTCTGATGATGCGGCATCTGAAAAGTGGGCTTCCATCAAGAGCGAAGATTTCTCCAAAGTTTTCGACGATAGCGTCAAGTTCTTTTTCTGACATAGCCTCTACGCTTATTGCTTCGTCAATATTCTGTTTTTGATACTGCACATAGCCTTGTTCCCTGTCCTTTTCAATCACGGTGCGTAAGGCCGGGTGCGCCTCAATCACTTTTTTCAGAGCTTGATAGAGTTTTTTTTCGTCAAGATCCGAACGTAAAGTCAAATACAAGGGAACATTGTCTACGATGGTGTCTGGGAGACAAGCTTCATAATCAAGCACCTCCTTTTGAGAAAGGATAAGGGGGAGTTTTTCTTCTGGAGTCTCTTTTGCTGTGGCTGGGGAACTTAAAGACATCTTCTTATCTAGCACTTCGGCAAGAGCACGGACAGTACGTTTTTCATAAATAAGCGGCACGGTCAACTTAAACTCCTCACAAGCAAGCATAAGCTCCATGGCACTTACGCTGTCGCCTCCCATTAAAAAGAAGTCATCGTCAATGCCGATTTTTTCAATTTCCTCATAGTCTTCAAGGGCTTCCTTGAATGCATCGCAGAGTATTTTTTCACATTCTGTCCGAGGTGCAACATATGTATTTTGAGAAACAAAATTCGGGATGAGTAGATTTTTCCTGTCGATTTTTCCGTTTATATTCAGGGGAATCTTTTTCATCTGCACAAAAAATGAGGGGATCATATAGGCGGGGAGCAAGGGCTTTAGCGAGGCGCGGATGGTTTCCACAGGAATAGAGTATTCTTTCTGATAATAGGCGCAGAGATAATATTTTCCTTTTTTTTCAAAGGCTTTTACAGCAACCATTTTTGTTTCCAGAACTTTTTTCAGTACTGTCTCTACTTCGGCTGGTTCCACCCGGTTTCCGTTAATCTTTACCATATCGTCTGCCCGACCCAGCACATACAGAAGTCCGTCTTCTCCGCGGCGGGCAACGTCCCTCGTGCAGAAGAACTTTTTCCCGCCAATCGAGACAAAAGCCTTCTCTGTCTCTTCCTGCTGGTTCAGGTAGCCCCTGAAATAAGGCAGACAGAGGCAGATTTCACCTTCTTTTTCCGAAACTTTACCGTCATCGAGCAGAATCATGTCCGTATAGGAACAGTTCCTGCCGATGGGAGTGTTTGAGTAAGGCTTGTCAATCACAAAGTTGCAGGCTGTAGACATCAGTTCCGTATTGCAGTAGAGGTTCAAAACAGCGAACTTCGTGCTGTACACATCGCTTACCCGTTCGGATGAAAGCATAATCGCCTTGGGGGAAAGGCTTCTGTTTTCAGAAAGAGGCTTTATCATCGAGGCCGTCAGAAACATTGCGTCAATCCTGTGGTCTTTTAAAAACTGCATGTAAAGCATAGGATTCTTGACGACAGCATCGGAGACTATATAAATAGTACCGGCATTATAGAGCATGCTCACATTGATAATGGTAAAGGCTGAAAAAGTTACCGGAGCTACATTTGCAAAGCGGATGGCATCGTCCTTCATGGTATAGGGTTCTACAACTTCCTCGGCTGTACCCTTTGTCGTAAAACGGTAGGCACCATATTCTTCTACAACCCCTTTTGGTTTTCCTGTGCTTCCGGATGTATAGATGACGAAGGCAAGGTCATGTTCGTCAGAGTCCGCCCATTTCTCAGGATTCAGAGGCTCATATTCCATAGCTTGATCCCAGGCGGCCGCATCAAAAACAAGTTTTGCCCCTGAATCTTTCAGCACATGACTAAATCTTTCCTGCCCCATGCTTTCAGAAAGCGGCACAAAGGCGATTCCAGCCTTTATTACTCCTAACTGCACCGCTGTATATTCCATGGATTTTTCAAGATTTATGGCAATCAGGTCTTCTTTCTGAAAGCCTTTATTTTTCAGAAATGCAGCTACACGGCCAGAAAGTTCGTCCAGTTTTTTATAAGAAGTGCTGCGTTCGCCGTCTTTATCTACAAAAGCTGCACGTTCAGGATATGTGGCAACTGTATCTAAAAATTTCTGCAAAAAATCAATCATACTTGTAAACGCCTCTTTATTTCCCGGTGTCTTTAATGTAATCAAGGACTACCCTTAGCCCATTTTCAATATCATTAGTGTTTAAAAGCATATTTATCCGAAAACAAAAACCTTTTGGGGGAGCAAAGCCCTGCAAAATGCCGGGATAGACAAAATAGCCTTTTTCCTTCATCAGGCGTTTCATCGCCTCTACAAAGGATGCGTCATCTACAGCGCAACGGATAAAAATCATGGCATAGTGGCCAAAGGTTTCCGGCGAGATTCGGGCAAAATCATAGTTTTTTACAATGTTTTTCACCTTCAGAAAGTTATCCTGCCAAAAGGCTGTGTAAACATCCCGGCAGTCGTCGAAATTCTTTGAAACAAAATGTCTTGCTCCTTCCTGGCAGGAATAGCACAAAGAGCCTCCGTAGATATCTTCAAGGTTGTTGATGTCATCATAGTATTTTGTATGACACACAACGTAAGAGAATTTTATTCCTTGGAGTCCCAAAGCCTTATGAGGGCTATAAATGTAAAGGAGATTTTCCTGAACTCCAAAAACTCTTGAAAGTTCATATCCGTTTACGCATAGGGATTCATCTAAGATGACTATTTTACCTGCATCCAGGAGTTTTTGAATTCCTTTTGTAACGCGCTCCTTAAAATAAATGCTGCAAGAGTTGACCGGAGACGTAAACCAAAATGCAGTACAGTCAGACTGTAGGAGTTCTTCTACATCAAAAGTACTGTTTATGTTTTCCATGTAATCGCTAAAAAGGCGATAAGGTATGCCAATGTCATCAACGCAACTTTGTACAGAAAAATAAACCGGCTCTACAATCCCCACCTTTTGATTATGCTTTTTTAAGAATATAGCGAGCGTTACGATAGAAAGGGTGCTTTGAGATACAGGCGCAAAAAAAGAATTTTCGTAAGCTTCATCAGAAAATCCCAATTTATGGGCAAGGTCTTTTTTTATGCAGTCAGGAAAGAAATACTGATAATCAAACAAGTCAGACTTTTTACCAAGCTTTACAACTGATGCAAGCTTTTCCTTATAGTCAGAACCAGAATTCCAGTCGGAAAGATTTACCGGCGGATTTTCTTTTGGTAATGCTTCTAAAGCAGCTTCCAATTCCATTTCAATTTCATAATCAGTCATAGAGAGCCTCGTAGTTCATGTAGTCGAAGGATTTTATCTGCTGGAATCCGTTTTTTTCGCTGTAAAAACAGATATCAGGATAATTGATGCCGTTGAAATAATTCATCTGTGCAAAGGAATAAGAACCCATGTCACCAAAGACGATTTTGTCACCCGGCTTTAAGGGGGCAGAAAAAGAGTACTCGCCAAATACATCGCCAGAAAGACAGCTGTTTCCTGCAAGCAGATAGGAATAGCCCTTTTCCCCGGCCTGTGGATAAATTACGGGCAGCTGATAGTAATTTTTAAGGACATCCAAGGCATGGCACGAAATAGAAGTGTCTAAAATGGCGATGTCCTTTCCATTATGCACCACGTCCAAAACAGTGGTCAGAAGAAAGCCCGCATCCATCACCAAATACTCGCAGGGTTCAATGTAGGTTTTTAAGTGATACTTTAAATGCAGAATGTCCAGATTTTCGGCGAAGTCAGCAAAATCAAAATCGTCTTCGAGAAGAGCCTGTCCTCCTCCAAGATTTATCCAGGATACAGAAGGAAGGTAGTCAGAAAAGTTTTCCAGAACGGCGGAAATCAAGTTGTTACAATCTTTTGAAGATGAACCGCACAAAGCATGAACGTGGAAGCCGGAAATCTTTTCAAAAAAACGGCTATCTACAGCCGAAAGCATTCCCTTTGTAAGGCCAAAACGTGAATACGGGGCGCATGGATTGTAAACCGATTCGTTTACTACAGAAACCTCAGGATTCAAGCGGAGGGCGAACTCATTTTTGCTAGTAGCGACGTGACTAAAGACCTCTAGCTGATGGGGGGCGTTTAAGACAATGTGAGAGCAATAGGCCGCAATTTCTTCCGCATCTTCTTTTTTGTATGCCGGCGTATGGACATGCACTTCTTTTCCGAGCTTTGAACCCAACTTTGCTTCAAAAAGCCCAGACGCAGAAATTCCATCAACATACGACTTGATAAAAGGGAAAGCCTTTGCAAGAGGGAAGCCTTTCATGGCTAGCAAAAGAGAAAGACCGACGCGGTCAGCTTTTGCACGTATGTTCTGAAAATTTTCGCAAAGCACATCCGTGCTAACGATGTAGCATGGAGTTGAAAGCTGATCAATAAAACTGCTCCGATAAAAACACATACACTTCAGCACACACCTTTACAATATTACTACGAAAATATAAATAATATCATTATAAAGATGTGACAAAAATCTGCCAAAATAAAATAAAAACGCCCCCCATACCCACAGTTCTACGTATCAAAAAAGCTTACCCGAACCGTCCGGAGCGTTCGAGTTGCATGAGTTCGTCCATTCCGACGAGCATGGCTCGCGGTTTTGAGTTGCCCTTGCTCGGGCCACACACACCAAGGCCATACAGTTGGTCCACAATCTTCCCCGCACGGCTGTAACCCACGCTAAAGTGACGCTGCACTGCCGAAGTCGAAAGACCGTTCACGCTAATGGCCCATTGCGCGACTTCAAAAAGCAACTTGTCGAGTTTTTCGTTTTTGAGAGATCCACCGCCTTCTTCATCGCCTTCTTCGCCGCCCGAGACATCGAACGATTCCACCTGCGGGTAGAACACATTCTGATCAGAGCAGGCGTCGGCCAAGCGTTCGGCTTCTTCATCGCTGAGGAATGCACCGTGTACGCGCACCGGATCCGGGTCATTCACAGCCTTGTAAAGCATGTCGCCACGGCCAAGGAGCTTTTCGGCACCGGCATGGTCCATCACCGTGCGGGCGTCAATCTGGGATGCCACCTTGAAGCTAATACGAGTCGGCAAGTTCGCTTTGATGATACCCGTAATGACCTTCACAGACGGACGCTGCGTGGCAAGCACCAAGTGGATGCCCACGGCACGAGCCTTAGCCGCCAAACGCGCCACGGACTTTTCGATTTCCTTGCCCGCAACCATCATGAGGTCCGCCATTTCGTCGATAATCACGACGATAAACGCCATGCGGTGGCCACGATCTTCTTCAGGAACTTCATCCGGCAATTCGCCCGCTTCAAACTTTGCGTTGAAACCGCCAATGTTACGCACCTTTGCAGATGCCAAGACTTCCGTACGGCGGTCCATCTCGTAGCAGAGCCACTGGAGCGCCTGGATAGCAATTTCGGGCTTCGTGATGACAGGCGCCAAAAGGTGCGGGATGTTTTCGTACATCTTGAGTTCCACCGCCTTCGGGTCCACGAGAATCATGCGGAGTTCATCCGGAGTCTTGCTAAAGAGCATCGACGCCATGAGCGCGTTAATGCAAACAGACTTACCAGAACCCGTCTGACCGGCAATCAGCAAATGCGGAGCCTTTGCCAAGTCCATCGTGAACGCTTCACCCGTGATGTCCTTGCCAAGTGCCACGAGAATTTTGTCGTGCGCGGGCTTGAACTTTTCGCTCATGAACACATCACGGCAGAACACGGTCTGGAACTTGCGATTCGGGATTTCAACGCCAACCGCGGCCTTGCCAGGAATCGGCGCCAAAATGCGAATAGACGAGACCTTCAGCGGGAGCGCCAAGTCTTCTTGCAATGCCGAGAAGCGGCTCACTTTCACGCCCGGGCCCGGTTCCACTTCAAAACGGGTAATCATCGGGCCCGTTTCACAACCGATTACGCGGCCCTTCACCTTGAAGTTTTCAAGCTTTTCTTCGAGCATCTTGCCGATGGCGTTCAGCTCTTCTTCGGTGTAATCCGCGGTCTGCGCTTCGTGCGTGTCGAGAATCTTTGCGATTTCAGGAATCTTGTATTCGTCGTAAGATGCCGTCGGAGCAGCAGGGATCGTAGCAGAATGAACAGCCGGGCGCGCACTCCCACCAGCACTCCCGCCAACATGTCCAGCACCACCCATCGTCGCACCGAAATCGGCACCGAAAGTCGGGTCCTCGCCCACTTCATCGGCAGTCACAACAACCGGAGCATATGTTTCATCATCTTCGACCGCAGGGCTTCCCGGGAAGTCCTCTACGTAGGCGCCATCGCCGCCCAAAAGCTCTTCGGCATGGATAGCGGCTCGCGTTGCCACAGAATCCGAAAGCGTTGCGTCACGGACAATCGTATTGGCGCTTGTCGAAGATTTCGCATCACCACCCGCAGGCTTTGCCACCCTCGGAGTTGCTACGGTCATCGGCTTAGTCTGCTTTGGCGGAATATTTCCACCAACATTCCCAATAGCAGCATCTACAGTTTCAGAGCCCGCCGTACGGCGCACATCGCCCTTCACCTGCATACGACCCTTATGGCCCTTTTCCCAGTCAATCAAATCGCGAGCACGGCGGAGCGCACCGATGCGTTCCTTGATTTCCAGAATCTGGAGTGCATTCATGTGGCGTTCATTCAAACGCAATTCTTCTTCCAAACGACGGATTTCCGGATCTTCATAGACACCATCATCGTCAGCACCGCCCAACGTTGCACCCGCAGGTGTGTTCGCTACATTCGCAACCGGCGCATTCGCCGCCACATTTTCAGGCATAGCGTTACCCGGAACATTCCCCGCCGCATACTGAGGCAATCCAAACGAATCCCCGATCTGCGTCTGCATTTCCGAGCGGTTCACGTCCAAATCGTCTGTGAGCCAGTTATGGCGACCGTTAAACGGTTCCACCTTCCCGCGCCTACGCATCTTCACGGAATCCGGGACAAAAATCATCGTCTCGTCTTCCATCACCACGCCACGGCGGAGTTGCTTTTTCTCCGTACGTTCATCGCGGATATTCGGCACGTATTCCGTCTTCGGTTCAACATCTTCGTCTTTACGGCGACGTCCAAAAAGTCCTGCCAAATAGCGCATCGTCTGTGCGACAAACTTAAAATGCCTCGGACGCACGCCAAAAGAGAGCACCAAAATCAAGGCAAGAGTGACAAGCAGTATAATCAGCGGAGCCACGATAGACACACGCCCAAACACGGGAATCGCGAGGTTCTGCAAAAAGAACTCGCCCAATACGCCACCGCTCATCGAAAGCGCATCGTTCGATACATTCTTAAGGCCAAAATTCTTAAGCGACATCAAAAACGAAACATTCACCACAAGCAAACTCGCCCCAACCGCAAAGCGCAACAGCTTTGCACGCAGCGATGCAATGGCAATGAAAAGTCCCCAAAGGACGAGAGCCGCCGTAAACACGACAACCGCCACACGCCCAAACAGGAACGTCATAAAACTCGGGAACATGACGCCAAAGTAATCCCCAAGCCAGTTTTCGTGCTCGCCCACAATGGATATCGTTATGCACCCAAGCAACAGGATAATGCCCGCAAGCAATACCAGGTAGCCCACCATCATCGTTACAAAATACGAATCCGGCTCCTGAATATCCTTTTTCGGTTCAACTTTGGGTTTCTTTGTTTTCTTAACAGTTTTTTTCTTTTGTGCAGCCAAAAAAGTGCTCCTCTAATTACATCTCAAATATAATCTTTTATAGCCCTTATTTTTTGTCCTAAAAATGACACTATTTGCTCAATTATTATTTTTTTCACGTCATGGCACAGAAAAATTCGAAAAATCAAAGAAAACTGTTTTTTGGGGTAACTTTTTCGGCAATCGCCGTCTTACTCATTTTACTCTTTGGCAATAAGCAAAAGAACTTTACGGCTGAATCTGCCGAAAACATATTCTACGACCAATTTTTCAAATGGACAACCGAGGTCAAGGATTCCACCGGCTTTAAAGACGGTGTATTCATGGAGAGCAAGCCCTACAACGACCCCAACATCATCATCGCCGATATCGACGAAAAGTCGCTGCAAAAACTCGGGCACTACTACGAATGGGACCGCTCCATCCACGCGAAGGTCATCAAGAATTTGAGCGAAGGCGGTGCTGCCGCAGTCGCATTCGATATTCTGTTCAAGGACGCCGACTTTGGAAAGAGAAGAGGCGAGCAATGCCAAGAAATACTCACGCAGCTAGAGCCCGACACAAGCCATGTCCCGCTTTTCTCGCAAATCCATTCCTATTACAACTACGATTCCATGCTCGTCGAAGCGACGCGCAATTCCAACATTTGCATCGTCAGCTTCTTGATGGTCAACACCTCGTACTACAAGAACAAAAGCGAATGGAAACCGCTCAGTTCCTGGGAGCGCGCCAAGGAAGTCGGATTTTCGTCGACACTGCAGTTAAACCAGGTCGATAAGCCACAGAACATCGCCAAGGCAAGCCAACTGCTCGACAACGTATTCCCGGAACTAGCAACCGCCGGATCGCGACTGGGCGCCGTAAACGCCTACCCCGATAACGACGGTACCATCCGCCGCATCAACATGTTCTACAAGTTCCCGTATGTCGAAGATGACAAGCTCGCCCCACAGCGCATTTATTCGACGCTCTCGCTGATGACCATTTCGCACTTGTTTCATAAGGACCCCAAGGACATCAAAGTCAAGATGGGGAAATACATCGATATCGGTAAACCTTTTGGCATTTACCGAGACTCGACAGGCGAATACCACACGACATATCCAAACTTCACCTACCCGATGTTCATTGGACTCCGCGACAAGATGAAGCAAATCAAGGAGAGCAAGGCTAGCGCAAGCCTCGTCGAGACATCGCCCAAGATTACCGCCAAACGGAATAGCGAAGGACAAATCGTTTTCGACATTTTCATCGACGATGACCAGCACTTAGACGCAAGCCTTTCAAGCGTTCTGCGCAAGCTCCCCGAAAACATTTTTGACAAACTCGAAGACAGCGAATCCGCCCAGCTCGATAGCGGATTTACGATGTCCAAAAGCGAGGATGACGAAGGCGTCTACACCATCAAAAACGAAGATGAAGACGAAATCAACATCACTCCAAACGTCCTCAAGACTATCCATTTTTACGAGACCTCTTACAGAGACATAAAAAATGGCGAACACAAGATTTTGTCCCGCCACCTGGACATCAGCTATGACAAGGCTAAAAATGAATGGTCTGCCTCCATCGCCTTCTTTACAAACCAGATTTTGCAAGACATCTCTAAAGCGACCGACCAACAAATCAGCAGTCTAAAGCCCGGCGAAGAATTGCGATTCGGCCCGTACAAGCGAATTCCCATTAGCGAAAAAGGCGAATACCTCGTTAAGTACAAAGGGCGCTTTAACCGCATTGCCCCCGAAATCAGGACGTTTAAGCACGTTTCGTATTACGACATCTACAGGGATTCAACAAATCTCGACCAGTACACCGGAAAAACGATTATTCTCGGGTCTTCCGTTTCGGCACTTTTCGATATTGTGAACGGCCCTCACGAAGAAAACATCCCCGCCATTCTCGTCCACGCAAGCATCATCAAGAACATTCTCGAAGACGACTACTTAAGGACTCTCGATGAAAAATACCAGCGAGTCGTAGTCATCCTATTGGCATTAATTTGCATGCTCATCGGGCTTTACTCTAGAAGTTTCCTGTCGTTCTTCTTCATGATTTCTATCGCTGTTGTCTATACCGTACTTGCCTACATCTGTTTCAAGCACAATATTTACATAGGCGTTTCCAAGCAGCTCCTTGCGATTATTGGCCCGAACATGATCGCCATGGTCGTACAGGCCTACTTTGAAAACAAAGAAAAGAAGTTCATCGAAAGTTCCTTCAAGCAATACATTTCACCGGAACTGATTGACGAAATGGTGGCAGAAGGTAACATGCCGGAGCTCGGCGGCGAAGAATCCAACATCACCGCTTACTTCACCGACATCCAGGGTTTTTCGACATTCTCCGAAAAGATTGGAAGCGCAAGCAAGCTCGTCGAACTCTTGAACGAATACCTGACCGCAATGACAGACGTCTTGACAACCAAGAACAAAGGAACGCTCGACAAGTACGAAGGCGATGCCATCATTGCATTCTTTGGCGCCCCGATGAAATACGACGACCACGCCAAGCGAGCCTGCAATACGGCCATCGACATGCAAAGCGAACTTTTAAGGCTTCGCAAAAAATGGAAAGGCGAAGGCAACAAATGGCCCGAAGTCGTCATCAACATGCACATGCGAATCGGCATCAATACAGGCCACATCGTGACAGGGAACATGGGTTCCACCATGCGCAAGAACTACACCATGATGGGTGACGAAGTGAACCTTGCCTCACGCCTCGAAAGCGCAGCCAAGCAGTACGGAGCCTACATTCACGTCTGCAAGAATACTATCGATCAGCTTGTCGAACAAAAAATCGAAAGCCAGTACATCTACCGTTCGCTCGACATTATCCGCGTGGTCGGTAAAGACGAACCGGTCGAAACGTTTGAACTGCTCGCTTACGCAAGCGACGCCAACGCACTCGTTTTAAACAAGCTCTGCGAACTCTGGAAAGAGGCCCGAGCCGCTTACCTCGATATGCAATGGGACAAGGCTATTGCGCTATTCACGCAATGTCTGGATTTCGAGCCGCACTTGCCGGAACGCGATCCGGGCAGCAAGACTTGCCCAAGCCAGGTCTACATCAAGCGCTGCCTGGCCTATAAACAAAATCCGCCTGCAAACGCAGGCGAAAAATGGGACGGAATCTTTACCGCTACAGAGAAATAGCGGGGATTTCCTAGTTCAACTCCATATTGTCGATGAGGCGAGTCTTTCCGAAGAAGGCTGCTGCGAGGATCACGGCCTTGTCTTCGGCGGCAAGGGCTCCATTGCACTTCTGCAAGTTCTTCTGGTTAGCCACTTCCACATACTGCACAACGCCACGAGCAGCTACAATCGACTTCACGACGATATCGCGAATCTTCGAGACGCTGCGTTCGCCCGCTTCGTAAGCAGCCTTTGCAGCCTTGAGTCCGCTGTAAATGCCGAGAGCCTGTTCGCGTTCTTCCTGAGTCAAGTATTCGTTACGGCTAGAGCGTGCAAGGCCACTTTCTTCACGCACAATCTTCACGCGGTGAATCTTGATGTTGAAGTTCAAGTCCTTCACCATTCTTTCGATCAGGAACACCTGCTGGTAATCCTTCTCGCCAAAGTAAGCGTCATTTGCACCAGAAATGAGGAACAGCTTGGAAACGACCGTCAAGACGCCACGGAAGTGTCCCGGACGGTAAGCGCCGCAGTACATGCCTTCGAGAGCTTCATCGCGGACAAGTGTCATCGGGTCGCCATCGGGGTACATTTCAGCAACGGACGGAGCAAAAACGTAATCGGCACCAATGGATTCAGCGAGCTTCGCATCGGCTTCCAGGCGCTTCGGATACTTGTCCAGGTCTTCGTTCTTGCCGAACTGGATGGGGTTCAAAAACACACTTACAACAGTCACATCGCACTCGCTCACGGAAGCCTTGATAAGAGCGCCATGACCTTCATGGAGTGCACCCATCGTTGGAACGAGACCGATTCTTTTCCCTTCCTTCGCAAGAGGAGCAAGCGTTTGACGTAGGGAATCGATAGACTTAATAATCTGCATGATTAGTTACCTTCTGGAACAAAATAAGTCGTTTGACTGGGGCAGGACGCAATCGCGTTCAATACCATCTGCAAATGGCTTTCGTTATGGACAAAATCGATATTATCAGTATTGATGATGAGCACAGGAGCGTCCGTGTAGTGCCAAAAATGATGGTCGTAACGGTCCTGCAAGTCGCTCAGGTAATTGCCGTCAATAGTCTTTTCCATCACACGGCCACGGCCCCTGATGCGCTTTAAAAGCGTCGAGACGCTCGCCTGTAAATAGACAACGTAATCCGGCTTGCGGATATCGTGGTTCAACGCGTTCGACACCTGGTCGTACATCGTCATTTCATTTTCAGTGAGGTTCTGCGAGGCAAAGATGCGGTCCTTGTCAAACGTGTAGTCGCTCACCAACAAATCGTGGAACAAGTCGCTCTGCAAGGCGGAATTCTGGAGCTGCTTAAAGCGGTCGAGCAAAAAGAAGAGCTGCGTCTGGAATGCATACGCCGAGCGGTTCTCGTAGAACTTCGGGAGGAACGGGTTATCCGCAAAGTTTTCTTCAATGAACATTGCGTTCCAGCGTTCACAAATGGCTCGTGCAAGCGAGGTTTTTCCAACGCCAATCACACCTTCAATCGCCATAAAATGAATGTTCTTATCCAGAAGCATTAGGGTTCCTCCCCCTCTATAACGCGGAACGGAATTTTTTCCTCTTTTTCGAGCAATTCCGCAAGCAAGTCCTTTACAGACTTGTTCGTCTTCGGATCCACCCAGTCCGGAGCAATGTCGTTTAGCGGCACAAGCACAAACTGGCGGTTATAGATTTGACAATGCGGAATCGTCGGACGGCCTTCACA
This sequence comes from Fibrobacter sp. UWB2, assembly GCF_002210425.1. NCBI lineage: Bacteria > Pseudomonadati > Fibrobacterota > Fibrobacteria > Fibrobacterales > Fibrobacteraceae > Fibrobacter > Fibrobacter sp. UWB2. The sequence goes on along the minus strand of NZ_MWQK01000002.1, from coordinate 501,006 downwards.
GACTTCGCGGCCAAAGAACAGTAAATCCAGGTCCACTTCCCTAGAATTCCAATGTCCGCGGTCCTTGCGTCCAAGAATAAGCTCGGATCCTTTCAAGTAATACAGGAGCTTTATCGGGTCTCCATCGTACCAGAAGCTCACGACCTGGTTAAAATAAGGTCCCTGGCCAGCCGGTCCAACAGGAGGTGTTTCGTAAATCGGGCTTTCGACCCAGCCCCCCGCACTCACGCGACGAAGCATATCCCTCCCGGCATTCAAGTGGGCCGAGCGGTCAGGAAGATTACTTCCGAGTGCGATATATACTCTATTTAAGGAATCCACACCCCAAATATAATAAATTTAAGCCTCGTCATCCTGACGCTGAAGGCGGAAGGATCCAGTCAAATTTGAGAAACACAAAACTATGAACACATAATATTTTTCACAAAAAAAAATTTTTTTATGACATTTCACAAAATTTAATGTATCTTTTAACCCGTTCCGCAATTTCGGGACATAATATTTAAATCATCAATAAAATTTATGGGGCCATTAGCCCTTATTATCCTTTCACTATATAGTCTATTTCATTTTTTGAAATATCAATTATAGGACGCAATCGTGCCCAGAACACCTAAGAATCAAAATTCAGAACAAAATACACAAGCTCAGTCTTTGACGGACCTCGTTTATCCCGAAAGCACAGGCATCCCGGTTCCCGAATACCTGGGAACGCCCGACAAGCTTCCGGAAAACGCCAACAACGTACCTCAGCCCAAGCGTCGCGGCAGAAAGCCAGGCCCCAAAGCTAAAGTGCGCAAGGATACGGAAGTCGAAGAAAGCTTCCAGGCCGATATTGAACAGGATTATCAAGAAAAGAAGGAACCGGTTGATGGCATTGCCGCCGCCGAAAAGCGCCTTGCCGAACAGTATGGAGTCTCTAACATAGACGCTATTTCCGAACCGATTTTCACCGGCGAACAGAGCTACAAGCCTGCAGAACCCTCCGAAGAAAACGCATTTGCAAACGAAAGCAACGGAGAAGCAGTCATCCCGCAGAATGGCGACATGGCTCAGGTCCAGGCCGAAAATCAAGGTGAAGCTTCTGCCGACCCGAATGCCGAACAGAACGCACAACAGGGTGAAAACGCACAGGCTCAGAACGGCGAAGGTCAGGACGACCGCCGATTCAACAACCAGAACGGCAAATTCAACAAGTTCAATAAGAACAACAAGTTCAACAAGAACAATCGCAATAATCGCAATTTCCAGCAAGAAGAATTTGTCGATGATTCTGCAACGCTCCCGGCACCGGGTTCCGAAGCCATTTTGAAGGCCAAGGAAAACTGGCTCAAGTTCCGCAAGCTCTCCATGAGCGAACTCCAGGAACTCGCCGTGCAAAAGGAAGTGGACTTCCGCAGAATGCGCAAGCAGTCCCTCAACTACATTTTGCAGAGCCTCGAAAACGAAGGAAATATCATTTATACGGAAGGCGTTCTCGAAGTCACGCCGCAGGGCCACGGATTCCTCCGCATGCCGGATCAGAACTACCAGACCAGCGCCGATGACGTTTACGTGAGCCAAAACCTTATCCGTAAATTCAACCTCAAGATTGGCGATACAATTGAAGGCCTTGTCCGCACACCTCGCGAACAAGATAAATACTTCTCCATGCGCCGCATCGATCGCGTGAACTTTGAAGAACCGGACAAGATGCGTCGCCGCGTGGCATTCGAATATTTAACGCCGATCCACCCAGAAGAAAAGATCCACCTCGAATGGAACGAAACGGAATACAGCACCCGTATCATGGACTTGTTCTCCCCGATAGGTAAGGGCCAGCGCAGTATCATTCTCGCTCCTCCGCGTACCGGTAAGACCGTTCTCTTGCAGAACGTGACACGCGCTATTGCAAAGAACCATCCTGAAATCATCCTCATCACGCTCCTCATTGACGAACGTCCGGAAGAAGTCACCGAAATGCGCGACATCATCACGGACATCAAGGAAAAGGCAGCGGAAAAGGGAATTGAAATCAAGGCTGAAGTTGTCGCATCTACTTTCGATGAACCGCCTGAGCACCACACCCGCGTTGCCAACATGGTTTTGGAAAAGGCAAAGCGCCTCGTCGAAAGCCAGAAGGACGTCGTGATTTTGCTCGACTCCATCACGCGTTTCGCTCGTGCAAACAACGTTGTGATTCCGCACTCCGGCAAGATTTTGTCTGGTGGTGTGGACGCTAACGCTATGCAGTTCCCGAAGAAGTTCTTCGGTGCAGCCCGTAAGATTCAGGACAAGATTCGCACCGTCAAGAACGAAGACGGTTCCATCACGGAAGAAGTCCAGAAGAACGGCTCTCTCACCATCATCGGTACCGCTCTTATCGAAACCGGTAGCCGCATGGACGAAGTGATCTTCGAAGAATTTAAGGGCACCGGTAACATGGAACTCGTGCTTGACCGACGCATCGCAGAAAAGCGCATCTGGCCTGCCATTGACGTGTTCAAGTCCGGCACCCGTAAGGAAGAACGCTTGCTTACGCTCCTCGAACAGAATGCCGCCTGGAACTTCAGACGCGGTAGCCAGAACGAGACGGAAACGGGCATCATGGAGAACCTGCTTAAGCTCATGAGTAAGCTCAAAACCAACGCAGAACTCTTAAGCGTCCTCTCCAAACCGAAAGTCTAAAAAAGCCAAACAGCCCGCCAAATGCGCGGGCTGTTCTTTTTTATGCTTGTCATGCCCGTCTCCGAACGGGCATCTCCTTTTTACAAGCGAAAAATTTTTACGTTTACTATCGTAACGTCATTGCGAGTTGCAAAGCAACGAAGCAATCCATAAAGTTTTAAAAAAGGACACAAAAAATGAACACAACGATTTTCTTTGCCGGTACTGGAAACATGGGCGGAGCCATCCTCCGCGGTCTTTTGAACGCAGGCACAGATGCCAAGAACATTTTCTTCTTTGACCCGAGCGACAAGGCCGCCGAAGCCGTGAGCGCCCTCGGTTGCGTCCGCGTCAAAAGCTTTGCCGAAGGCATCGAAAAGGCAAACGTCACATTCCTTTGCGTCAAGCCGCAGATTTTCAAGCTCGTCGCCGCCGAATGGAAGGCAGCCGCATCCGCTCTCAAGAGCGAAAAGACGTTCATCAGCATCATGGCCGGTGTCGCCCGCAAGAGCCTCATCGAAGTGCTCGGTGAAAAGAACCAGGTGCTCCGCGTGATGCCGAACTTGCCGCTCACTGTTGGCAAGGGCTCCGTTGGCCTTGCCACCGACGGCGTCTCCGACGAAACGCTCAAGCTCGCCGAAGAAATCTTTGGCAACATCGGCGTGACCTGCCGCGTTGCAGAATCCCTCATCGACGCCGTGACCGGACTTTCCGGCAGCGCTCCGGCATACGTCTTTGAATTCATCGAAGGCCTTACCCGCGGTGGCGTAAAGGCTGGCCTCACCCGCGATGTCGCTTTGAAGCTCGCTCTCGGCACCATCGAAGGCAGCGTCGAACTCGTCAAGCAGTCCGGCAAGAGCCCGAGCGACCTCTGCGCTATGGTTTGCTCTCCGGCAGGTACAACCATCGCTGGCATCGACGCCCTCGAAGAAGGCGCATTCCGCAGCACGCTTATCAAGGCTGTTGTCGCCGGCACGAACCGCAGCAAGGAACTGGGCAAGTAAAGCGTGCGCCCGTCCATCGACTTTTTCACAAAAGAAACTTCGACGTCCTCGTTCATCTTGGACGTCCTTTCTTCTGTGGATAACACCGTCGATGTTCACACTCCCACAAGCGACGAAGCGCCTGAAATCGCAGAAGCTCTGCGCACTCCGCTCGCCGCAATTGTCATTTGGGACCTCGATTCTTTCACTGCAAAAAATGCAGAACTGCTTTCGAGACTTCGCGACTTTAGCCCGGACTCCATGATTCTCGCCTACGCGGAATCTCCCGAAAGCTATACCGATGTTTCAAGCAAACTCTACGACACGATTCTCTCCGTCGAAGCGCTTCGCCTCCACTTGATGAGCAAAATTGCTAGGCTCAAGGAAATCTACAACGCGAAGCGCATTTTCCGCGAAAGAATGTCGCACCTCGTCGGCAAAAGCGATGCCATGCAGCGCCTCCGCAAAAACGTGGAACGCGCCATTTTGCACACAGGCCCCGTCCTTATTCAAGGAGAATCGGGCGTTGGCAAGGACCTAGTCGCACGAGCTATCGCTTGCGTTTACGACAAATTTGTCACCGTCAACTGCAGCGCCATTCCGGAATCGCTTTTCGAAAGTGAACTTTTTGGCCATACGCGCGGAGCATTCACAGGCGCCCAAAACGAACGCATCGGTCTTTTCGAAGATGCAAACGGCGGCGCCATCTTCCTAGACGAAATCGGCGACATGCCGCTCCACGCTCAAGTCAAGCTCTTGCGCGTCATCCAGAATCACGAAATCCGCCCCATCGGTGCAAACAAGACGCGACACATCGACGTGCGCATCATCGCCGCTACCAACCGCGACCTCCGCGAAGAAATCCGCGAAAAGCGCTTCCGCGAAGACCTTTATTACCGCCTGAACGTGATTCCGATGCAACTTTCGCCGCTCCGCGACCGCAAAGAAGACATCGAAGACTTGGCGAATTACTTTATCCGCCAGTACTCGCCCGCCGGCGAGCCTTACACGCTCTCGCCCGAAGCTTTGCAAAAGCTCCAAGACCACAACTGGCCGGGCAACATCCGTGAACTCGAAAACGTCATCCAGCGAGCGCTCTGCTTCACCGACCCAGGCGTTTTACGCGCTGAAGATTTGCAAATTGACGAAAGTTCCGACAACAATTCCACAAGCTTTTCTAGTGTCGACCGAGCCGCGATAAAAGCATTCAACGCAAGCAATTACGAAGAATTTCGCGAATTGCAGCTCGACGAAGAACGAGAATTTTTGAAATCGACCATCCGCAATTGCGATGGTTCCGTAAGCCTTGCCGCCGAACGGCTCCGTATGAACCGCACGGCCCTTTACAACCGACTCACACGACTCGGCTTAAACGTTAAAAACGTTCAATCTTAAAACCGCGCTTGCGAAGCGCATCAATCACGTTGTCTTTTTCAAGCGCCAAGTGCGCTACACCGACCACGACAAAAACGTTTCTATCTTCGCGCAAGAAAGTCGCAATGGATTCCGCCATTTTGGCATTGCGATTCACATAAACACGTTGTTCAAAGCCTTCCTTGAACTTCTGATCGCTAGACAACGATTCTTCACTTTCGTCTTCTTCATCATCTTTGTTCAACAAGCTACGCAATAAATCGTCATCACCCGTTTTCCAGGCATGAATCAAATTACTCACAAGCGTTTCAAATTCAGCAATTTCGCGCAAAGTCGTCTTTAAGTAATACACGCCCGCTGAATCAGATTCCGTCGTATCTGCAAGCGCGCCAATCTGTTCTTCAGCAGTCTCCAAGCCAACAATCGCCTTGCCATCAGCGGCCGCTCTATCCAAAAGCACATAGTCAATCCCGTATTCAGGATTCAAGCCAGCCTGTTCAAACGCATACGCACTAAGCGTTGTCGCTACAAGCCAGGGACGCATTTTTTCAAATACCACCATAGGAATATCCCAGGCCGCACAAAGGCTATCTAAAGACTTCCACATTTCTGGCGGCAGAATATCACGTAGCAACCTATCTTCAAGCATTCCCTGAGAAACCGATTCCTTACCGATTTCCTTCACGACTTCTTCATCGTTCATGTTGAGTTCGACGGCAAGCTCGTCCGAACGAGCAAACGCCGAATCAATCACAGGAGCAAGCGGGTACAAAGTCGAATCCGCCAAATGAATGCTCCCGAGCACCCACACCGAAGAATTTTCATCGGACACTTTCCAAAAGAAATGTTTCTGTTCCGAAGAACCCGCCGCACTCCGGTTACCCGCACACGATGACAAGCATAGCGCAACACAAAACACACCAATAGCGTAAAATAAAATCAAAGAGCGTCGCATATTTCCGTCCAGTCTAAAAGTCCATTTTTTCGAGCATCCGCAGCCGAAGCCACCTTTACCGTTCCGCCATTTACAACCATAATCTTATCGCAATAGCGTTCCGCGTATTCCACGGAATGCGTCGAAACAACAATGCCCATTTGGCGTTCCACGGCGATTTTCTTGAGCAACCTAAAAAGCGCATGGCTACGCGGAATATCCAAAAACGCATTCGGTTCATCGAGCAACAAGATTTTCACCTGCTGCGCCACAGCCTCTGCCAAAAACACGCGGCTGCGTTCACCATCGCTCAATTCTGCAATCGGGCGATTTGCAAAATTTGCCACATCCAAAAGATCCATCGATTCTTTGACAATGCGGTTATCTTCATCCGTACGGCTGTCAAAAATTCCAGAATACGGCGAACGTCCCAAGCGCACAAATTCACTCACGCTCATTCGCGGGGGCACTGCACTCGACATTCGCACGAGCGAGATTTCCTGAGCGCGTTCACGAGGAGCCCATTCCGTAAGAGATTTCCCTTCAAGCGAAACCTCGCCCGCCACCGGCGCAAGCAACCCAGCAAACGTTTTCAAAAGAGAACTCTTGCCGCAACCATTCTCGCCCATCAAAGCTACAACATTTCCCGATGCAAGCGAAAAATCAAACGGGAATTTCATGGACGGAAGCGCTTTACCATAGCCGACAAGCAAATCCTTACATTCCAGCAAAATGTTCTGCGATTCAACATTCGTCATAAAAGCCCCCTAAAAACGCGCACCGGAACCGCGCACAAGTACCCACAAAATCACAGGAACGCCCACCAGCGAAAGCACAGCATTCAGTGGCACCGAAGCCGGGAAGAGCCCACCCAAAAGTGCAAGCGCCACACCGCACAACGCAGCACCCGGCAAAAGCACACGATGGTTCGTCGTCTTGAAAAGCAGATAAGCTAAATGCGGCACGGCAATTCCGATGAACGCGACAGGCCCGCAAAACGCAGTCGTTGCACCCGCCAAAAGGCTCGCCCCGAGCAACACGCAAATCTTGGAACGCTTCACGTTGAGCCCAAGCCCGTGTGCAAAATCATCGCCCAAAAGCGCCGCATTCAAATACCGCAACGAAACGCCAATCATCACCAAACCCACAAGTACAGCGGCCGCAAAAATCCAGACATCACCGAGCGTCACGCGCCCAAAGCTTCCCATGCCCCACGCCACATACACGCGCAGCGATTCCGAAGAGTTCCCTGCAATCAAGACGCTCACAATCGAATCGATAAAGTAACCCGTCAAAAGCCCGACAATCAAAAGCACGCCCGTCTGCGCAAAACGCGTCGCCGCAAACATCACGACAAGCGTCACAAGCAAAGCCCCAAGCGCCGCCGAACCCAGCACGCCGACACTTCCAAAGCCAATACCCGCCAAAAGCGCAAGCGCCACACCAAGACTCGCGCCACTGCTAATGCCAAGTACAAACGGTCCCGCAAGCGGATTTCGGAACACCGTCTGCAGCGACAAGCCCGACACCGCAAGCGACGTGCCCGCCAGTACAGCCGCAATCATTCGCGGGATTCTCAAGTTCCATAAGATGTTCGACGAAACATCCGCTCCCGGGTTAAACAACGCCTGCACCACATCCGCAAACGGAATGTTCACCGCGCCAAAGCAAAGCGTCGCCACGCACAGCAACACAATCAAAACAGCTAACGCTACAAATCCAATCAACAATCGCCGCAAAACAAGCCTCCGATTATTCAAAAACAACCATAGAAATTTTTATGTGGTTCAACTTTATTCCTTTAAAACTTTTCTAATGATATAGATTGAATTTTGTACAAGAGAATAGATAAATGCAATAACACATCCAAACTCTAACGCAACATAAAAATCATAAGAACCAACCCATTGCGGAAAGTATCTTTTCCCTATATAAATCAATATAAAAAACAAGATAGCCAAAGGCATAATAATCCAACTTTTTTCATTTAATCGATTCAGCCTTTTACAAAAAGCAATCAGAATTAAAATCAATGACATGATCACCAAGGGCAACGCAACATAAACAGATGCAGCCTTAATATCAACACTCGCTACAATAGCAGAAACAAACAATGAAGAAGCCAAAAGTAGAACTAGATGGTTTAATTTTTTAACAAAAAATGGTCGCAATGAAAAGATGACAATCGTAGCAAACAATAGGTAACCACTTATGATATTATGATCTACTTTAAACGGTATAAAATCATAGGGCAAGCTCACTAAACTACATGTCAAATAGACATTATAAAGCAGCAAATAAAACCACAAAGCGATATTCATTCAACGCCCTCAAAAGTAAAACTCATTATAACCAATCATACAAAAAAATAACTTCATCATTTAACATAGTTCAAATAATAAAACTCAAATCAGAATATCAATGAAATTTCTATCTTTCTTGCCATGCTCGACTATTCTCAAGTTCCAAGTCCCTGTTTCGTACTTGACGAAACGCGTCTCCGCCACAATATGGAAATCCTCGATGATATCCAGAAAAAGACCGGCGTTAAAATCATCTGCGCCCTCAAGGGTTACAGCTTCTGGCGTTCGTTCCCGCTCATCGGCGAATACCTCGCCGGCGCCACCGCCTCTAGCCTCAACGAAGCCCGCCTCGCGCGCGAAGAGATGAACAAGGAAGTCCACGTCTTTGCGCCCGTCTACGAAGACGACGAAATCGACGCCATCCTCGATGCAGCTGACCACATCACGTTCAACAGCTTTTCGCAGTGGCTGCGTTACAAGGACAAGACGCTTGCCCACGGCGTCAGTGCCGGCATCCGCGTGAACCCGGAATTTTCGACAGTCGAAACCGACCTTTACAACCCTTGCGGCAAGTTCTCCCGCCTCGGCGTGACCGAAAAGGAATTCAAGCCCGAACTCCTCGATGGCATTGATGGCCTCCACTTCCATGCTCTTTGCGAACAGGATGCCGACGCTCTCGAAGGCGTTCTCGCCGCATTTGAAAAGCACTTTGGCAAGTACCTCCCGCAAATGAAATGGGTGAACTTCGGCGGTGGCCACCACATCACCCGCAAGGACTACCACCGCGACGAACTCGTGCGCATCCTCAAGGATTTCTCCGCACGCTACCCGCACTTGCAGGTCATCATGGAACCGGGCGAAGCCATCGGCTGGCAGACCGGTGAACTCGTCACAAGCGTTGGCGACATCGTCCACAACGAAATGGACATCGCAATACTTAACGTTTCCATCAGCGCCCACATGCCGGACTGCCTCGAAATGCCTTACCGTCCAAGCGTCATCGGCGCCGCATTCCCGGGCGAAAAGGCACACACGTATAAGCTCACGGGCAATTCCTGCCTCGCCGGCGACCAGCTCGGTGATTTCTCGTTCGACGAACCGCTCAAGGTCGGCGACCGCATCATCTTCGAAGACATGATCCACTACACCATGGTCAAGACAACATTCTTCAACGGTGTGCGCCACCCGAGCATCGGCAAGTTCGACGAAAACGGCAAGTTCCACCTGCTGCACAAATTCACGTACGAGCAGTTTAAAGAAAAATTGTAAGCGGTTTCGCGGCAGTTACTATCATGCGTTTCACTTCAGAACAAGACACATACAACTGGGCGCTTGGTTTTGCGAAGGAACTCAAGGTCGGCGACAAAGTCGCCCTCTATGGGAATCTAGGTGCAGGCAAGACCGTCATCAGTCGCGGCATCTGCAAAGGGCTCGGCTTCGAAGGCACGGTCTGCTCCCCGACCTACACCATCCTCCACGAATACCCGAACAACCCGCCCATATTCCACTTCGACCTGTACCGTCTCGAAGGCGGCGCAGACCTTTATGAAGTCGGTATGGATCCGGACTATCTCGAGAGCGGCATCAGCCTCATCGAATGGCCCGAGCGATTAGAAGAAAACGACGCAGGCATCACCCACGTCGTTAAAATCCAAATCGTTTCCGAGACCGAACGAGAAATTACTGTTACAAAAGTTTCAAAGTAATTCTCGTCTATAAAATGGCGATGCCCGCTCGGAGGCGGGCATGACATCGCAACATTGTCACCCCGGTCTCTGTGCCGGGGTCAACTTTTTTAGACTTTCTTGCGCTTACCCTTGCGAGCAAGTTTCTTATTCGCTTTTTCAATAGAATCGGCAACAGCCTTTGCGCGGAGCTCTGCAGCGACCTGAGCCAAGGAATCAGCAATTGCCTTTTCCTTTGCAATAGAATCTGCACGAGCAGCAGCCGCAGCAACGCTAGCCTTGACGGCATCGCTATTGGCAATGTTGTTCCAATCCTTGCGGTCACCCAGACTCAAGAGCATTGGGCCCTTGTATTCACTCACAACTTTGTATGCAGCAACCGTATCACGGGCAGCCATGGCGCCCATAGCATCGGCATACAAGTCCTTCTGCTGGTTGCGCAGATCTTCGATGGCTCCCAAGCGGTTCTGGCGGAGGATTTCCATAGAATCGCTCACAAAGCCCAAGTCCCACGTTTCGTTATAGCAGGCTTCGGCTTCGACATACTTAGAAGCATCCGTCTCAGCAGCAACAAACAAGGCGTCGCACTTAGCAAATGTATCGGCGCTTTTTTGCTTGGCATACTGGTAGTAGTAATAACCACCCACAATTAAGCCGATGAGCACAAGCAAGAACACACCGTCCTGCCAACCCATAATCGGCGCCTGCGGAAGTTTCGGTCTCCCGTTAACGGTTTCACCGGCTTCCAGTTTTTCTTCAGCCTCGTCAAACGGGCTTTTTCCATTCAAGAAACTAAACATAGAGTCGTCCTATTTTTTAGAAATTGCGTCAAAGACGCGTGCGTATAAATAAATCTGTTTCAAAAGGCTTGCAAAACCGTTCGAGCGCGTCGGCGAAAGCCCGACATTGAGTCCAATCTGCTGGAAAAACGTCGGATCCACCGAAAGGATGTCAGCAGGAGCCATGTCGTTAAAAATCTGCAAGGCGAGCGCACCGAGGCCACGGCTAATCAGCGGGTTCGTCGTACCGCCTTCCACATCCATTTCAAAATGGATTTTTGCGCCATCAAACTTCGGCACCAGATACATTGTCGAGGCGCAGCCCTGAATAATGAACTTTTCGGCCTTGAGGGATGCATCCATTCCCTTGTGTTCACGAGCCAAATCCAGGAGGAATTTCCACTTGTCATCCGGGTCCGTGAACGATGCAAATTTTGCTCTAATCTTTTCTTGACGATCAACAATACTTTCTGACATAATCACACTAATGCAAAAAAGAACGCATTTTCCAAATTACAGACGGGCAAGACCAAAGTACCGCCCAGAAAATTCTAAACAAGGTTTGCTTTTCGCGCGGAAGCTTCGAGAGGCTCAACGCCGCCTTGTCAAATTGCTCATCCTTAATCTTTGCAAAACCAGATTTTGCCTTTGCAATCTGCAAGTGGGTTTTACCTAAAGAGGCCATCCAACGATCAAGGACTGAAGCTTCGATACGGGCACGAGCGCCATCATCCACCGCATTCAGCCATTCATGGACCGCTTCTGCAGTAATCTTTCCGCTCAAAAGCGCTTCGACAATGCCCGAACGGCTCATCGGGTTCACGCAACTTGCCGCATCGCCCGCCTTAAAAAGACCGCACTTGGCAAGCGGCTTACAGGACTGCCCGCAAGCAATCATGCCACCGTAAATGGCCTTCACCTTGGCATTCGGGTAATGCGTCGCAATAAAATGCTTGAGCTTTTCACGCAACGGCATATCGGGCTTTGCATCCTTCGAGAGCACAAAACCAATATTTACTTCCTTGCCATCGCGCGGGAAAATCCAGCCGTAACCGCCTGGGAATTCACTCCCGTAAAGCAAGTCGATATGGTCACGGTCGTGTTGAATCCCTTCGGCCACTGCAAAAATGCCCGGTTCCAAATCGGTATCTCCCGATTCAATCCCTTCAAGGCACGGAATTCCGCGCGTGAGGCGGCACCCGGGGCCACTGGCATCGACAAAAGCCTCAGACGAGAGCGAAACCAGTTCGCCACCCACCTGGACAGTCAAATTCCAGCCATTTTCGGCCTTTTCAATGCTTTTCACGAGCGCATCAAAACGGCATTCCACGCCCGCTTCGACGCAAGCATCGGCAATCGCATGGTGGAACTTCGAACGGTCGAGCAGACGACCGCAGTCCTTGCTGTAAAATTCAGCCTTGTAACCCTTAGGCGACGTAAAGTAGATGCCCGAAAGGCTCCCACGCACCCAGGATTCATCAATAGGCCACAAATCGTTCAAACGATGGGTCGATACCGCTTCGGCACAAAAAATGGGCTCTTTCCAAGGCTCTTTCTTATCCAAAAGCAGGATTTGTCCAGCACCGCCCGTCAATTTTCCAAGCTGGTAAGCAGCCATAAGACCGGCCGGACCTGCCCCGCAGATCACCACTTTGTAAGAATTTGAACGAAAACAAGTCATTTCAACGTAAAATTAGTATTTATTTGGTCACTTTTTATTTTTAGTTGTTAGTTTTGCAAATTTTTTAGTTATTTTAGGGCTATCCGTTATTTGATTTACTTTTTCATAAAGGGAATTTGACTATGAATATGAAGAACGTCTATAAATTTGGTCTCTGCCTCCTTAGTGCTCTCGCGCTCAACGTGTCAGCACAGGACTTCAGAGGTAAGGACCTGAACACATCCTTCCGCGATAAGAAAATCTCCGACTACCAGTTCCAGAAGTCTCGCGCCGTCAAGGGCGTTACGGACTTCCAGCGCTGCAACGGTGAATCCCCGAATTTCGAAGAAGCAAACCTTCCCGAAGTTTCCTTCCGCAACGCAGTGATCAACAAGGCGAACTTCGAAAAGGCAAACCTCAAGGGTGCAACGATTAGCGGTGCCGACATCCGTTCGACATCCTTCGAAGGCGCTAACCTCGAAGGCGCTAACCTCTATCGTGCAACTCTTCTCGATAGTAAGTTCCCGAAGGCCAACCTCAAGAACGCTCGTATGGACGCCATGAAGGTCTCTGACGAATGCGACTTCAGCAAGGCTGACCTCACTCAGGCTTCTGCTACCGACATGGACCTTACCCGTGCCGACTTCAGCAAGGCTAACCTCACCAACACGAACTTCTCCCGTTCCTTGATGGCTAACAGCGACCTCCGCAAGACCACCATGGAAAAGACTGACTTCACGGCTTGCAACCTCATCGCTGCAAACTTCAAGGGCGTCAAGCTCAACAACGTGAACTTCGCCAAGGCCGGTCTTTCTCAGGCTGAATTCGGTGGTGCAACGTTCAACAACGTGAACCTCCAGGAAGCAGACCTTTCCTTGACCACCTTCAATGACGTGGACCTCTCCAGAACGCAGCTCCAGAAGGCCAAGTTCGCTCAGTCCAAGGTCAAGAACATGACGTTCACCAACCAGGACTTGAACGGCGTTATCTTCGACAAGGGCGACGTTTCCAAGAGCACGTTCGACAAGGCTAAGCTCAACAAGGCTTCCTTCTTCGACGCCAACGTGAGCAAGAACGTGTTCAACTACACCGAACTCATGAAGGCCGTGTTCGACGGAGCCTACGTCTTCAAGGACATCTTCGACAACGCCGACCTCACCAAGGCAAACTTTGCCAACTCCACCATCGAACGCTCCGCATTCAACAATGCTCAGCTCTCCGGTGCAAACTTCTCTGGTGCTAAGCTCATCAAGGTGACCTTCCTCAACGCCAAGATGGAAGGTGTCAAGATCGACGCCGACACCAAGATGGAAGACGTGGACTTCTCCGGTGCAGACTTGACCGGTGCAAAGATTGAAAAGTTCACCGCCAAGAAGGTGACCTACAACGAAAGAACCAAGTTCCCCAGCGGTTTCGATCCGCGCGCATACGGTTTCAGAAGACCGGGCGAAAAATAAATCCTTTTGAATAACGGAAACGAGGGACGCTCACTCGAGCGTCCCTTTTCTTTTTCCCCTAAGCCGTCTAAGAATTAAAGACTAAATTCACTTTTTGTCCATAAGCCAGCTAATGGCTTCGGAGAGCGAGTGCACCCGCACGACCTTCATCCGGCCAACGTTTTCCGAGAGCTTGCAGCTAGCAGGCACAATGGCTTCTGTCATTCCAAGGCGACTTGCTTCCTTGAGCCTCTGGTCTAGGAGGCTTACGCCACGCACCTCGCCCGACAGTCCAAGCTCTCCAATGGCGATTGTCTGCCGCGAAAGCGGGATTCCCAGGTGGTTACTCGCCACGGCAAGCGCAAGCGCCAAGTCCGAAGAGGCGTCGTTCACCTTCATGCCGCCAGCAATGCTTGCAAATACATCCGAGGCGCCAATCGTTACACCGCCAAACTTTTCCAAAAGCGCAAGGATGATCGTCAAGCGCTTGGGGTCAATGCCCGCCGCCACCCGTTGCGGAACCGCAAAGTTCGTCTGGTTCACTAGGGCCTGCGTTTCGAACAGGAGCGCCCTTGAACCTTCCATGGTACAACACACGGCGCTCCCGGGTGTCGGCGGGACGCCTTCTTGCAAAAAGACCTTGCTAGGGTTCAGTACAGGGTTCAATCCGTGGCTCGTCATCTCGAAAACGCCGATTTCGTCGGTAGCGCCAAAGCGATTCTTGATGGTTCGCAAGAGTCTGTACTGATGATTCCGGTCGCCTTCGAAGTACACGACCGTATCGACCATGTGCTCCAAGATTCGCGGACCAGCAATCTGCCCGTCCTTCGTCACATGTCCAATCAGAATCGTGATGCAGCCGGTATTTTTGGCAAACACCATCAAGTCCAGCGTGCATTCGCGCAACTGCGTTGCACAGCCGGGAGTCCCCGCAAGGTCGCTCTTGTAAACCGTCTGGATAGAGTCAATCACAAGCACCTGAGGCTTTACCTCTTTTGCCTGCTCCAAAATTTTCTCGAGATTTGTCTCGCAGAGGAGCATCATGTCGCTCCCCGAGACATTCAATCGTTCGCTGCGGAGCTTCACCTGGCAGGCACTCTCTTCGCCACTCACGTATAACGCCTTTACGCCCGCTGCATTCATAGTTGCAAGTGTCGTCAGCACGAGAGTCGATTTACCAATCCCCGGATCGCCGCCAATCAGCACCAGGCTTCCCGGCGCAAAACCGCCCCCAAGCACACGGTCAAATTCCGAATTCGCCGTGCTCAAACGCCGCGTATCTTCCGTTGCGACATCCTTCAGCATCACGATCTTGTGAACCGGACCGCCAAGACCACGCCCCACGCGCCCAGCACCTTCCGTGATCCGTTCAATAACATGTTCCTTAAGAGAGCTCCACGCCCCGCAAAACGGGCACTTGCCCGCCCACTTCGGAGTCGTATTGCCACATTCCGTACAGAGATACTCAATTTCTTTCTTGGATTTATTTACTGCTACCATGAGCACTAATATAATAAAACCACCATGTCAAAAGGTGTCATTTTCACAAAATGGCTATGTAGAACTTTAATGTTGAAGCACCGTCTGATGTTTAAAATTTTAAACAAAAAGGACTTTAAAAGGGCTTTTGGTGATTCGACAGGATTCAATGGCTCTTAAAAGCACGGTTCTTGTCAACATTCCATTAACAACAAAAAAGTTCTACTTATCCGGCCCCCAGCTCATTTTAGATTCATTTGTTTAAAATTCAATACCGTTTTTATCGCTATTTCATTGGGTTTGACGCCACTTTCTTTAAACTTGGTTCAATGTCTTAAATAAATGAAAAAAGGGGCTGAAAAGCCCCTTTTGGTCGTTTACGACCATCATCAAGAATGAAGATGAAGAAACACCACCAAATAAGGGTTTCTTCTTTAAGATTTACGATGTGAAGTTATAATTTCGTGTTTGGGTCAAAATGAAATTTTGACATTATAATACAAGTAATTAATCAAATTAAATAGATTCTTTTATATTCTTATTTAATATTCATGTATTCTTATGTCAAAATCCTGTGGATTTTTAGACCCCATACGGATCATTTGCGATTGTATAGGGTGTTTGCATACATCAAAAAAGAAACGCCCCTCAGAGCGTTTCTTCCATTCAAAACAGTTCGTATTTTAGCACCCCACACCCCCCAATTTCTCTTTTTCAAACCAGATTTCAGGGGGGTGTGTCATTGGGCAAACTTGGATTTTTAGCGTTTTACAGCCCCTAGAAACAAGTGTATGGGGCATTACAAAGCGACTTGTTAAATGTAATTTCTGTGGGCTTGGAATGGGATTGCAGGGCGTTTTTGAATATCCTTGATGTTTTCGCAGAACACCGTATTAGAAAGATGTTCAAAGTATTTCACATTTGTATTAAGTTTCTTGTTCCACATAACGAAATTGAACCAAAGAAGATAATTTCTAAGATATTTCGTGGCAACACCACGGAAGAACTTAAACCAAAATTTCATGTTTGAATGATAATTATTGATTTTTTGAATTGACAAGTCACCCGATTTGGTCGTATAATCGTCGGACTTGAATTGAACAAGTGCTATGTTCATTTGATTACACATTCTGACATAGGCTTTGTTTTTATCCGAACACATAATGGAGCGTTGTTCAATATGCTTGTCGAATGTTTGGACGAGGTGTTTCATTCGACATTTTCCCAAGTTCGTAGGTGTGGCGATAACTTCGCGGTTGTGGTCAATGCCACAGCACACATTCACCATTTCGTTCATTGCCCTTGGGGTCTTTTCTGGGTGTTTAAGAAGGTATGTTCTAAGCTCGATTGCCGACATTCCATAGAATGCAAAGTGATTCCACGGATTTCCCTTAAATGACAAGTCAAAGCCCGTTTCGTCCGCTTCAAGAATACCCCCCAAGACCACTTTTTCGTTTGGAATGGTCAAAGAATCAAGTAGCTTATGCCTCCACCTGAAAGAAGTCTTTGTGGAACATTGGCAAATTTCTGCGGTGTCCCTTATGGTCTTTCTAATCGTTATTGCGTTGATGACTTCTGAAATTTGGTCTGGGGTCAAATGGCTACGATAGAAAGCCGATTTGGCGGTAGAAACGAATGTTGAGCCACAATCACGGCATTTATAGCGTTGGTGTTCCCCTACGAATTGACGCCCGATCGTAATGCCCTCTTTATCCTTTATTGAATGGTATCTTTTGACCTTGCCAAATTTAACGATATTCAAACACCCACATTTAACACAGGCGTGTTCTTTTTCCATTCTATTCGATTTCATCAAATCGTTAATGGAAGTAACGCCCATATTAAGTTTTCTAACGAGGGAGTTTCTTTCTTCTTTGTTTAAATGACCTATTAACTGGTCTATAAGTTCAAGGGGTTTTTCGTGTGTTAATTCCATAGAAAGAATGTCCTTTTTTATGGTTAAAACTGATGCCCGTTTGTGCATTGCAAATATACATTTTGCAACCATAAAAATGCAGGTTTTTTTACTGACAAAGTAATATTTTTACAGAACGGTTTATTTTATAAATACCATATGAAAAAGCAAGCAATACAAGACTTAAACGATTACATAAGGGAACAAACCACACAAGAAATTTTAAAGGAAATTCTCTTTATAATGTCGCAAATGAACGAAACAATAAAGCGAATTGAAAAGGCACTTAACGAACACACCGATTTTGTTAAGGGAGGCTTCTAATGTCTTTGAATGGTAGAACAAAAGCGTATATAGACGAGCACGGTGTTTATCACCCATTTAAAACAAATCCAAGTATTCCCGAAAAGAATACAAGAAAAAAGATTGACTTTATAAATTATCTTCTCGACAATATAACCGAGCCTGTTTTCACATATAGCGACAAGCAATTAAACGAAACTTTCGATTTGTCCGATGAAGATGAGGGGCTTGACATTGTTAAAATCACATTCGCCATTATGAACCATAGCCATATAGGTACAGGGGTAAACAACAACTTTGAAACTTTTGGTCATCTAATTATGGATTATGTGCCCGAACGATTTAGGGATATAAAATTTAATAGGCAAACTGACACAAAGCATTATAGCAAGCCATACCAAGATTCTATTGAAAGATTCCAAGAATGGATTTGCATGATGAAGGCTAAAATAGAAAACCACCTTGCAGAAGAATATTATTTGCAGGGCAGATTGAAAAATCTTGAAATTCTTAAAAGAAGATACAAGCAAAATTGGAGCGAATGTAAGACAGTAGATTTGACGGCTGAACAAAATCTTCGTATGGATGGCGATTCAAAAATAGAATTGAAAATTACAGACGCATAACCGTTATAAATAAGGCATAAATATTTTGTTCTCTCCTAATTAAAAGTTCCCCACATTGATTTAATTCGATGTGGGGTTTTTCATACATAAGAAAAAGGAGTGTCATGGAATACGAAATAAAACTTTTGCCACATCAGAAATCTTTATACAAGTCCACAAAAAATATTGCTGGATTGGTGTGTGGTCGTGGTTCTCGGAAAGACCGTAATTCTTTCTTGGATTATCGTTTTTCACTTGCTACAAAACAAACGAATACTTGCTTTTTCACAGACATACAAGTCACTTTCTCAAAATCTATTTGACGAAATTCTAAAGCGATTTGAAGAGCTTAAATTAAAACCAACATATAACAAGGGAGCAATGACGATTGGCTATAACAAGGGCATTTGCTTCGGTTATAGCTATGAAAACTGTGAATCATCAAGACGGTTTAACAGAAATAAATCTTTTGGTTCTTGATGAGCTTTGTTTAGCTCCAGCAGATATTTTGGCGATTACCGCCCCCTGCTTGCGTGGCAACTTTACGCCCATTATAAGGTTTGGAACATCACCCCGTCAAGGCTCCGTTTGGAACAAGTGGCTAATTGACAATATGGCTTCATCTAATATCGAAGTTTTCACGGCAAAGATGAGCGACAACACTTTTCTTTCTAAAGAATCTCTTGAACTTTCGATGAACGCAATTACTGACGAAAAAATGCGATTACAAGAAATCGAGGGCGAAATTCTTTCGGATTATGACGAAAGCTGTATTCTATATGCCAATGATTTCCCGAAGTCTTTCGTGAATAATTCTGCAAATTATCCAATTAAAATCGGCATTGACGGCTCTGGTCAAGGTAGGGACAAATCCGTAATTTGCATTCGTAAAGGAAATAAAATTATTAGCATAACGAAATATGACAAGCTAGATCCGTTTGATTGTTCAACCGCCATTAAACTTATTCTCTTAAAAAACAAGATTTCGACCGATGATGTTTATGAAATAAACATTGATATGGGCTACGGTGAACGGATATTATGCGGTGCTAAACAAAGAATATCCTAATGTGAATTTAATTCCATTTGCCTCGAAAGCGTCTAATGAATCATACGCAAACAAAAGGGCTGAAATGTATTTCAACTTAGCAAAAGCCGTGCGTAATGGCTTGTATATAGAAGACCCTGCACTTATTGAAGAGCTTACAAATACAAGATTTATGCTTGATAAAAACGACAAATATATTTTGAAGCCCAAAGCCGAATTAAAACTTATTCTAAACCGTTCCCCCGATACGGCAGACGCTTTGGCTTTGACATTTTGCGAAGAGGACAGAATGTTTGAAAAACGCATAAACAAAAAACAAATCCGTCAATATGTGCGTTCGGTATTGGGTGACCCAGATGATTAAAAGTTTAAATAAATAAAAAAGGATGGTGTAATGCCCACATCATTCATTCGTTAATTCCAAGGGCATAAGGGAGTTATTAAAATGAGTAATTTAGACAAGATTACAGAAGAAATCAAGAACGATTCTGAACCAAAAGACTTGAACGAAACAACCGTGGAAAACGAAACCACACCCGAAAAAGAACGGTGGTGAAATTCAAAAAGAAGAATCACAGCCAAAAGTTGATTTAAACACGATTTCAAAAGAAGATAAGATTACACATTCTTTCAAACAACAATTAAACAAGCAAAAAAACAAGTACGAAACCCAACTTGCAGAACGCAACAGGGAATTTGAAGAATTGAAAAGCCGTTTGGAAAAATTGGAAAATCCTGAAAAGTATAAGGAGAAATTTAGAAACGACTTTGAAAATGATGATAAGTACATAGATTACTTGGTCGAACAGCGAATGAACAGAATGTTCAAGGAAAAAGACGAAGAAACAAGAAAACAAAGAGCCATAGAAGTTCAAAGAAGGGAACGAGCAAACAAGATAAGCGAACGAATAAACAAGTGTTTTGCTACCGATGAAGAAAAGCAAGATTACTTGACAACCGTCCAACAGGCTTTCGACCAAGGACTCGAAGAACTTATAGACAAAGAAAGATATGTTTCTGAATACATCCAAAATTCAGATAACGGCCCCCGTTTACTTTACGAACTCGCCACAAATGCCGAATTGGTAAAAAATGTTTTTTCCCAAGCAGATCCAATGTCCCGTATTATGGAGCTTAAACTTTATGAAAGAGAAATGGCGAAAAATAAGGAACATAAAAAGACTGCGCCTGTTATGAATCCAAATATGGTTATTGGAAAGCCCGGGATTTCTACAAGCAAGACAAGCGACATTTTCTCAAATGACGCAGACTTGAAATCGTTTATTAGAAAACGATAATTCACACTTTTATAAATACGATATGGAAGCCCAAACAATAAAGCTAATTGTTTGGATTTCCAACAGTTTAAAGGTTTCTGTTTTAAAAACACCTTCTTTTTTCCATACCCCTTAATGGTGTAAATGTCTGTGGCGTAGCTAGCCAAAAGACACGCTGAAATGGACAGTGAATTTTCAGAAAATCATGATGAGTAAATCATTCACAAAAAATTTTAGAGGATTTTTGAAATGGAAAATAAATTATCAAACAATAAGAAAACAAAAATGGTTGCGGCTGTTGTAAGCGACCAGATGGATTATGTTAAAAAGTCCAAAAGTTATTTGCCAGAAAGTGAGCTAAAAAATAAGAAGTATGGCAGAACATACACCGTTTATATTCCTGACCCTGGCAAGGTTAAAGACGGCTTGGTTGCTGAACCTGACGCAATCGAAGAAGTTGAAATGTCTATCAAGTTGGAAAACAAGAACACATCTTGTGAAATTGACGCTTGGAATGAATTAACAGACCTTGAAGATTTCAAGAAAGAAATTGCAATTCCAAGAGGCACAAAGCTTGCAAAGAGCGTTCAGAAAGAAGTAATTGATTCTACCGTTTTCCAATCCGTCCAAGCTACAGTAACATCTGCCGCCAATTTCGCTTCTTTAAGTGATGTTTCAAACAAGTTGGAAGAAGTTGCTGTAGGTGGTGTAAAGGTTATGTTTAATTCACCAACCGTAAACGGCAAAATCGCAGCAGCAGGCTTGTCTAATTTCATTCCTGACACAATCCAAAAAGAAATTTATGGAAAGAATTATTTGGGCGAATACGCCAACGCTTCACAAATTTCTTTGGCAGGTCTTCCAATCGTAAAAGCTGGCGCTTCTGCTTGTACAATTACAGGCACAGCAATTAGCGGTGAAGATACATTAAGCGGTACGGTCGTTGGTTATGAACCTATCACAGCCGTAACTTGTGCGGGCGGTAAGAAGGGCGAAGCATTTTCTATTGCAGGCTTGAAAGTCGTTGATGTAAATGGTATGCCAACCGACCAAGATTACACCGTCATTCTCGCAAGTGATGCCGACAATTCAAACAAATGTGCTATTGCTCCAATCAGGGCAACACTTAACGCCACAGTAAGTGGTGTAAAAGTCGATAATGTTGGAAATCCGAACGCTTGGTTTGACACTTCATTTTCTTCTTTCTCTGCCACACCACTTTTAACATCTGGCAATTCTTATTATGTCGGTGTTTGTCGTGAAGAGGACGCTTTGGCTTTCGACACTTACAAGTTTGCCGACTTGCCAGGCTCTGAAAATAGCACCGAAACCGTTGACGGTGTATCCGTTAAGATGAGTGAATACGGTGATGGCTTAAATATGAAATCTTTTGTTCGATTGGACTGCCCATTTGCCGCAGGTGTTCCTGACGCAAGACGACAGGCTGTTCTTTATGTTCAGAAGTAAAGTTTAGGTGTCTCTCCTTTCACCTTGAAATGTTGGTGGATTTATTCCGCCAACATTTTTTTTATTTGCGAATTATAAATATAAAGAGGTTTAAAATGATTTCTGTAAATGATTTAATTCAAAACGCTTTTTCAAGATGTGGGCTTGTCGGTGATGGTCAAGCAGTCAATGGAACAAAAGCAAAGACAGGTGAAAATGAATTGAAAGACCTTATTTCAGTTCTTAACACACAAGAATATATAGCGGATAATTACAGAATGTTTGATGTTGGTGGTAAGAACGAAATCACGATTGGCGACTCAATAGATTTTGACATTCAAATAAAAAATCCACCAAGTACAATTAAATCAATTGGTCGTAAACAGGGCGACAGGTTTGTTCAGTTATTGAAAACAAATGTTGAATCAATTTTTAGCAGATCTCGAAATCATCTTTCTACGCAATACACATACAATGTTTATTTCGATGAAAAGGCTCTTAAATCAAAGACCATAAAACCAAGTTTCATTGTTAGCCAAACAGAAAGCGAACTTCCACAGGCGTCTATGGGATTGGTACGGAAAAAAGGCTTATGTCATAGATACGGACAGGGTGCTTGAATGCATTCATGTCGCCACAAATGTTTGCCGTTGGAGTCATTATAGCTATACCGATTCAGACGAATGGAGAAACGAAAACTTGTATGATTTTGAATATGGCGTTATGAAGGGTTCAATAATCCTTGATTCTACAATAGATTCCGAATACAAAATTTGTTTCATCGACGATATAGATGAAATAGACTTGTCAAGTACATTAAATCTACAGGACATGTATAAATCGCTTCTATTGACAGGTCTAACTTATAGACTCGCCATTAGATACAAGTTGAATGATTGGGTTTCTGTTTTCAAGGAAGATTTTGAAGAACAGAAGTCGCTTATAAAAAGAATCAATTCATCAAACAGACCTATTGTTTGGTCAAATATGGAAGGCTCTTTTCTTGAAGATTATTATAACGGGATGAATGGCGTGGGGTGGTAAATGTCGAAAGTAAGTGTAATTTCAAACTTGATAGGCGACCAAAACAAAGCCAAATTCCCTTCTACAATGGGTTCGGCATTGTCTATAAACATGTATCAAGAATCAAACGGTGCGGTGGTCTATCAAAAGTCAGTTCCACGGTATCAAATGGATTAAGCAACTTGAAAGCACAAAAGAAGGATGCCACGGTTCTTTCGTATCTTCTACGGGTTTAGACGCCAACAACAACGCCCCAGACGCTTTTTTCGTTATCCATTCAAAATTATATAGGGTCGATTACAAATGGTCTGTGGAGTGCCTTGGAAGCGTAGATACGGGGTCATACCCAACATTTGCAGAAACGGGTGGTGAAAGACCTTTTCTTTTAATTGCCGATGGTTCAAATCTTTTCTATTACAACTTGAAAGAAGGTGGTTCTCTTCATTACATAAACCTTCCCGATAGAATAAATGAACAGGGAATGAAGATAAAGCCCACACATGTTCAAGTCGTTTCAGGTTCGATTATCGTAAACGATAGCGGTAGCGGTTACGCCTATTACTCCATTCCATACCCACTTTCACAAGAAACACGACAAGTCTATAAAATCGTGAACGGTGAAGTCCAATATAAATCCGACCACATAACACCCGAGACAGAAACCGTTCAAAGTGACCAATATGTTTTCTTTGATGATTATGGAACACCCCTTTACAAGAACGGTGAATCAAACAGCGATGCCATAAACGCACTTTACGCCATTGGTTCAAACTTAATTGTATTCGGCCCAAAATCCATTGAGTTCTGGCAAAGGGGCGATGCTGAACAATATCAAACTTGGGTTAGAACTTCATACACATTCAATAGAGAAGTTGGTTTGGATTCGCCCAAATCCGTTGCAAGTGTGAACAATAGCGTTTGTTTCGTGTCTAATGGAATGAATGCTGGCAGGGCTGTTTTTGCCATTATTGGAACAGAATTTCAAAAGATTTCAGAAACATGGCTTGATGAAATCTTGGATAATTCGGACACGGACAACGCCATTGGATTTGCTTATAGCCGTTCAAATCATGCTTTCTACGGTCTATACATTCCTAATGCACAAAATAAAAGAAGCCGAACTTTCGTCTATGATTTTTCTACAAAGCAATGGGCTGAAAGGTCTTCAAGAAATTTCAAGACGGGGCGTGATTCTGCTTGGAACTTGATTTATCCAATTTGGTTTGATAACAAGACCGTATTCGGTCACATTGGAGATGGTGAACTCGTTTATTTGGACGATAACTTTCACAAAGAAGAAGTGAACGAAAACGAAACCGTTTCTTTGATTCGTAGAAGGCAGTCACCCGTAATTTTGAACAATTACCAAAACTTCACTTTCGATGAATTGGGCGTAGAACTTAACACGGGAACGATTGACGATTACGAAGTAAATCCGAAAGTCCAATTGGAAATTTCAGAAGATGGGGGCAATTCATTCGGCAACACCATACTTGAAGAATGTGGAAAAACAGGACAATACTTTTATCGTGTTCGCTTTCTCAACTTGGGCGTTCAAAGACTTTGTGTGGTTCGCTTGACTTTTTCTGAAAATATGGATGTAACCTTGACGAACGCAAGTATTCGTATTTCACCATTAGGATTTAGCATATAAGAGGCTTTATGAAGAACGGAGAAATAAACAATACAACACCAATAGAAAATTTAAGGGAAATTCTAAACGGGGCTTATTCCGTCAATACCGTAAACGATTGGTCTGTTATTGTCGTAAGTTCAAATGTGGAATTTTGGGAATTGTGGTGTCAGAAAGCCGGTTCTTATTTGTTGCCTGCAAAAGCTGATAAAACCTTAATCGCCAAAGTATTTAATAACGACGGATCCGTTTCTTGTCAAGTTGTGAAGATAGGACAGACGGCAATTTGTGTTTCTCAACCCTGCAAAGTTGAAATCCAGAAATTAAACACAAAAAATTCAATGTAAGAATTGGAGGATGATTTATGAACCCATTAAAATCAATGGCGAACGCTTTGGGCTTTGGTAATTCCGACCAAGTGGCAGACGCAAAGAAAGCTATAAACCAAAATAAAGGATTGTGGCAGAGCAATTATAACGAGAATCAAGACACTTTGAATAAGTATCTTAATTCTATTTCTCAAGCACACGACACGACTTTAAAAGACAAGTACAATCAGGCTAAGTACAATTATGAAAATATTGGTACTTATGACCCGTCAAAATTTGAATACAATAAAACCGTTGAGGACTTTATGTCCCCTGCCGTTGATATGAGAATCAAGACGGCAAATGACGCTATAACAAATTCACAGGCTAACGCTCGGAAACATGTTCAGTTCCGATTACCTAAACGCATTAAATGCGAAATCACAGGCTATGGCGAGTGAAGAATACGACAAGGCTTTTAATAGATACAATCAAGACAAGTCACAGGCTTTACAGGAACAACAATTCAACGCAAGCGAAAACCAAAACGCCTACAAATCACAAAGCGACTTATACAAAACCCTTATGAGCCAATTAGGGAACGATTACAACACCGACACGACAAACTGGCTTAATGGTCTAGGCGATTATTACGGGGGCTTGATAAATTCAAACAACGCATACACAAACGGAATGGCGAATGTGAACACTTCGCTTGCAAATGCTTCATTGTCTGAAAACAATGGTGTTGCCGATATGCTTAATTATAGCCTTAATTTGTTTAATTCAATAATGGCAGGATAAGGAGGTTTAAAAATGTTAGGAAGTTGGAATTATTCATTAAACACATTACCCCAAGTAGAAACACAAAACAAAATCATGTTCGACAATGGGGCTTTGCAAAACCACCAACAGGCAGGAAACGAAAGAGAAGAAATGCTTAATAGCATTAAGACGATGTTGGATTATAACCCCAGTTTAGATACTTCAATGGCTGACGATGAAATACCAGAATTTAATTCAGAAGAAGTCAAAAATGAAGTTTCAAAACAATTGCTCAATGGCGAAGATTTGGAAAAACTCAAACCAAACGACAATTCAACCCACATCGGTTTCGACCAAAACGCACTTGATTATCACCGCCAAAATGGATTGAAGAATACAATTAAACAAATGCTTATGAATATGGGCGGTGGTTTAATGGCGTTGTAAGAGGGGGTTATATGTCTTTGAATATACAATGGCGATTTCAAGACCCGATAGACTTTTCAGGCGTTTTAACAAGAACACTTGAAAATAAGCAGAAAACTTATAACGAAATGGCTAAAAACTTGGGTGAAGGAATACGAAATACGCATGATTACTTGCTAGATAGGGAAATGGCTGAATTGATGGAAGGACAAACACGCCAACAACAAATAGACCGTTCCAACAGCGAGCAAATGAACAAAGAAATTCTGCTTATTCAAAATGAAATTAAGGAACTTGAAACCCAAAAAGCTCAACTTAAAAATCAGTTGGTGGAATTGGAAAAACAGCTTGAAAACGAAAACGGGAAATATCTACAAAATGAAATTCAAATGAACGATGAACGAAATTCTGTGGAGGTCATATAATGGAAGAAATTGAAGAAAATGGAATGGCGACCAACGCAAACGCAAA
The DNA here is from genome assembly GCF_002210425.1 of Fibrobacter sp. UWB2. Classification (NCBI taxonomy): domain Bacteria; kingdom Pseudomonadati; phylum Fibrobacterota; class Fibrobacteria; order Fibrobacterales; family Fibrobacteraceae; genus Fibrobacter; species Fibrobacter sp. UWB2. The sequence goes on along the minus strand of NZ_MWQK01000002.1, from coordinate 474,507 downwards.
GCAAACGCTCGTTCAAAATATCGAGCTGTTAAAAAATCAAATTGCGAACATCGACAAACGAATTGCAGATTTGCAGGGAACCATCCCGACAATCAAAGAAAAATACGCTCCACAGGCAATGAATGACAATGATTTAGAAAATCTAATTGCAATGAATAGGGCTAAACGAATTAAGAAAGACAACACCGCACAAATACAATGGAATTGGCAAAAGAACCGTGAAGACGCCGAAAGAAGATTCCAACAAAACTTGAACAATTCAAACGCAAGTCAAACACGAATGAAAGTAAACGGTGCTGCAAACGACATTAGACAAAAGCAAATTTCAATTGCAAATGACTTTAGGCAAATGACGGCAACAATCGACCCATTCCAGAGAAAAGCCTATGAAGATAAAATTTTAACTGACTTAGACCAAATGAATTTAGCTTATGAAACACTTTCTAAATCATACACCCCCGAACAATTGGCAAGTTTCGGATTGTCTGATTTGAGCGATTACACAAAGAAAGTCAAAGAAGCCATTAAGCAAGGGCAATTCAGTGCGGACGCTGATTTCGCAAAAGTCGTTGATATACAGACGGAATACGAAAAGCACCTTCGTTCTGGTGACTTGACCGATGAAATGAAGCAGTCCATGCTTACACAATTAGAGCCATTGATTCAAAACAATTCAAAAGAAGCTTTTGCCCTTAAACAAAAGATTCTAAGTGGCGAAACAGAAAAGGAAACTTTTGAAAGAGAATCAAAAGCAAACGCCCGTTCAAGAGCGATTGGTGCAGGCAACGAAAAGGCAGATGCAAACAAGATGTCTTTAGACGAACTTTTAAGCAAGTGGCCGTTAAGCAAATACGAACAGATCGCACTTGAAAAGAAATATAGCCCAACGGCTCAAAATGACGATGCCACAAAATACAAGTCTATGGGAATTTCAGAAAAGAAACTTTGGAAGGCTAGAAACTCAAACAAGTTTAATTATTTGAGAAATAAGGGGTTAATCTAAAATGGCAACAAATAAAGAAAATCTAATTGATGAACTTATTGAAACCGCTGTTCTTTATGAACCCAACAGCAATGAAGAACAGTATTTGTTGAATATCGCTAAACGAATGGAAAATCTTTCCGACTCCGAATTAGCAAAGTTTATTGCCGTGAACAGGGATGGACTTTCAAACTTTTTGCCACACGATGCGACTTTATGGACTTTGGCAAATTCCAAAGAACCGAATTGGAAAGATAAAGATTTGGATTTGCCAGCAATGTTCAATGATAAGGAAATTCTTTATAAGTGGAACAAGCCGAGCGAATATAGCGAGGAACGACTTGCAGAAATCGCCAAACAAAATGGAATACCCCTCCCAACCTTGAAAGCCGAACTTGAAAAGCAGTCACTTATTCAATCAAGAAAAGACAATATGTGGCCAGAATGGGCTTTTGGTCATTCTGTAATGAATCCAATTATGAATATGGTTCAGGAGATTTTCACTCCTCGACTTTATGAAAAAAGACTTCGTGAAGGCGTGAATGCAGATTTGTTCACCGACAAAAAAGGCAACTTTGACCCAAGTCTTTTATTGGATGTTGGTGAAAACGCCCTTTATGCCATTCCATACGGAAAAGTTGCGGGAACTGCTATTAAACCAATATCGACAATGTTGAAGTCAAGCGGAAAAACGGGTGCTATTGCCCGTGGCTTAAATTTCGCCATTGAAAACGGTGCAAATCCATTCATTATGGAAGGCTTGGACGCTCTCGCATACGATGACCCTGAAAATGACCGTTCATCTTTTAATGTTGGTGACGCCCTACAAGGCACAGCAACCAACATTGGAGCCCCTGTTTTGTTAAAGGGTGTGCCAATGGCTATTTCACGATATAGAAGCGGTTCTGGTCGCCCTGATCGTGGCTTGCTTAAATGGTTATATGAAATTGGTGAAGGCGGTGCAGAAGATGTTATGGCAAGAATAAAGGCAAATAACAAACGCTTCGATGAACTTCAAGATAGAGCCGTAAGATTTGGAAAAAGTGATTTGGACGAAACAGAAAAAGCGTTTCTTAATTCATACCCACGAAACCAAATGAATGATGAAATCTTGGAACATATTTTTGAACAAGAGGGAAAGACATTCAGGGATAAAGTCGAAAATTATTTAAAGACATTGCCAGAAAGTGAATCCAAAGTTTTAAAACTTGTAGATGGAAATGACGGCAAAAAAATAATTTCGATACAAGAAACAGAAAATGCAGTTCCCAACGATTTCAAGGTAAAAGAATCGGCAGATGAAATTTTACCCGCCTTGGAAAATTCACCATATAAGGAACTTAACGACAAGAATCTAAAAACAAATAAAAAGATTCTTCAAGAAAATTCTGCAAAGTCCTTTATCACGAATAAATACGGTGATTACGGATATGAAGAAGATAAAAATTCAAATATCCCTGGCATTGGCGTGCTTATCAATTTAATTCAAGAAGCTAAAAAAGAAGAAGCCGAAGAAAATGCTAAAAAGGACGCATTAAAGCGATATAGAATTAAAATGATGTTGGGGGAATAAATGGCAACAAGTAGCGAATATAAAAAACTTATAGAAGGGTTCTTGGGTGGTTTACTTTTGGCGTCTGGTCGTGGTGGAAATAGCAAGATTTCCAACATGCTACCGTCAAGAAATAAATCGGATTTTACCCATAGCCTTAATTTTTCATATTCAAATCAGGGCTATGTTCCAAACGGTATTTCACAATGGCGTTATTTGGATAAGGCGAACCAATCGCCAAACGCAAAAGAAAGAACTTTTGGATTTGATGAGAATGGTTCACAATCGGAAAGTTCAGTTTCTTCAATGGTGAAATCAAGTGGTGGAACAACGCCTGCAAATGAAGAAACAAAATGGGTGTTTGTGGCTAATCCAACATGCTGTGAAAAATGTTTAGCTTTAAACGGACATGTTGAAGTTTCACCAACCGAACCGACCTTTTATGGGCATGTGCCAAATCGTGAAGGGCGTTATAACTGCAAGTGTCATTGGTTAAGGTTAAAATAGAGAATGGTGCTTAAAAATAAGCACCATTTTTAATTGTTTAAAAAATATTACAGACATTTTTTGTCGGAAAATGCCTATTTCGGGCTTTTTTTAAAGTGTAAAAAATAAAATCTTAATTTATCCGAAAAGAAGGGTTTACAAGCGGTAAACCAGATTATAATTTGCAAAGTGCAGACAAATTAACGCAATTAAACAAAAAGGAAAAAAAATGGATTTTAAAGAACTTATCACTCCCCAAATCGTGAAAGCGATTCACGACACGCCATATGCCAAATATGATGGTGTCCCCAAGAATGACAAAAAGGTCATTGCCCATTATTCAATCATCAAGTCGTTTCCTGAAAAGAACGCTATTGGCTTTAGCAATTGCCATTGGTTTGTTTTGGAAGACGATGATTTTGACGCCCCGTCTAAAAAGTATCAAAACAATTTTGGAAAAGTTGTTTTTGGTGCTGTGGATTTGGGAATGGGTCTGGAACTTGGTTCGTTTTCTCTTGACGAACTTTTTGCCGTAAACGATAAGAACACCCGTGTTTATCGTGATGATTCTTTCGAACCATTGACAAAGACAATGGCTGAAATGGTTGAAACCCTTAAAATTGATTGGATGGTGTAATATGGTAAAATATACCCTCATTGGTGTAAACGGAAACGCAAATTCCATTATGTCTTATGTGTGCCAAGCCCTTAAAAACGAGCGTCAAGCAATGGAACTTGCAGAAGATGAATATGAAGCTATCAAAGCCGATTATTTGAAAGATGCCAAATCAAAAGATTACAACCATTTGCTGTGTGTGTCTTTCGATATGATTGAACGCATAAACAAAGACATTGGCTGTGAAATTTCAGACGATGACGAAATTGTCTTATCCAAATAAATCAACAACCCAAAACCAAAAAGGAAAATACAACATGAAAAACTTCAAAATCACATTCCAAATCGAAACTGCTGACGATGTAACCTCCATTGCGGTTGGTCGTATCATTTCAAAAATCGAAGAAGTCGCATATGGCGAACTTGGAAAAATTGGCGATTTCAGCATCAATACTTCTTTTGGAAGTCTTGGAAACAAGCCTACAAAAAATGTGGTTGCCGAACCCATAACAAGCCCATCGGAAGTTAAGCCCAATGAACCTATTGTTTCTATGGCTCCTGTAGAACCCGAAAAAAAGAAACGCCGTCGCCGTCGTACCAAGAAAGAAGTTTTGGAGGGGCGTAAATAATGCGTAAAATGAAGCAAGTGGAAAAATCCGAAATGTTCGATTGTCTAACCGTTACAAAAGTGGAAGTGTTCCCATTTGTGGAAGGCGCAGAACTTGGAAATGTAAAAGGATTGGCGACAATCATTTTGAATGACCAAATTCTAATTCGTGGGCTTCGTGTTATGAATGGTGAAAATGGCTTGTTTGTGGGCTTTCCCACAGATCCATTCTTCAAGGGTGAGGAATTTCGATATTCCGTCAACCCTATGACAAGGGAACTTCGGGAACACATCGAAAGTTGTGTCTTGGAGAAATATGGGAATTTGAAATCAAAATAGATTGAAACCCCTATCAAATCATTAAACCGTGGTCATTGACCACGGTTTTTTCGTCTAATACGCATTTCAGGCTTGTTTTGTTGTCGATGGGGTGTTTGTATGCCCAAGGCTAGAAAACGGTTTCTGGGGTGCTTTACGGGTCTTTTTTGTCGCAATACATACATCATTGAATGTTTATTTGATTGTGAGGTGATTATGAAAGCTGGAAAAGGTGTTTTGAAACATAGAAAGTCTATTGGCTATGTAAAACAGCCCACCGTGGAGAGGGTTGATGAAATTTTGAAAAGCGATTATGAAAATGATGTTGAATTGGGTATTTTTGCGACTTCATTCGTGAATTGGTACACCGCCAAATATCATTGTTCTATGACTTCCGCCTATAGAATGATGAACCTCCTTGAAAATGTCTATGATTACAATTTTATTAGATGGTTCTATGGCTGATATGAACTTAAAAGATAAGTTCACATTCAAGAAAAATAAGTTTACGCTGAAACTTATTTTTCTAGGGGGATATAGCAAAATTTAGAAAAGTAGGCTATATTACGGCTCGTGATGATTTGATAGCCTTGAATAAGCTACAAGATTTTATTTTAAAAGTATAACTTGAAAAATAATTTTTTGTGTAAAGGTGCTGAAATCAAAAAATTAAAAGTACATTATGGTTGGTAGATGTTGAATCTGCACATCCTTATAAATACAATGAGAACAAAAATGCTTGCATTGCTTTAAGTGTGTGGTGTTAGCAAACAATTAATATGGAGAGAAAAAAATGAAGAAAGTACGGAAAGAATATTCCGAATATATCTTGTAAAAGACAACAGCTGTATGAACTTGGAAATGGGTTTACACTTCAACCGTCAAGAACCCAATTAAAAAGTGAATATAACATTATATCACAAACAGAAGAATCGCTAGGAATAAAAATCCTGCCATTAAACTTGCACTCTGTTATGAGCAGGGCTGTTTATCTTTTGTCAAATTACAATAGCATAGCAAAAAAAATTGACATTTGTACACAAGAATATTTAAATAATAAATCAACTTCTAATTTATTATTAAATAATACATGTATTATAAAGTCAAGAAAAGCATACGAAACAGACACTTCGTCAAAAGATTTATTGAAACAAATAAAAGATTTTTGTAAAGGGCGTTTTGTTGACACACAATGTTTTGCACCTTCAAAAGAAATCGTTGTCAAAGACGAGAATGGATTTTTTGCCGGCTATAAACGAGTTCCATTGGTTACAATATCGCCCATAGAAGATTTTCGTATAAAGTGGCATTTGAATTACACATACAATTCAACATTCGTTAATTGGTATAATTTACAAGAGATAATAGAACACTTTGCTCCTGATTATCCACGGAACGATTATCGAGTACGATGATGTAATAACAACCTTAAAAGAACATATGGCTTTGATAGCCCCAACCTGTAACAAATTGGTTGATGATTTAATCAATGCTTTTTACACGGAAAGGGATTTTGAAGAATCATTGGAATTGTTTAAAAATGACTTCAAGAATTTAGACTTTCTAAAGAAAGTAATGATGGTAAGTTGTCGATGTTGCCACAATATAGAAGATGAAGAAAAACCAAAGATAAAGTTGCACATCTATCGGACAAAATGGGCGTGAACGCATTTATGAAAAAGTCCGATCTTGGGATGGCGTTTGGTCGCTTGAAATACCACTTTCAATAAAAGAAAAATTGTATAAATGGTACGCTACCGAGAAAAGAAAATGCGTGAAAGAACTTAAAAATAAATTGTCGCCATATTTCGTGACACGGAAAAGGTTGGGACGCCCAACACATAATAATAAGCGACCCCAAAAACAGAAATGGGTTACAAAATTTATTTGAAAGCATTTCTCAGCAGACAAAGCGAAGGAATGTTTCTTCGGTGAACAATGAAGAATGTGAACAATGTAAAAAAGAAGTTCTTGATTATCTTGAAGAATTTATAAAGGCGATTGGCGACCAATCGAACGCAAGGGCTTTTGTAGAAAAATATAATATTCAAAAATAGGAGATGATAAAATGAGTTACAGATGGTTAAACATTTGGGCTAAAGATTACACAATCAATAATATTTCATACACATTTATTTTTACTTCGTGTCGAGATATTAGCTCGCCTTATTCTATGCGGTGATTCAAGGCTTAACGGCAAAGCTATGGGGCTATTGGCGAAATTTCAAGACATTACAAAGAATTGCAGGATTTCGTCAAATTCTATGGCGAGAAAAGTAAATCTTTTTAACTTCATACCCGTAGCAAACATCTTGTGTAAAGACCAAAACGAATGCAGAAATCTTCATAGGTTATCGAATGTAATTTTGAAAAGATATTACATCAATGATTTTGGTGGGCCAGCAATTCCGAATTTTCCCTACAATGAAATTATGTCTTTATATAGAGGAATTTTGCGATATATGAGAAAACCGTCAAAGTCACCCAATCCATTATATTGGGATATGATGAATTTTATTGATGAAAAATATTGTATTGCAAAAGAAAAAGGCCAGATCTACATTATAGACAATGTAAAAACGGTTAAGGTAGGTGCGTCACACAATGCTATTACACGCTTTAGGGAATTAAAAGCTAATGGCGAAATAGATTTAAACGCTCGTTTGATGTGGGTTTATGATGTTCCCGATATGTATGGCTTTGAAGCCCTGGCACACGCCCTGCTAAACCAATGGAAAACACAAAATCCAATTTATTCAAGTAATAGGGCTGTTGGGTGGCGGAATGCTTGACGAACATTTTTCGTGTTCATCAAGTTCAGCCGAAAAAATTATAGAATGTTTCTTGAAAAAGAAATACACCTATAAAACTTTTACGAACTGCTTATAAAAAATAGGGCGATTTATTCGCCCTGTTTCTTTATTTTTCAATAAGAGATTTTAATCTTGCAATTTCAGCTTCGTGTTGCTTAATCTCGTTTTCAATTTTAAGTCTATTCATTTGATTATAAGCCTGAATCAATTCTGCGCATTTTGCGTTGAACGCCTTTACAGCAGCTTGATCAGGAAAAGTTGTGTCGTAGGAGGTTTCAAAGAGTCGTTCATCATATACTTCGTCTAACATTTCAGACACATCGCCCAAAAGTTTCCATGTTTCCACAGCGTCGTGGGCGCGAGCGATGTTGTCCGTGTATAAGTTTGCTTTTCTTGGCATATTGTTTCCTTTTTATGTTTTGTTCGTGATTTCAAACACCAAAAGGAAATCTAAACAAAGTGCTTAAAAAATTATTGATTGTATGAAAAATAACAGTTATTTTTACGGCAACAGCTTATTAAACTTTTCTTCGCAAAATTCACGACCCCTGCCGTTTAGGGTTTCTTTTTTCTCAAATCCGTATTTGTCTAAGTATCTATGAACGGTTTTTTCTTTATAACAAGAAAAGGATTCTATATCATCAGTTTCTTGGAATGAATAGACCTCTTGTCCCCTTTCGTTTTCGCCTATTACATAGCCTGAAGTCTTGTAAATATAAAGACTTGTAGCGGTTGCGTGATTGTCGAAAACAAATAATTTGTGTTTGCTAGGAAAATAAACGAATCCTTTTGCATCGTAGCTTTTCTGCGAACAAATCAAACGGTCTTCTACTTTTGAACACTTGCGTATATTTTCGAAGTTGTAATGGTCTGCTGAATTTGCCAAGGCTATAAACGACAAAAGTAAAATAAAGAAATATTTCATTTTTAAAGTACCTTCATATTTTCATTAAACCATTTCCGAAAATCGTCTATCTTGTCAAAAATGGTTTTAAGTTCCTCGATTGATTTTGAATTTACCAAATTATATAATTGGGGTTCATTTTCTTCTGCGACAGAATCAATGCTAGAAGATAATTCTAAAAGTTTATCAAGTAATGTGGTTACGGCTTCCAAATGTTCAGGCGACTTAATGCGTCCAGACATTAAGTCGTCAATATCATTCTGGGCGTCCTCTATAAAGGTCGCTTGATTTACCTTTTCTAATTCATCTTCCGTCATTTATTGGATTTACGCCTGTTGCAGTCACGGCAAAGCATTTGGCAGTTGTTGTCTATTGTCGGACCGCCTTCACACCACGGTGTAATGTGGTCGGCTTCCATTTCTTGCATTTCAAAATGTTGTTTGCATATTGGGCAAATGCCAAGCTGCTTTTGATACGCCTTGATTTTCTGCTTGTCCGTAAACGCACGAATCGAAAGATAATGTTCTTTGCCCGTCAAGATATAAGGGTAAATGCCTTTTTTGTTTGTGACATCATCATCCAAAAGCAGACGGGTTACTTCGTTATCTATAACGGTGAAATTCAGTTTATCGTCTTTGTGTGCTTCGTACAATTCACCCCATTCCAAGCCCTTCATAAGTTTCTTTCTTTCCTTGGTCGGCTTGAAAGTGGTATCAATCCAATCTATGACAGATCTAAAATAAAGCCACAGTTCATTGGCGTTATCATCGTGCTGATGTTTCGCCATATAGACTTCAATATTTTCTTTGGAAACCCATTTAATAGCGGTTTCCAAATATTCCTGACGAATAGCAGAACCGTTCAAATAATCTTGTCCGATTTTTTGTGCGGCACAACCAACTTTGCTGAAATATCTTTTTGCGTCAGAAAGCCACGGTCCGAAATAGACTGCGTTTCTTAACTCTTGTCGTGTTAATTCTTCGCCAGCAATATTGATGGTTTCAAACCATTTCAATTTTTCTTTGTCAGTTCCTTCGCAAATATAAACCAACAGCTCGTAATTATCTATTTGTTCCTTTTCATCTTTCTGCAAGTTGTGATAGAACTTGAACAAGTGGCTAAAATCGCCATTCACATACTGACAAATAGAAATGGTGCGTTGCTGACCATCAATAACTTCAAATGTCCCGTCTTCACGCTTAGCCCAATACATCACATTCAACGGGAAGCCCTGACGAACGGTTTCTATAACGGCGTCACGCTGTTTGTCTTTATAGATAAATTCTCGTTGATATGGAGGGCGAATGTCAAGTAGACCACCGTAGGCAGAAACACGACCTGTTTCGGGGTCATCTTTATAATCCTTAACCAAATCTTTTATGGTGACTTTCGTTAATGTGATTTTCATTTTTCCACCTATTGAATACGACGGATTAAAATTCTTTCATATATTCTTTTGCCGTTGATATATGGCGCACCTTTAGGCATGGAGTCTGTACTTGAACCCAAAATTTCAAATTGTTCTGGATTGTATTTATCCATAAATGTTATAGGAACACCCATCACGCCATCATAATCCATAGGAATATATTCAGTTCTTTCCACATTGATTCCGTCGTAATTGTCATATTTGGGGTATTCTTCAGGATTATAACTTTTATAAAGAATCAATTTTTCGTGTCTTTTTTTATGGTCTAAGTTTGTGAGCCATAAGCAGTTGTTTGTTGAAACAATTCTTTGACCATATTCGTTTTCTTTCGCTTCTGTTCCATAAAGTTCGTAATTGTCAGGAACAATAAAACCGGAAATCCATCGTCCCATTCCTGTCCCTAACCAAACCTTATTTTCTTTTAACAACGGAAAAATTTCTTTATAATGAATGGCGTTTATATTCCCTATAATAAGAAACTTTTTGTTAAATTCCATAAGTTGGGAAACATATTCCCTAAACAAACTGAACGGAGGATTCGTAACGACAATGTCGGCTTTTTTCAAAAGTTCAATACATTCATTACTTCTGAAATCGCCATCACCTTCTAAATAATGAATTCCGATTTCTTCGGGATCAGGCACTTTATTTCCGTTTTTATCACCATTATATTCTAGCCAAATAGCCCTATCAGCGTTGTTTTGGGAGAATAAATCCATATCCTGATTTTTATAACAGGTCGTGATAAGTTTTTTCAAACCTAAATGTTCGAAGTTATAAGAGAAATAATGAAAGAAATTACTTACACGAGGGTCGTCACAATTGCAAAGAACTGTTTTGTTTTTGAAATGGTCTTTATAATTTCTAAGTTCTTTTTCGATGTCGCAAAGTTGGGTGTAAAATTCGTCTTTTTTCCCTTTCTTTGCTTTGTTCATCAATTTATTCTGTCTTGCCATTTATCAAAACTCCATTATTTTACGGCATTAAAATAATTTTTTTCATTGGTCAATGATTGACAGGTGTTTCCACGAAAGCTAGAAAAGACGCATTATTCAGCATTTTTGAATATTCTGACCAACGGTCTTGGTTGACTGTTTAAACTTAACTTGTCAAAAGAAGGTATATTAGAACACAAATTAAGAGGTTTTAATATGGATAATTTCGACATGTCTGTTTTCGATAAGAAAAAGGAATTGCAGAAAGCCCTAAATTACACATTAGAACATTACCGTCCTCACGACCCAGGAAGTTATCTTTATAACAAAATTTTTGAATTTAAATTCTCACAGAAGTTTTCAGAAGATTTCATAGAATTACTTTATGTGACATTATCCGCTTGGAATATGAACTCCCGTGGGGCAAAATTAAGCGATTTTTCTGTTTTCTCAGAATCCATAAAGGAACACAAATCAGATTTCAAAAAATTGGAACATCAAAAAATCCAAGACTTAGAAAAAAACAAGGAAATTATTAAAGATTTGTTTGATAATTTGAAAGTTGTTGATGAAGGAAAACCGCCTTTGGTTACTTTTTCAAAAACACTTCATTTCATACTTCCAGATTTAATTGCACCCATTGACCGCAGATATACATTAAGATTTTTCTACGGCAAAAATACAGATACTTGTTTTCGTTCTAAGGACAAACAATTTGAAGTGTTTTGGAGAATCGAAACAGAATTTTCAAAATTTGCCCAAAAGCAAAAAGATTTAAACTCTTATGTTGACAAAAATGGTTGGAACAGAAGTATTCCTAAAATAATGGATAATGCGGTTATTGGTTTTATATCGCCAACGGTTGAACGAGAAAAGGCGGAGCAGAAAAAGAAGGAAAAAGAAAAGAAAGAAAAGCTAAAAACGATTCAAGCATCTCATAAATAGAATGTAAGCACCCCTTATATAATGGGTGTTTCATTCTATGAGGTTTTGAATGATAGATGAAGCTTTATTGAAAGAATTTAAGGATTTTGAAAACCGTTCACACGATTATTTCAGCGACTTCTACGATAGAATAAAAGATGATAGGCTTTTTCTAGGAGGTTCGCATTTTGACGAAAACGACAACAAGCGTTTTGGAAAATCCCGACTTAAAATGCCGGTTGATGTTATATCAAACACCATTAGAGCAATTGTCAATCAGTATTCGTCTGCACCGTATTCTTGGCTTACAACAGATGAATCGTTAAATGATATAGCCAACAGATTTTTAACGACCACAGCCGTCAAAGCGTCCATTTATCAGGCTTTAAGAAATTCTACACGGCTATGGTCTAGGCTTTCTTAATCTATCAATAGATTATGACAAGAACGGAAATGCCGTTCCCGTCCTTTATTCCATTCCCGATGTGACCAAAGTCTATTATGACCCAGACTCTATTGAAATAGATGGTTCGGACGCAAATCAAGCAATAATCATTGACATTAAATCTAAGGCGTGGATTAAGAAAACCTACGGCGAAGATTTCGTAACAGAAAAAGGCGACAAGCCACTTATAGATATTTCGGATTCTTATGATGAACAATCCTTGCCGTTAATCACATATTATGTGAAATCAAACGGTGGTGTTATTGTCTATAAGCTATTGAACAGGGATTTGCTAGAAGAGCCTATTATTCTAAACATTGATAGATTACCAATCATCCCCGTATATGGTGAAGAAACATTTATAGACGATAAATTAAGTCATCGTGGCATTGTTTCCCAATCAAAGCCAATACAAAAACTTATTGATTACAGCTATTCCCAATTATGCGAACGCTTGGCGAAATCACCGAAGAACGCTTGGGTGGGAACAAAAGAAGCTATTGAGGGAAATGAAGAATATTTTAAAAATTTCGACAAGTCCGTGAATCCGCTTTTGTTATACAACAAATACGATGATAGAAAGAACCAAAACGAACCGCCAACACGAATTGACATGACGATTCAATACAACGACTTAACGACAGTTCTTCAAAATTCTTTGGCTATGCTTCAATCTATTACGGGTGTTGAATCTATTGGAATACCCGATCAAAAAGTGGAAATGACTGCAACCGAAGCCCTACTTAATGCGAAATCATACACGAACAATGTCAGAAATTATTTCGACAATCTAAAAGAATCTTTCAAGTCGGCAGGACACATTTTCTTTCAGTTGCTTGGGTATGATGTAGAAGTTTCTGTAGAGCAAGGGCCAGAAGACCAAATGGAAAGACAAATAGCAAGAGCCGAATTAATGCAGTTGGCTCAACTTGTGCCAGAAGAAAAAAGAATGGATTTGGTTGGGGCGATTACATCGACATTAGACGATAACCAATTTATAAGGCGATTCAATCAAGCCGTGTTTGATGGTGTTTCTCCCGAAGTTATGCGATTACAGCAACAAATTCAGCAACAGCAAATCCAATTCCAAAACCAAATTCAACAAATGGCACAAGCGAACCAAGAACTTAAAAACCAAAATCAGCAACTTAATGTTCAGTTGCTTGCTATGGAACAAAATAACAGAAATGCTTTATTGGTCGCCCAAATGGATAACCAAACGGAATTGCAGAAAGAAGCAATGAAACTTGAAGCCCAAGCAGAAAACCAAAACGCAAACAGGGTTATGGAACTTGAAAAAGAAGCATTTAAGCAAAACAACGAGAACGCCCGAATGGTCGCAAAGATACAACAGAAAAACAATGAACAAATTTTAAATCAGTTGGGGGTCTAAATGATAGCTTTCGACAAAGACAGAAGATTAGATTTAATTGGTAAACCTTTATACGGTCGAGTTTCATTCTATCAGAAAGACACAAACCAACTTGATAAAATTTATGTCTATGATGAAAACGACCAACTTGTACTTTGTGAAAATCCTGTATATACCGACATAAACGGCTTTCTTGAATACGATGTAATTCTCGAAAACAAAATCTATACGGTACACCAAGAAAAATATATTGGCGATTATGACGACCCTAAAACAGACAATCGCCCTAATATGTGGGCAGATGATAGGACATATTACACGGGGCTTGATATTTCAAGCGGGAATCAGGATTCAATCCTATTTGGCTATGAATCAATAGCGGATGCAGATCCATCCTTGGGAATGATTACTGTCGTGGGCTATCATACAAACGATGACTGTGGAGCTAGAACATACATTTGGGATGAAAATTCAAATGACCAAGTAGATAACGGTCAGGTGTTTGGTTCACAACTTCAATCGGGTGGTCGTTGGTTGCTTGTTCATTCACTTCCATATATTCCATCTGAATATTACGGTGTATATGAAGGACACTTGGAAAATATGTCTGCTTTATTTGGTGCTTCAAACCAATATGGAACGGACAATAGAATTTTGTCGCCCAAAGTTATCAAGATGAAAAGGGGTGATTATAACATACAAACAAATTACTCAACAAGCCGAACTTTGCTTTTAGAAGACCAAGTAGATTTTGGTTCTGCCCATACTGTAACCTGTAAGAATATTCAATTTGCAGGTGCAAGAAATTCAAAGCCCATTGGAAACTTTCATTTTAACGGTAGCTATGTTGAAGTCGATTCTCTTATTTTCTATGACCTTTTCCAAATGCTTATATCGGGAGCAAAGACAATTCACATTTATAACAAGTTGTCTTCTCAAACAAGCGTAAAAAATGCGAACATTACCTGTTCAAATATTACTTTCATTGGGCACGGTTCAATAGATTACACAAACGATAGCTACAGCATAACTTTTAACGGTTGCCACTTCATAGGCGAAAACATGCTTAATGTTGGAACCAATTTCTATTTAAGAAATATGGTGGTTTCAGATAGACCGTTTAAAGATTATTTCAATAATACAGGCGTTGAAGCTTCTACATGCACGGTGAACATTGAAAACTTTGAACACCCTTTAAACTTTGTCTTGACTGCCCGTCATTGTGGGTTCACCGTGATAGATTTGCAGGGGCGAACTTTGCCGATGAATCCAAATATAGCTTTGGCTCTTTTAGGCGAAGGAATCACTTATAGAAACGGTTCTTTGGGCTATGTAAGTGTGAATAACACGACAGCTTTTGAACATTGCGTAATAGATAAGATGTGGATAAATGGGGCGGTTTCTGTATCATTGACCAATTGTAAAGTTGGAATTTTGAAATATGAAAATGGAAACGCCGTGATAACGCTTGCCGATTCGTGGGTCGCCTCAATGGAACATGACAAGAATGTTTCTTGTGTAATGGGTGCCGTCAGTACGGTATTTAATTCTTCAATAGGTGAAGGGCTTACACAGGGGGCTGTTGGCGATAACACAAACCCATTCAAGGGCGATATTACTTTAATAAACTGCAAAGTCAATGGTGACATTGTTATAAGGGGTGCTTTGGATATTCAAGGCACGACCGTTTCGGGGTCTGTTTGGACTCAGGATTTTCTATTGAATGGAACTCAAGATTTCATCTATAGCGTTATGAAAAATTGCGTAATAGGTGGCAGACATTTATTACAACATTATACACCATATAGAACAGGCGTGAAAACAACTTGCTTCTGGATTGGAAATCTTTTCTTGAATACAGAAAAAATTCCAATATATCCTGAATCTTGGTCAGATCCTCTTGGTGAAGGTAAGTTCACACGAAACGACTGCACAACGCTATATCTTGACCCATACCCTGCACATCATATTTGGTTATATAAGAGCAATACTGGACCAAAAGTAATTTCAGAATATCCGATGGGTAGCTTTACAAGTATTATAAATGTAGGCGACCCTCACGGTGTTGAAGGCTATGCGACAATTCAAGAAGTTCCCTATGTAGCCCCTGGTCATTCAATAAAGTCTGTTAATGGTAATGAATACGAAACAATGGATTATGAAGACTTGTTTATGGACGATTTGAAAGTAAATCTTCGATTCTATAGGGAGATGTATTGGACAGGACATCACGAAACAATGCACCGCCCAGATTTCATTGGAAATCCCACCGTTGTTCACGCATTTGCAACAAACAAAGATTACGCTTTTGACGGGGGCTATCATTGGATGTGCAGACCACGAAAAGTAACGGCTTTTTGGGAAAATTCTTCTGAAGCATATTTTAGAATTATGTTTTCAATAGATTCGGACAATCACGATTGGGGCAACATTGAAGCATATGGAAGCCTTGATGTTCTACCATATTATAGCGTTAAATACACAGGTTAATTTTGAGGTTTGAAAATGATTCAGTTATTATTTGACCCAAACATTCAATTCATCTTGAAGAATGGAACGATAAACACCGCTCGGAATCTTGAATGTTTATCACCATAGCGACACGAACGGCAAATATCCTGTCAAGACCTACAAAGACCCCAATGGTGAAATATTGAACCCTACGGACATTATTCTCGATAATAACGGCAGGGCTACCGTCTATGTGAACAACAATTATTGTTATAGATTGGAAGTTTTCGACAAGGACAAAAACCTCCTTTGGACGACCGACAACATTCAACCGTCAAACGGCATTGCTATTGAGGGAACTTATGTTTTTTCTATAAATGGCGACGAATATATAGATGTTCAGTCACATATAGAAGATTCACAAGTCAATTATTCTTTATCGTTTTCTGACAATTCCAAGGGGGCTGTAGATGGTTTCTATGATTCGACAAGTGGAAACCAAGCCCTCTATAATGCCATTCAAACAGAAATTCAAAATAGAAGTAATAACGACAACCAAATTTATAATACGCTCAACGCTTCTATAACAAATGTTCAGGGTTCATTGATTTCTGAAACAATGAATCGACAAATGGCAGACAATGAATTAAGAACCCAAATTGCTGCGGCTAAGACAGAAGTAAAGAACACCGATGGAACAATAAGCGTTCAGGCAAGCACGGCTTCTGACGGTCATACAATATACACCATTGCTGGAACTGGTCAGGGTGGAGCAAATGTTGCTATTCAATCAAGCGACCAATCTATAACGGTTACTGAAACAACACAAGACGATGTTAAATTTTTTGATTTGTCCGTTGCTCCTCAAACAAACGAATACGGTAAATTTTATTCAAACAATGGTGCTACTTGGACGAAGATTTCTGGAAACATAAATGTTTCTAATTCAAACATAGCCTTGAAAAATGGTGGTGTTTACCATATTACTGCAATAGCTACACTTTCAAATTCAACGGCTATAGAGAATTATTACGACTTTGGAATATTTACAGGCGATACATTACACACGGTTTCTAATGTAGATTGTTCAATCGTCGGAACTCATGTTTATGAATTAAGTTGGGACCAGAATGTTTCTTCTACATTCATAACAAGTGTTAATTTACCAAGTCAGAACTTTTCTATAAGTTCCTTGATTTTCCACATTCATAGAATAGACCAAGGTGCAGTCGGTGGTGGTTCAAGTGGCAACGACAAAGTTGCAGTTGATTCAAGCTCTACGGCAGGCTATTTGGAAGATGTTTTAAAAGCAACTGAACATTCAGATGTTCAAATAACCAAGTCAAATGGAAAACTTTATTTGGATGTTCTTACCCCTGACACTTCAGATCCAAAACTTTCAGTTTCTACCATTGACCTCGTAGATTCAGCAAATGACGGAACAAACCCTTGGAATGTTCACGATGTAACCCCAGGAAATCACGATAACCACAACTGTTACATTTATAAAAGATTGGCTGACGCAAAAGGTCAAATTACCAAGGTGGATTTTGCCGTGGGAACTGTTCAGCTTTATGGCTGTATTCAAATTGGAATTTTCGACTTGAACGGAAATAAACTTGGTGAAACGGCATATACAAACTTAACCCAAGGCTCTAACCGTCATTACACACTTCCACTTACTGAAACAAGCGAAGGCTCTCTTTATTTAAGAAGAAACACTTTATATTATGTTGAAGTCGTTTATAAGGGGCTTGAAATAATCGGTCAGGCTCATACAACATATTACTTGTTTGATTACACGATGTCTTATAATCGTTACGGTTATTGTCCAGAGGGGCGATTATATGACCCTACAGATATGTCTTTCAACAATGCCGCAGATATTCTTTATTTTCTTCAATTCTCAGGAGATTAAATCATGTCAAAGATAAACAAAGTTTTATACAACATTTCTCAAACCTTGAACGATAACGAAAAACTTCAAGCAAGAACGAATATTCGGGGCTTTGGCTTTGGATGATTTTAACACCTATGCTTCAAACACTGCGTCAACCTTGATAAACATTCAAAGAACTTTAAGCGACAAACAAGACATTTTAACCGCAGGCGATAATATCACGATAACAAACAATGTAATTTCAGCCACGACAAATAAAATGTTTATCACGACTGAAAACATAGCTTCCCCAAGTGATACACCATACAATCTTTTTTCTTTAAATGGATTGACATTTACAGCGCTTGCCACAATGAATGCAGTATCTTTGAGAATTTCATCAAATACACCAACTTCTTTATATGGCTATGTGTCAATGAGAACCAGTTCGACAATTACACCAGATAACCAATGGAGTTCTTTCGTGAATGAATCTTTAAGCAATACACCATTCAATCTTTACACATTCAACACTTACGAGGTAACTTCAACGGTTACAGGTTCGCTTGATATAACGCTTTTCTATGGAACAAAGGCAATGAAACTCAACATTCTAAAGTATGGTCAGATGTATTTAAAAATCATTGCAGACCCCATAGAGGCATAATATGGAAGATATTATAATAACACTTCTAAATTCAAATAACGCCATTTCTGTAATGTGTGGAACGGTGGTCTATCTAATCATATACTTTCAAAGAAAAACCACTCGGAACACAACGAAATAGCGAATACAACCAATTAAAGACAGAATGTGAATTATTGAAGCAAAGAATAAAATCTATTGAAAGCCAGACCCAAACATTAACCAATAAACTTGATGAAATCGTGTCTGGAATCAATGCTTTAAATATCAATGTGGCGAAACTTACAGAACGAATGAAAATGGAAAAATAAAGCCACAAATTCGCCTAAAACAAAAACGAACCCAAAAACCACATTAAACACAATTCGCCATTCCAAACACCAAAAACCGTTCTTAATCATCAAATGGAATACACGAACTTAAAATAAAATGTGGTTTCGTGAATGTGGTTTTGGAAGATGATGAATGTTTGGAGTCTTCCAAAAGGGCTTGAACACTTATATAAAATGTGAAGTTTTCTTGGAGGCTGGGGCCGGCTATGTAGAACTTTAATGTTGAAGCACCGTCTGATGTTTAAAATTTTAAACAAAAAGGACTTTAAAAGGGCTTTTGGTGATTCGACAGGATTCAATGGCTCTTAAAAGCACGGTTCTTGTCAACATTCCATTAACAACAAAAAAGTTCTACTTATCCCACAAAATAGTGTACAAAAAAGCAGATTCCTATCATTGTGCTATTTTTCACATCACTTACGATTCTTGTAAAAAAAAGAAGTATTTTTGAAGCGATGGAGCAATGTATGAAGAACCAGAAGAAACCTATTCATAGAAGCCTTATTCTAGGAAGCGCGGTCTTTATCACATTCATGTGCCTTTTGCTTTCTATCCAGGCTTACATGACATACTCTCAGTCTCTTTACAAGCGTTACGACGACAAGCTCAGCAACATTCTGAACTATGCGGTCAACCGCATAGACATGGACGACCTTTACCAGAACGCCATAACGGGCCAAAAGACCGAAAAGTATAACGACGTGCAACAGTTGCTCAACGGCATGGTCGACGACTTCGAGCTGTTCTACCTCTACTCGCTTTTTGTGCGCAACGATTCCATGTACAATATTTGCTCAGCAACAAGCAAGGCAGAACGTGAACGTGGCGAAGAAGACATGAAGTTGTTGGAGCCGACCGACGCGTATGAACTTTCTGAAATTCGAAAATTCGCGAAGGCCATGACAAAGGATGAAATTTCATTCTTTGAAGAAAACTCCGACTGGGGGGCCGCCTACACAGCCTGCAAACCGTACGTCAACTCGCTTGGAGTGCATTTTGGCGTCATCTGCGCAGACATTTCCATTTCGGACCTCCACAAGACCGTCAACTATTACGTCATGTACAACGTTTTACTGACCCTCGGGCTTGGGCTCCTGTTTGCACTTATTTTGTTCATATGGTTACGCCGCAACGTGACGGGGCCGATTCTTGAACTTGAAAAGAGCGCCCGACATTTCGCCGAAAAGAGCCGTGGTAAAAAGACGCCCGACGAGCTCATCTTTGATGCTCCCGAAATTCACACGCACAACGAAGTCGAATCGCTCTCGAACGCTATTTCGCAGATGTCCGAAGACATGCGCACGTACGTCCAGGGGCTTCTAGATGCCGAAGAACAGGCGCGTTCCGCCCAGGAACAGGCCGAAGACATGACGAATTTGGCATTCAAGGATGCACTGACCCACGTGAACAGCAAGGTCGCCTACGACAAGATGAAGGATTCCCTGCAAGAACAAATCGACAAGGGTGGAGCCACATTCGGGTTCGTGATGATAGACGTCAACAACCTCAAGGACGTCAACGACCACTATGGTCACGACTGTGGAGACAAGTACATTTTAGGTTCGTGCCATATTTTCTGCAATATATATAAGCAGTCCCCCATTTACAGATTCGGCGGAGACGAATTCGTCGTTTTGCTGCAGAATAGTGATTACAAGAATAGGGACAAACTGCTCAAGGATATCGAATCCAAATTCAAGAAGTCTCGCAACAACACCTCCCGCAAGCCCTGGGAACGTTATTCCGTCGCATACGGCATGGCGATCTACAAGCCCGGCGACAGCGTCGAAGATGTTTTTAAGCGTGCTGACGATAGCATGTACCAGAAGAAAATGGAAATCAAGGGGATGGCGTAATATTTTTCAAAGTTGCCATTTTTCGAGGAATAACTAAATTTAGCACGATATTCACTGAGTTTCGGCTCAAATTTTAGGAAAAGAACATGGCAAATAATCGTGAAAACTGGGGTTCCAAACTCGGGGTCATCCTCGCAGTCGCTGGTTCCGCAGTCGGTCTTGGCAATTTTCTTCGATTCCCTGTGCAAGCGGCTACCAATGGCGGCGGCGCATTCATCATCCCCTACCTCATTGCGTTTGTGTTCCTCGGGATTCCGCTCGCCTGGATTGAATGGACACTCGGCCGTTACGCAGGCTACCACAATTACGGCACCTCCCCGAGTACCTACCACGTGATTTTCCAGAAAAAGAAGAAGTGGGCAAAGTACCTGGGCTCGCTCGGACTCCTCCCGCCGATTTTCATCATTTTCTACTACGGATTTATCCAGTCCTGGATTTTGGCATTCGCATTCTACTCGGCAACAGGCACGTTGATGAACGTTGTCGCGCAGGGTCCGGAAAAGATGACGGAATTCTTTAGCGACTACATCATGCTCAAGACTTGCGTCGGTGGCATCCCGGTCGCCATCATCTTCTTCCTCATTACGTTCATCGCGAACATGATTGTGCTTTCGTTCGGTGTGCGCAAGGGCATTGAACGCGCGAACAAGATTTGCATGCCGATCCTCTTGATTTTGGGCCTTGTGCTTGTGGTCCGCGTGCTCACGCTCCCGGGCATCGGCAAGGGTCTCGCCTTCATGTGGAACCCGGATTTCTCGGAACTCGCTAGTCCGAAAGTCTGGATGGCCGCTGCAGGCCAGGTGTTCTTCACGATGAGCCTCGGTATGGCCATCATTTTCTGCTACGCAAGCTACCTCAAGCCGAAAGAAGACCTCGTGCTTTCTTCGCTCACGGCAAGCGCAACGAACGGATTTGCCGAAGTGATTATTGGTGGTACGGTCGTAATCCCGATGGCAGTGCTTATCGCAGGCGCAAACATCGAAGAATGCGCCAAGCTCGGCACATTCGGTCTTGGATTCCAGACGATGCCTTACGTTTTCGGAACACTCCCGTTCGGAGGCGTGCTTCAGACCGTTTGGTTCACGATGCTCTTTTTTGCAGGCATCACGAGCGCCATTTCCATCATCCAGCCGCTCATCAGCTTCTGCGAAGACGACCTCAAGTTTACGCGTAAAAAGTCCGTCACGACGGTCAGCACGATTACCTTTATCGGTAGCCTCACCGCTATTTTCGGCCTCGCCGCAGGCACTGTCGATGAACTCGACTTCTGGGGCGGTACGTACCTCATCGTGTTCGTGGGCATGATCCAGGCGGTTCTCTTTAGCCTCGTGCTCGGGCGCCGCAAGGCCAAGGAAGCCCAGGCAAATGGAGACCTCCCTGCTGAAGTTGTTGTGGAACCGGGTGAAAACGAAGCCTTCGCCACCATGAACGATGGCTCCCTCCTCAAGCTCCCGCGCTTCCTCCGCCCGATAATTCTTTACGTGTGCCCGATTTACCTGATCGTGCTTCTGATATCGTTCACAGCAACGGACGGCCTCCCATTCATTACGCTTAGCAATGTGGACCCGAGCGCAACAGTCGATTTCCTCGGACACACGTTCCCGAAAATCGGATTCACGTGGGCATTCCGCGGATTCTTGCTCGTACTGTTCTTGCTTTTGAACCTCGCCATCGCCTATGCCTGGCGCAAAGGAGGTCCCGCAGAAAAGGGCCGCAGCAAGAGCATCAAGAAGATGGAAATCGGTAACTCTGACGAAAACATGGAGGGCTAAAAAATGGACGCTGAATTTACTACGGGCGGACTCGTTTTCATGGTTTGCGCTTGGGGCGCAATCATTGGGCTCTGCGCATTCTGCTTCTATAAAGTATTCAAGAAGTAACGAGACGCCCCCCGCCCCCTACTATGTCATGCCCGCCACCGTGCGGGCTTTTCCTTTTTTACCCCCACCAATCATTACTATATTTACCTCACAATTTTGAACAATTTTTATACTAAACAACCTATATGAAACGATCTACTTGCCCTGGCGAAGTTCCCTATTACATAGCTGTATTTTTAACATCTTTTATGCAACTGGGTTTATTCATCCACTTCCAGAGATGGATAACCTTCAACTCCGAAGGCGCTAGGTTTTTCTGGCTGAGCCTACTCCTCCAGTTCGCTATGTTCTCGCCAAGCATCATCATGATGCATGTGGCAAGTTACTTTGCAGGCCGCTTCCCCAAGAGCAAGGTCATGGGTTGGACGTCCATCGGCATGGCTATCTCCGTTTTGCTCATCGCATTTTTCTTTGGCGATAGACTAGACTTTGGCGCATTTGCATTCCTGTTCCTGTACGGCATTTTCCTCTCGATTTTCAATCCGGCAAAAATCGGACTCATGAAGGAAATCACCGACGGAAACGACCTCGTAAAGATCAACGCCAAGCACTTGATTTTCATGGCGCTCGGCATCACGGTTATATCCTTCCTCACGTTTGACTATAGCCCGAACGACAGCTCGACGGTTAGCTACACGCTCCTCCCGTTCATTCTCTCGGCTGTAGGCCTCGTCGCCGCGATTTCGTCATTCTGCATCCGCATCTGCAAGCAGAACAAGTTCGTGAAGCTTCGCTCCCCCATGCGCAATTTCTCTTCGACCTGGTCAAACCCGATGCTCAAGCTCTCGATGCTCGGCATTGCAGCCTTCTGGAGCGTAACGCAGTTCCTCATCATGATTTCGCAGAACATGACGGGTACGCAAAGCACAACGCTTTTCCAGTGGACGTTCATCTTCACCGGAATCGGTTATGTCATTGGCGCCATCAGTGCCGCAAAGTCTTCCAAGAACTTCGTGGAAACAGGCCTTATCCCGCTTGCCGCCATTGCGTCTTCCATCACGATGATTATAACGCCATTCATCAATAACCAATACGTCCTTGCGTTCCTCTACGCATTCATCGCCTTCTGGGCAGGCTCCGCATTCGTCATCCTCCGCACGGTCATCCAAAACGTCACACGCCCCGACACATCTGGCCGCATCCACGCCGTTTCGTTCATGATCCAGATGAGCTTCTTGTTCATCTTGCTCGGCTTCCAAGTCATCCTCTTCCTCATGACCGAACTCAGCCTCCACAAACAGCTATTCTTCCTCGCTGTGATCCTCGCCCTCACGTTCGTGTTCACGCTCAAGCGCACCCCGATGACGCTCCTCCGCGCTGGGCTCCGCTTTGCATTCTCATACGTGTTCCGCTATAAGGTCAAGGTCCACGGCATCCAGAACATGCCCGAATCCGGCCCGCTCCTTTTGGTGGGTCCGCACTTTAGCTTCATCGACTGGGCAGTGCTCCAGATGGCATCTCCGCGCACGCTCCTCATCGCGAGCAACCGCAACACCTTTGCCGACTGGTATTTGCGCTGGTTCTCTCACGGCAAGTCGGTCATCAACATCAACCGCCGCGACCCCAGCGAAGCCATGGAAAAAATCCACGAAGCGCTATTGAAGGGCGAAGCGGTGGTCATCTTCCCCGAAGGCGAAGTTTCCAAGACGCCATTTGTTTCCAAATTCTCGCTCGATTACACAAAGGCTATTGAAGGCACCGAAGCCCAAATCGTCCCGTTCTACATACAAGGTCTTTGGGGCAGCCGCTACAGCCACGCCTCCGAATGCGTAAACCGCCCGCAGTATTTCAACCGAGTCATCAGCGTAGGTTTCGGCAAGGCTCTCCCCGCCACCACGCCCGAAAACGTGATCCGCAAGGACTTGCAGAACCTGGGAACCGACATCTGGAACATGGCGATGGACCATTCCGCAAGTATCATCCCGCTCTGGTACCGCGCGATGCGCAAGCGCCGTTCCCGCCCAATATTGATTGATCCGGCCGGCCGCCACGTGAATGGTTACGAGATGATCCGCCTCTGCCACCACTTCAGCAAGAAAATCAAATCGCTCACCAAGAACGACCAGAACGTAGGCTTCATGCTCCCCACGAGCCGCGACGCAGCCCTCGGCATTATGTCTATTCTCGGCTGCGGAAAGACGACGGTCAACTTGAACTACACCTCGCCCGTCGACACGCTTATCGGCTGCATCGACAAGGCTGAACTTTCGACAATTGTCACGTCCCGAGCCTTCTTTGACAAGCTCTGCGGCAAGAACGCCGACTTCAAGCAGCTTGCCGAAAAATGCCAGATGTTCTACATCGACGAAGAAGAACAGAAAATCAGCACATTCTGCCGTCTGCTCGAATCGTTCATCGTCTTAACGTTCCCCAAGAAACTTTTGAGAGACCTCTGGTTCACCACGTCTAAGTTAACCGATGATGCCGTTATCTTGTTCAGTTCCGGTTCTGAAGGTACACCGAAGGGTGTAGAACTCACGCACAAAAACGTCATTTCGAACGCTCAGCAAGGAGACCACGTCATCAGGCTTTGCCGCACCGACGTGATGGCATCGCTCCTCCCGCTGTTCCATTCGTTTGGCTTTACGATGACATTCATGATGCCGCTTTTGGACGGTGTGCCGATGGTGCTCTGCCCCGACCCGACCGACATCAAGACTCTTGCCCGCGTATGCGCCGAATACAAGGCAACCATCCTCATGGGCACCCCGACGTTCCTCCGCGCCATCGCCATCAACCGCTGGGTACACCCTATGTGCCTCGACTCTTTGCGCTACGTGATTGCCGGTGCAGAAAAGCTCCGCCCCGAAATGCGCGAGACCTTCAAGCTCAAGTTCGGCAAAGACATTTACGAAGGCTACGGCTGTACGGAACTCACGCCGCTTGCCACGCTCAACGCCCCGAACGTATTGCTCGACGACTTCTTGACGATGGAAAAGTGCTGCGACCACTCGAGCATCGGCATGGTTGTCCCTGGTTCAACAGGCGCCATCATCGATCCGGAAACGAACCAGTTCCTCGCACCGGGCGAAGAAGGCATGCTCGTCATCACAGGCCCGCAAGTGATGAAGGGTTACCTCCGCGATGAAGCAAAAACAGACGCCGTCATTTTTGAAGTCGATGGGCGTCGCTGGTACAAGACCGGAGACAAGTGTACCATCACCGAAGACGGCTTCGTCAAGATTCTCGGCCGCTACAGCCGCTTCGCAAAGCTCGGCGGCGAAATGATTTCGCTTACCGCCGTGGAACTCCGCATTGCAGAAACAGGCATCATGGGAGAACACGAATTTGCCATTACCGCCGTTCCGGATTCTGTGAAGGGCGAACGCATCGTGCTCCTCGTCAAGGGCGATGCAACACTCGACACCGAAGATATCTCGAGAAGCCTCCGCAAGTCGGGCATTCCGCCACTCATGCAGCCGGGTTCCGTGTTTGTCGTCGAAGCCATCCCGAAGCTCGGCAGCGGCAAGTGGGACTTCAACGGAATGAAGAAGCTCGCTACGGAACTCGTCGAAAAGAAGTAATCGCCAACAATAGCCTTAAAATATACCCGCACGTAAAAACGTGCGGGCTTTTTAATTAGCGGGGCATAAACGTCCCAAACGCGCTTCAATTATTGTATATTAAAGGCGCAAAAACAAGGAGATTACATGAGTCAAATTGTCTCTAAATTCCAAGAATTGGGGCTGACGCTCCCCGCCTGCCCCGCACCAGTTGCCGCTTATGTCCCGGCAACGCGCTTTGGCGATACGATTATTGTTTCTGGGCAGTTGCCGTCTGTAAAGGGCGATTTTTCCGCCTTTACCGGCGTTGTTCCGAACCAGATTTCTGTGGAAAAGGCAAAGGAAGCGGCACAGATTTGCTTCTTGAACAACATTGCAGCCGCCCTCACGCAGTTGAAAGCCGGCGAAACACTCCGCCTCGTTCAGATTCAGGGATTTGTGCAATCCGCAAACGATTTCCACGACCAGCCGATTGTGCTGAATGGCGCTAGCGAACTTGCTGTACAGATTCTCGGTGAAAACGGGAAGCACGCCCGTACGGCTGTTGGCGTTTCAACACTCCCGAAGAACGTCGCTGTTGAAATCAGCTGCACGTTCCAGGCAATTAAGGAATAATTAAAGCGCCAATTTGCGGATCCACTCGCGCATGTGGAATACGGAATAGCCCGAAGTGAGAGACTTCTGGGCTATTTTTGCACCCCATTCCGTCGCCATTTTTTCAGGATTCAGCGGGAACCCGACACGGCCCAAATCCAGACGGTCCGCATCAAAGCACGTGTCTATCGTAACAATTCCCGTACGCGGCTGAATCGTGTGGAGGCGGCACGCATCATAGAGCCAGCCAAAGCGTTCATCGTCCAATTCAAAAAGCTTTTCCTCGCGGCAACGCTTTGCAAATTCTGCGCCGCGTGCACCATGTTCACGGTCGTATGCATCATCCAAACGCTGCGAGTCGTGAAAAATCGCAAACAAGCGCACTACGTCAATGTCGGCGCCAGTCTTTTTCGCCAGGAGGAGCCCATTGTACTCCACCTGATGCCAATGCTCAATGCCATGAACCTCGGACTCGTAGAGCCGATTCTCAAAAGCAAAGTTCATTAAAGCCGCGAAATCGATCATTATTTCCCGTAATTTTCCTTCAGGTCCATGAGGCGTTGCAGCGCTTGCATCGGAGTCATTTCCTCGGGCTTGAGCCTGCGAATTTCATCCTTGAGCAAGAGCGTATTTTCGTCTGGCGGTGCAAACAAGTCCATCTGCGGCTGCGCCTTGATTTTCTTGTTTTGCGCCTCGTCACTCGGGTCAATCTTCTGCTTTTCCAAACGGAGCAAAATCTTGCGAGCTCGGCGCACCACGTTAGGTGGGAGCCCCGCCATCTCGGCCACGTGAATGCCATAGCTCGAATCGCAAGCGCCTTCAAGAATCTTGTGCAAGAACGTGAGCTTGTCGCCCTTCTCTTGCACAGCGACCTGGAAGTTTCCGGCATGTTCCAACGATTCCACAAGCCCCGTCAATTCGTGATAGTGCGTTGCAAACAGCGTGAGCGCCATGCGGGCAGGCTCGCTGTGGAGCGTCTCGACAATCGCCCACGCAATCGAGAGGCCGTCAAACGTACTCGTACCGCGACCGATTTCATCGAGCAGCACAAGGCTATGCGGCGTCGCATTGCGGAGGATGTTCGCCGTTTCGATCATCTCGACCATGAACGTACTGAGGCCACGGCTCAAGCGGTCGCTCGCGCCCACACGCGTAAAGATGCGGTCCACCACACCAATGCGCGCACTTTCGGCAGGCACAAAGCAGCCAATCTGCGCCATGAGCACAATGAGCCCCGTCTGGCGCAAGTACGTCGATTTACCGGCCATGTTCGGGCCGGTGATGAGCATCAGTCGCGTACCGTCCGGCGAGAGCGTCACATCATTCGGGACAAAGTTCAAATCAGGATTCACCGCGACAATCACCGGATGGAAACCGCCGCGAATTTCAATACCCGTCCCGTCAAAAACTTCCGGGCAAACGTAATTGTACTTACGTGCCGCACGGGCAAAGCTGTACAAACTATCGACGCGAGCAATTGCATCGGCAATGCCCTGGAGTTCGGCACGCCAGCTGTTCACGCGTTCGCGAAGTTCGCAGAAAATCTTGTATTCCAGCGCATGGATGTTGACTTCGGCATTGCTGATGACGGATTCACATTCCTTCATCTCGGGCGTGATATAGCGTTCGCCGTTCACCGTCGTCTGCTTGCGGATATACTCGTCCGGAATCGGCTGCGTGGCCTTTGCCATCTGCGCCTTCGTGATTTCGATGTAGTATCCGAACACGCGGTTGTAACCGACCTTGAGACTCGGGATTCCAAGACGTTCGCGTTCACGACCTTCCAAAGAAGCAATCCATTCGCGGCGTTCCTTGATGTCCTCGTTCATGGCATCTAGCTCTGCACTAGCGCCTGGGCGAATCATTCCGCCTTCACGCACTGTCATCGGCAAGTCATCATTGAAGTACTTGAGCAAGTCTTCGCCACGGCCCTTTGCCGCGTTCAGCGTTTCACGCAGCCCTTCAAAAAGCGGCGCATGCAAGCCTTCCAAAACGTCAGCGACCTTTGATGCCTGCGAAAGAGAACGTCCCATTCCCGCGAGGTCACGCGCATTTGCACGACCGCTACCGACGCGGCCCATCAAGCGTTCCATATCAAGAATCGACGTGAGCGATTCCTTGAGTTCGTCAAGCGCCACAGGATTCTGGACAAGCTCGCCCACCGCTTCTTCGCGTTCGCGGATGCGGTCCACAGCAATCAACGGATGGCTCACCCAGTCCTTGAGCGTACGCCCACCCATCGCCGTCACCGTAAAATCGAGCACCGAGCAAAGCGTGCTGGAATAATCGTCAGCATTCAGCGGACGCACGAGTTCCAAATTGCGGAGCGTGCTCGGGTCGAGCGTCATGTAATCGTCCAGATTCAAAATCTCGAGCGTCGTAAAGTGCGACAGTTCGGACTTTTTCTGGTTGATCAAATACTGGAGCAAAGCGCCCGTCACGGACGTTTCAAAAACACGACCATCCAAGCCAAGGCCATCAAGCGCTTCAACCTTGAAGTGCGTAAACAGCACATCCTTTGCTTGGTCTTCTGCAAACAAAATAGCAGGGAGTTCAGTGACCAAGACGTTTTCCGCCTTAATCAAGTCCATAATCGCAGATGGAATCGTCGTCCCTTCGGGAATCACGATTTCCTTGGGCATGCGGCGGCTGAATTCACATTCGAAAGCCTGCACACTGCTACGGCACGTCGCCAAGTAACCCGTCGTCACATCGGCAATCGCAAACGCAGCCACATCCCCGTTTCCGCCCTTGCCATCATCACTTGTCGCAGGCACATAAGCGCAAAGGTAATTTGCCTCTTTCGCATTGAGGTTTTCTTCGTTCATCGCCGTGCCGGCGCTGATGATTTCAACAATGTCGCGCTTGACAATGCCCTTCGCGAGTTTCGGGTCTTCGACCTGTTCGCAAATGGCGATGCGGTAGCCTGCGGCCACCATCTTTGGCACATAGCGTTCGGCAGCGTGGTGCGGGAACCCGCACAAAGGCGTTGCACCGGAGGCGCCGTTATTGCGGCTCGTGAGCGTTAAACCTAAAATTTTCGAGGCGATTACAGCGTCATCTTCAAAAAGTTCAAAGAAGTCGCCCATGCGGAAAAACAAAATGCAGCCAGGATTTTCTTTCTTGATTTCGTAATATTGCTGCATCAACGGAGTAACGGCCATTAAGCATCTCCCATAGACAATTCAATCTGGTCTGTCGATTCTTCAAGCGGAGTCGGTTCTTCCGGAGCGTTATCAGGCTTGGAGTACTGCGGCACCAAAGCGCCCGCTTCCAAAAGTTCACTGAATTCGCGCAAACGCGGCAAATCTTCCGGAATGCGATTGATACCAAAGTATTTCAAAAATTCCTGCGTGGTCACGTAAGTATAAGGGTTACCAACAGTTTCTGCTCTTGCGCCCAAAGTAATAAAGCCCTTGTCAAGCAAATTACGGATCGGACCATCCGCAGACGAAACGCCACGAACCTGTTCAATCGCGGCCTTCGTAATCGGCTGCTGGTACGCAATCACGGCAAGCGTTTCAAGTGCCGCCTGCGAAAGGCGTCTTGCGTTTGCTTCCGGGAAGAGCTTGCGCACCCACGGATAATACTTTGCACGTGTTCTAAAGCGGTAACCGCCCGCCTGTTCCACAATTTCAAACGGAGACTGAATTTTATTCAAAGAATCGTTCGCGGTAATGAGCGCATCCGCCACAGAACGAGCATCCAAAAAATCGCCAAGAATTTCGCGAAGCTTCTTGAGCGTCACGACATCCGGAGACGCAAACACAAGCGCCTGTATAATGCGAGCCAGGTCTTCCCTACTTTCAACTTTCGGGAGTTCCGCCGATTCTTCGGCCAATTCTTCGACATTCTGATCTTCAGCCATACGTTTGATCCTTTTGTCTAAAGCGGTCTAAAGTCACCTAGTTAGAATACAACCAAGTCGTTCTTGTGGATAAGTTCATCCGGAACATTCTTGCCCAAGATTTCGTGCACTTGGGCAGTCTTCTTGCGGAGCACAAGCTTAAGCGTTTCGCTATCAAAACCAGCGACACCGCGAGCCACAGGATTCTTCTTTTCATCCTGGACTTCAATCAAGTCACCCTTGTCGAAATGCTTCTGTACCGCAATCACGCCAACCGGCAACAAACTCGAATGATTTTCACGCAAAGCCTTCACGCCACCTTCATCGACAATCACGCTTCCACGCGGCGTCGTAATGAAACTCAGCCAGCGCTGGCGGCTATTGAGCTTTTTCTTGGAACCCGCAAACAACGTACCTGTTGCATTTTCAAAGAACACCTGATGCGGGAGTACCTTCATACCGCTAGCGAGGAATGCATTCGCGCCGCTCTTCGTCACATTGCGAATGGCTTCGAGCTTGCTCCTCATACCGCCGGTACTGACGGCGGACCCGGCCTCGCCGGGCTTTCCGGCCAATGCCAAAATCGCAGGCGTGATTTCAGGAACAAAGTTCAACAAGCGAGCGTTCGGATTCTTCTTCGGATTGTCATCGAACAAGCCATCTTCATCCGTAAAGATGAGGAGCAAGTCTGCATCAAGGAACAACGCCACATCGCTCGAGAGCTTGTCGTTATCGCCCACCTTGATTTCGGCGACAGCCAAGGAGTCGTTCTCGTTAATAATCGGAACAATCTTACGAGCAAGCATGGCCTTGATGGTGTTCTGCAAATTCTTGTAACGCGCACGATCACGGAAGTCTTCTGCAGACAAGAGAATCTGACCGACGGAGAGTTGCACCCAGCGGAACATTTCGCGATAAGCGTACATAAGGTCAATCTGGCCCACGGCAGCGCAAGCCTGCTTTTCGGCAAGCACAGTCGGCTTCTGCTTGTAGCCAAGTTCCGCCATGCCAGTACCCACAGCGCCACTCGTGACAATGACGACTTCCTTGCCAGCATCCATCAAGCGTGCCACGGAATCCGCGAGTTTCTGGATGTAACGCGTACGAACGCCACCACGCTCGGAATCCACGAGAATGCGAGATCCAATCTTCACCACCACGCGGCGAGCTTCATCTAAAATGTTCTTTCTTAATTCACTCATTTTTCAGTCGTTAGTTATTAGTCAATAGTTTACTTGCACACCACCAGGCGAATGGCATCGAGGCGGAGTTGCGGGTTAGCCACAATCTTCTTGCGTTCCTGCACGTTCTTGCGGAGCTGCTTCAAAGCTTCGCTCGTACCGGCCTTGCCACGCATCGAAAGCAAATGGTTCATGCGCTGGTATTCCTGTTCCGAACGGGCTTCCACGGCATTTGCCGCTTCTTCGGCATACTTCTTTGCCTGTTCAGAAACAATCAAGCGAGCCTTCGCAAGTCCATCCTTAGCAAAGTAACGGAGCGTCATATCGACAGCCGCATTGCCCTGCGGAACGCCCACATCCTTGAGCGCCGCATTCGAAAGTGCATCGAAATACCCGGACATGTTTTCGCCCTTCGCATTCACGAGCACCTTGAAATACTTCGGCCCTGCGATATCGGCGCAGCCCCATTCTTCGGACACTGGAAGTTCCACAGCAAAGTTGTACTGCATCATGAGTCCGCGCAAACCGGAGTTCGGCCAAATGGCGCAAGACACTGTTCCACGGCCAAAGCTCGTTTCGTAATCGAACACGCCCTGAGCAAGCGGGTGGTCCAAGCTGATAAATTCAATATCGTCATGCGTCATCGCGACATCGCGATCGAACGTGACCGTCATGCAAGTGCCACCGCTCACGCGACCATCGCCGTCGCCATCTCCACCGCCTTCGCCACAGAGATCCGTCTGGCTATTCACGCGGCCACCGCCAGCACTCGCCGCAGCCATTGCCAAATCAGGCATGCCCGGCACAGAACCCGCTTCAACCTGCGGTCCCATCGTAATGAGGAAGCAATCCTGCACAGAGCTCTTTTCAACATCGAGTCCGCGATTCATCAAGGAATCGAACACGAGATTCTTGAGTTCCGGCTCGGCATCAAGTTCACGAATTTCATCCGTGATTTCCTTGGCCTTCTCGGGATTGCGGGAGTTGAATTCCAGCAAGCGGTCACGACCGTTTTCGATATGCTTACGCATCTGTTCGCAGTCTTTCTTGACCTGCGGGATGACGTTCTTTACAAAGTTTTCAAGGCTAGCGCGCGGCGTTGCCAAAGCTTCAATCAAGGATTCCGTGTACTTGAGGAAGAGTTCACCACCGCTCATGAGCGGAGCGCCAAACGAATTCAAACCTTCGTTATACCAGCGGAACATCACTTCCTGGCCAGAGCCCTTCACGTACGGCACGTGGATGATGATGTCCTTATCCTGACCAATGCGGTCCAAGCGGCCAATACGCTGTTCCACAAGAGCGGCATCAAGCGGCAAGTCGAACAAGACCAAGTGATGCGAAAACTGGAAGTTACGGCCTTCAGAACCAATTTCAGAAGCGATGAGCAAGTTAGCACCATCAGGCTTGCTGAAGTTTGCCGCAGCCTTGTCGCGCGCCATGATGCTCATATCTTCGTGGAACATCACAAACGCACCTTCACCCAAAAATTCGAGGAGCAAAGTTTCAAGCGCCTGCACCACCTGGATGGATTCGCAAATCAGCAAAACCTTTTCGTTCTTGTATTCCTTGAGGAATCCCTTGAGCCACACAAAGCGTTCGTCCATCGCCCATGCGTCGGAGAACCTCGTGCAGAGGAGGCCATTTTCCTGAATGTCGGTCGATGCTTCCAAGTCGCGGTCGGCCGCAACATCCACCATTTCACGGTAAGCCGGATTCGGTTCAAGCGGAATTTCATCGAGCACACGCTTCGGGAATCCGCCCACGCCCTTACGCGTATTGCGGAACACCACAGAACCCGTACCCATACCATCGACAATGCGGCGCATCCATTCGCCAGCGGTCATGGACTTTGAATTTTCCTGTTCCAGCCACGGGCGAATTTGCGAGTTCTTCGGGACGCATTCGTACAAGTCGTCCCAGCTCATGTGGTGGTTCGGGTCGGTCGGGAGCTTATTTAAATCTCGCACAAGCTTGAGGTAAGCTTCCTGGTCCTTGATAAAATCGTTATAGTCTGCAAAGCGCACCGGGTCGAGCATCTTGAGACGGTTGAACTGCGATTCCGGATGGAGCTGCAAGGGCGTACCGGTCAAAAGCAACACGCCCTTAGAGCGACCAATCACCCTATTTGCGAGCATGTACTCGTGGCTCGTAAAACCATCCTCGCACACCAGATGGTGTGCTTCATCGATGATGGTCATATCCCAGTTCGTCTTCAAGAGGTCTTCAATCAATGCAGGCTGAGCCATCAAAAAGTCGATGGACACAATGATGTCGTTACTCTGCATGAACGGATTGGGCTTCGTCTCGTCTTTGGCGACCCCCACAAACAAACCACGGATGTAGCCTTCGTCCACCAGCGTAAAGAGCTGGTTGAAACGGCGCTTCATTTCAATCATCCACTGGTGCTTCAGCGTTTCCGGGACAATCACGAGCGTACGCTGGATGCGGCCTCTCGACTTGAGAGCATGCCAAATCATGCCCGCTTCAATCGTCTTGCCCAAACCCACTTCGTCCGAAAGCATAAGCCTCGGGAGCGTCGAGCTAGAGCAGGCACGGTAGCAAAGGTAATACTGATGCGGGATCATGTTCACACGCGGGCCAATCATGCCACGAACCGGCGAAGAAATCCACTTGTAATACATTTCCATCGCATCTTCATGACGCAAAAAATCACGTGACGAGCAAACTTCGTCATCCGCCAAGGCCTTAAACAGCACTGCCGGTCGAGCGGTCGAAATCTTCGCGCTCAGCTCGGATTCCTTCATCTCTTTGCCATTACGCCCGACATAAACCATAATACCCGCGTCTTCGCGAACAGAGTCCACCACAAAGGAGACACCTTTTTCGCTCTTGACGGTTTCACCCACTTGCAAAACAAAACGTTCAATCGGAGCTTCATCGGTCCTGTAAATACGAGCTTGACCGATAGACGGGAACAAAATTTTAACAGTACGGCCCTGAACTTCAGATACAATACCAAGCCCCAGGGTAGGTTCGGCTTGGCTAACGTAGCGCTGACCAATTTTAAACATCATCATAACCTGTAAATTTAGGATTTTTTCGAAAATTCGGCTTGCGAACTTTTTACTAAATTATTCCACAACATGAAATGGTTTTATATCGATACATCAATCACCGACGGGGATAGGCGTCAAGGTCCTTATTCTATCGATGAAATTAGAGATTTTGTCAACGAAGGCAAGATAAAAGACGAAACTTTAGTCTGGCACTCAGGCGAAACGAATTGGAAAGCATGGAAAGATTTCCCTGAAGCAAGTGAGCCCCCGGAGCCGACCGAAGAAGAGCTTCTCAAGCAGACGATTGAAACGTTATTGCAAGGCAGAATGCAGCGCAAGCGATTTGCAGGATTTTTTGTACGCGCGAACGCCTTTATTATAGACAACTTAATTCTTTCTGTGGTCGGTGCGATTTTCCTTTACATTATAAGCTTGGCAGGCATGCTGGACTTAAGTGCCGCCTCCGAAATCGCAAATCAGTACATCGAAAACCCCACCTCCACAGAACTTGTATCCAAAGCACTCGAACTCCCCGGAATGTCTACATTCTTTACGATTTGGAGCGTTGTACAGGCAATTTACTTTATTG
This sequence comes from Fibrobacter sp. UWB2, assembly GCF_002210425.1. Taxonomy (NCBI): domain Bacteria; kingdom Pseudomonadati; phylum Fibrobacterota; class Fibrobacteria; order Fibrobacterales; family Fibrobacteraceae; genus Fibrobacter; species Fibrobacter sp. UWB2. The sequence continues at coordinate 439,346 of NZ_MWQK01000002.1, read as the reverse complement.
TATTCCATGCAGTTTGGGGCGCCACGCCGGGTAAAAAGCTCATGCGCATTCATGTCGAAATGGCAAATGGCGAAAAGCTTTCATGGGCTTTCTCGATTTTCCGCTTTGTGGCAAGCATCGTCACGCAAGCGACACTCATTTTTTATGGTCTGGGTTACCTGATTGTCCTTATCGATCCGCAAAAGAGAGCGCTACACGACTTTATCGCACAGACTCGTGTCGTTCATAATGCCATCGAGCAAAAAGAAAAGAAAGAGGTTTAATTTATATGGATCAGTTTATCGTTCCGCAAGTTAAAGCACCTGTCAATGGTGAAGTTGAAATTTCTGGCGCAAAGAACGCCGTACTTGCCGTGATGGCCGCAGCGCTCCTCGCCGATGGCGTTTCTGAAATCACAAACGTTCCGCACTTGAAAGACATGAAGACCATGTCCGATGTGCTCCGCGTGATTGGTTGCCACATCAATGGCGGAAGCCACGTTTTAAAAATCGATACTCGCGGTGTAGACCACCTCGAAGCGCCGTATGAACTCGTGAAAACCATGCGCGCAAGCTTCTACGTGCTCGGCCCTCTCGTCGCCAGATTCGGACGTTGCCGAGTCTCGCTCCCCGGCGGATGCGCCTGGGGCCCGCGCCCTGTGGACCTCCACCTCAAAGGTCTCGAAGCGCTCGGTGCAAAGATTACCGTCACGCACGGTTACGTCGAAGCCACTTGCGAAGGCCGCCTCCCCGGTGGCAACTTCAACTTCCCGATTTCTAGCGTCGGTGCAACAGTCAACGTCTTGATGGCAGCAACACTTGCCAAGGGCGTGAGCGTCTTGCAGAACGCCGCCCTCGAACCCGAAATCGATAACCTCATAGACTTCCTCACCAGCATGGGCGCTAAAATTCAGGGCCGCGGCACGCGCACCCTCACCGTCCAGGGCGTCGAATCCCTCCGCCCGGGTACAGGTGTCACCATCCCGGACCGCATTGAAGCAGGCACATTCCTCTGCGCCGCCGCCATCACGCGCGGCCGCGTGAAAGTCACTCGCATCATTCCGGAACACATCGCCTCTACGCTCGACGCTTTCCGCGAAATCGGCTGCAAGGTGAACGTCGGTGCCGACTGGGCCGAAGTTGACGCCCGCCAGCAGGAACTCAAGCCGATGAGCCTTGTGACGCTCCCGTTCCCGGGATTCCCGACCGATATGCAGGCTCCGTTCATGGCAACGCTCCTCTCCATTCCAGGGAACAGCCTCGTGCAAGACACGGTTTACAACGACCGTTTCAAGCATGTCGCCGAACTCGAACGCTTGGGAGCCTCCATCCAGCTGAACGGCAACACGGCTACCATCAAGGGCGGCCTCCCGCTCGAAGGTGCTGACATCATGGGTTCTGACCTCCGCGCCAGTGCAGCTCTCGTTCTCGCAGGCCTTATTGCCGAAGGCGAAACGACCATCAGCCGTATTTACCACCTTGACCGCGGTTACGAAGATTTCGAAGCTAAGATGGCTAAGATCGGTGCGACCGTCAAGCGTTTCAACCCGGACGCCCGCGACGAATAAAAGGTCCAAGCAATTACACAAAAAGCCGGCTTCAAGTCGGCTTTTTTATTTCTCGTATTGCAATAACTATCGCATTTGCTCTCTACAAATTTCCGTTGCCGAGCGCCCATCCGGAGACTTAAAGTCGAGCATTTCCTGCAATGAAATTGCCGCCTGCTCCAGTTCCGGAGTCGAAGCACACGTGTTATTCGAAAGAATCATCTGTAAGTACTGTTTTTTACGGTCTAGATTGCACTCGTTGCCGTAAATCGTCGCAAGCTTGAACATACCAGAGCAAGCCTTCATGCCCTGCGGATTTGAATCCACAAGATTCGTGAGGAGCGTCTTTGCCTTTGCCGGCTGATTTGCCTCCATCAAGCAAAGCGACATCCAGTAGAGAGCCCCTTCTGCCATTTCGCCCTTTTTCACAAGCTCATAGACCTGCTTAAAGCCGTTGTACGCAAGCTTGTATTCGCCACGGTGATAATCCGAATGAGCGGCATTGAACATCGTTTCCGCTTCAATCATCTTTTCGGCATTGGCGTCCGGTTCCATCACAGCGCTAGCCACGCCATTGTTCACCACGACCTTCTTTGCCAAAATCTTGTCAGACTTGCCGAGGAGCAAATCCAAGCGGTAAATGATTTCTTCCTGACGCGTATCGCGGCGGACCGTTTCTTCGCTCATGCGATTCGAAAGCACGGTTACTTCGGCCTGCAAACGCTTTTGCGCCACTGCAGACGCATCAAGCTGAGCCTTCACGCTATCGAGTTCAGCACGGAGCGCAGCATTTTCAGCCGAAAGAGCCTTGTACGCCGAATCATTTTTGGCAATGACATCATCGCCAACCGCACGCATTTCTTTTGTGCGCAGCATCGTAATGCTACTACACCCAGAAAGCACAAAAGACGCCAAAACAACGCCAAGAGATAAAGTCTTCAAATTCACAATCAAGTCCTCCCCAAACTATTGATCAATGGACACGCGGAAATGCGCTCTGCGGTTCTTGGAATATGCCGTTTCGTCAGTTCCCTGCACCTTCGGGCGTTCCTTGCCATAGCTCACCGAAACGAGCCTGTTTGCATCTACGCCATATGCAATCAAGAATTCGCGCACCACGGTTGAGCGGCGAGCGCCCAAAGAAATGTTGTAGTCTTCAGTGCCGCGAGCATCCGTATGGCCTTCAACCGTCACGATAAAGCGATTTTCGTTGACCAGGATTTCTGCCACTTGAGCAAGCAAACGCTTTGCATTTTCGGTCAATTCGGAGCGGTCATAGTCAAAGTAAACATCTTCGAGCATGATGCGGTTGATCAATTCTTCCAAGCGCGCACGTTCGGCTTCAAGGCGTTCCGCTTCCAAGCGAGCCAAGGAATCCGCATCCAGCGTATCTGCGACAAGCGCATCAAGATTCAACGTAGAATCCGCAGGAGCTTCCGGTGCCGTTTGCGGTTGCGGATCCGTTTCCGGCTTTTCCTTGCTGCAGCCCCAAGCGAAGAGCGCAACAGCAGTACCCATCAAAGCAAGTTTAAATACCTTACCCATAATTCACTCCTCTATTTAACTTTTTTCTCGTCAAAGAACCAGGACCAAGTCGGCGAAGTATTTTCGCTACCGTTCGTAATGCGAGTCACGCCGCTCCCATCTTTACGCATAATATAAATTTGATAATTACCACCGCGGTCACTGGCAAATGCAATCAGCTTGCCATCGGGCGACCAAGTCGGGTGTTCGTTATTCCCTGCGTTCGAGGTCAGCTGGATAATATCCGTACCATCGAGAGCGCACGTATAAATGTTCATCTTGCCATCGTCCATCGATGTGTAGACAATGCGATCCCCTTCTGGAGACCAGCTAGCGCGTTCATTGTAATGGCCCATGTACGTAATGCGGCGCACGTCCGTGCCGTCCTTCCCTACCGCATACACCTGCGGAGAGCCGCCACGGTCACTCGTAAAGAGCACTTCGCTTGCAAACGGACTCCAAGAGGGACTCACCTGATTCGATTTCAAGTGCAAGAACTTCTGCGCAGAACCCGTCTTCATATCGCCGCGATAAAGTTCCGTCTTTGCGCCTTCCGTCACCGAGAAAAGGAGTTCTCCGGTCTTCGGGTTTACAGCCGGGCTAAACGTCTGCTTGAACTGCGTAAAGAGCGGCGTTTCCTTGCCGCCAAACGTGATGGCATAAAGGTTCGGACGTTGCTTGCGGAAGTTCACATACACAAGGCCCTTGTTGCCCTTCTGCCAAACCGGCATCATATTAATCGAAGAATCGCGCGTAATCTGGCGACGAGAAAAACCATCGTAATCCGAAATCACGACCTGCTTCACGCCATCAATTTTCGAGACATAAGCAAGCTTTGTCGATGCAACACCGCGTTCCCCGAACAAGCGATAAACGACCTTGTCAAAGAACGAATGCACCGCCTGACGCACGTCATAAGGCTTCACGGTATAGCTTTCACCGAGCAACACGTCCTTCGTTTCAGCGGCATACAGATAGCAATCGAGCTTGATTTTCCCGTTCGAAAGCTTGGTCGCTGTACCGGTCACATACTGGCGAGCGCGCTTCTTGCTAAAAAGCACCAAGTCAAATTTGTCCGAATTCACGGCTTCAAAACGTCCGGAGAGATTGGCATCGCGCGTCAAAATCAAGTGCGGAGCTTCGTTTGCCCACTTGATAGTCCCTTCTTCTTCAAAAGGCACAACACCAATCGGCATCGTCTGGAATACCGAAATACCCACATCCACAGCAATCGTATCAATCGCCGCAAAAGCAGGCGCCGCAAGCGCCATCGCAACAAACACAAAAAGCAATTTTATTTTATTCATAGTTATTTTCTAATTCGGCGTAAAGTTAAACTGTAACACAAGACTTGATCCCTTGTACGTCGGCGGGAGTTCCGGCAACTTCGAAATCTTCACCGCTCGCATCGACAAATGGTCCCATGCACTATTCGACGAAGAACGCTTGAGGAACACACTAGTTATCGCACCCGAGCGTTCAACTGTAAACTGCACCGTCGTCTTTGCATCACGATCAATCGTTAGTCCGTTTGGCGGGTTGAAATTGCTCATGATTTTCGCCTTTGCGCGTTCCAAGAAAACCTGCATCAGCGGGTCCATATCAATCGGATTTACCGCCTTGAGGCTCGGCATTTCAAACGACTTCTGCAAATTCAAGTCATCGATATCAAAGTCGTCGTCCTTCGGCTTTTTCGCAGGCTTCTTCTCGACCTTTTTCTTTTCAACCGTTTTCTTTGCGACTTTTTCTACCGGCTTTTCAACAGGCTTCTCAACGGGCTTCGGTTTTTCGACCTTTTCTTCCGGCTTCACTTCGGGAGCGGGCTCTTCGGGAACTTGCGGAGCTTCCGGCTCTAGCGTTTTCACAGGAGTCGGCTCTGGAGCGGGTTCCGGTTCCGGAGTCGTTTCAGGCACAGGCTCGGGCGGTTGCGGAGGCGGAGGTTCCACCTTCGGCGCTTGCTGCGGTTCAGGCTCCGGCAAAGCGGTCTTAGCCGCAGGAGCTTTCATCGGTTCATCGACTTGCACCATCTCGAACACGGGAATTTCTTCGGCAGGCTTGCTCAAATCAATGTTGTTGAGAGCGATCAAAGTCCCGACAACCGCCAAATGAAACACGATAGCACACACGATGATCTTGAACAAAGATCCATCGTTTTCCGTCTCGAAATATTGGATATGGTCCCTATTTCTTTTCATTTACCAGTTCATCTTTTGGAGTCATTGTCAAGAAACCAAGCTTCGTTACACCGAGCTTTTGCACCTGCGTCACGACCTTCATCACAAAGCCGTAACTTACAGCTTCGTCCGAATTGATGACCACAGCCATTTCGCCGTTCCACAGCGACTTGAAAATACTCTCGAAGCTTTCCATGTCCACCTGCATATCGGCGATGAAAATTTCGAGATTCTTGGTGATGGAAACTTTCAAAAGTTTCTGCTGTTCCATCGTCGGAGCCTTGACCTGCGGGAGGTTGACCTTCACGCCTTGGCTCATCAACGGTGCGCACAAAATAAACACAATCAAGATGGCGAACACGATGTCAATCATGTTCGTGAGGTTGAGTTCCTGCTTTAAGTCCTTACGGCGGCTGCGTTTCACGCTTCCTCCTCGGCAACTCCTTCAACAGCGAGCATGTCACCTCTCTTGAACAAGCTCAAAACTTGCGATCCAAAGTTGTAATACGATGTTTCGTTAGAACCATTCTTCGAGGTAAAGTAATTGTACCCGGCAGAGGCAGGGATAGCCACCAAAAGGCCCGCCACCGTAGTGATAAGAGCCATGGCAATACCCGGAGCGACAACCGTCAAATCCGCAGAGCCATGATGACCAATCTGGAAGAACGCAATCATGATGCCCCAAACCGTACCAAGCAAGCCAAAGAACGGAGCCAAGTTAGAACTCGTGGCAAGGAAAGTCAAATAGCGGTCCTCACCCATGCGGATGCCTTCAATTGAACGCTGGATAGCGTCTTCAAGCAGGGAGGAGCGGTGCTGAATGGATTCGTAAGTTACTTTACCCTTGAACTTGGAGACTTCGTTCAAGACTTCGACGCTCAACAGGCGGAGCGCACTATCGTTCGAAACCGTGCAAAGTTTTTGGAGTTCAGAGAAATGCTTGAGCTTGCAAAATTCCTTAAAGAACTTGGCATTGGCACGCAAATTTGATTTATGCTTAAAGAATTTCACGATGATGATGCCCCAGGAACCCAGCGACATAAAAGCGAGAATCCCGAGAATAATCATGGTCACAATATCGGACTGCGTAATCATTTGCAGGACAGGTACTGTATTGTTCAAGACAACCTCCAAAAAAATTTTACAAAATTATACGTACTATATTATAATACAAAAAAGCACTATAGAAAGTGGCATTCCATGCGTTTAACAACACTTTTTTTGACAAATGCTGCAAAACTACTTCTTTGCATGATATTTTTTGTATATTAAAATCACAAAACAATATATCTGGATTTTAATTCCAAGGAGAAAAAAATGAAAAAACTCATCGCATGCTTAGCTCTTGCAGCTCTTTTCGCAGGTTGCTCCAGCAATCCGCCGCAGACTCCGCAAGAAAAGTCTGCAAGCCTTCTCGTCGAAATGCAGATGCAAAAGAAGAACTACCTCAAGCAGCACATTCCGGCAGGTATCGGTATTGGCGAATCTGCTAACGAACAGCTCGCTTACGAAAAGGCCGATCAGAACGCTCGCGTAGACCTCGCCAAGTCTATCGACGCTCAGACCAAGGCTCTTATCAAGAACTTCAAGGAAGAAGTTAGCGATGAAATTGCCGAACACTTCCAGAGCACGTCCAAGACCGCAGTGGACCAGCGCCTCAACGGTGCAACGCTCAACGACGTCAAGGTCGAAACCACTGCTGATGGCAAGTTCAAGGTCTACGGCGTGATGACGCTCGATTCTGACCTCGTCTCCGAATACATCAAGATGCTCGAACAGCAGGAAAAGAAGGAAGAAGCTGAAAAGATTCGCGCCGCTGCTGAAAAGGCATACGCTGAACTTGATGAAATGGACTAATAATCCTACTTAAATTTCAAGCAAAAAGACATTGGCTAAGCCAATGTCTTTTTTTTAATCGCGCTACGCGCCCATTAGTACGCGCCAATTAACGGTGTTCGTTTGTCGTAGGTTCCATCCCACGGAAGAACGCGAGCCCGTCAAAATCGTCCTTGAGCGCCTGCACAGTCGCCCCAATCATATAGAGGCTCCCCGTAATGAGCACAGGCGAACCATCCGTGACGTTTGCACAAACTTCATTGAGATACTCGCGGGAAAACTCGCCCGCACTTGCGACATTCAGTCCAAGCTTTTCAAGCTCGCTCTGCAAATCAATGAGCTCGCGGAATCGCGGATACGGCGTACGCGTGATATGCCAAGCGCTCACATGCGGAGCCATGAGCTTGAGCATCTCGCCCACATCCTTGTCGCGGAGCGCCCCAAATACGCAATGGAACTTCTGATTCGGGTAATACTTGTCAAGAGTCTCGACCAGGCGACGAACCGCGTGGGAATTGTGAGCGCCATCTAGAATAAACTTCGTCACACCATTTGCATCAATCAGCTTTTGCATACGGCCCGCCCAGGAGCGAGTCGTAAGAGTCTTGAGCGCAAGAGCGTCATCAAACTTATTCAAGAACAATTCCGCCGCCTTAAGAGAAAGGCTTGCGTTCTCGATATAATGTTGTCCTAAATTTGGAAGTTCAATATCATTACGGATTTCAGGGACGACACAAGAGCAACCATGCGACGCCGCAAAAACTTTGGCTTCAGCAATCAAATCGTCGTTCAAGCCTCCCAAAACAAAAGTCTTGCTACGGCCATTCGAAAGAATACTTTGTGCAGAACCCGCCACCCCCATTTTTTCCTTGAGGATTGCCGATTCCGTGCTACCGAGAACTTCCGTGTGTTCCAGTCCAATGCTCGTGAGTACAATCAGTTCACCATCGGCAACGGCAGTGCTATCCAAGCGACCGCCCATACCCGCTTCCAAGACCGCCACATCGATGTTCTGTTCAGCGTAATAGAGGAATGCGACAATCGTCAAAACTTCAAAGAACGTCGGTTCCACTTGCGTTTCTTCGGCTGCCGCCTTGACCTGCATAATCAAACGGTCTAGCGATTCATCATCAATCGGCAAATCGTTCACGCGGATGCGTTCGCGCATACTCACCAAGTGCGGGCTTGTATAAAGCCCCGTCTTGAGGCCGTGCGCCTGCAAAACACCCGACAAGTAATAGCTCGTCGAGCCCTTGCCGTTCGTGCCAACAACATGAATCGTCTTAAACTTTTTTTGAGGATTTCCGAGAGCTTCGCAAAGTTTACGGGTAGAAGCAAGACCCGGCATCATCCCGAATATGAGGCGGGAATTCAAATATTCCAATCCGTTCTGAATCATGGTCAATAATATAGAAAGTTAGAGGTTCGTCATTAGTTATTAGTCGTTAGTTACTAGTCACTAGTCTTTAGTCATTAGCGATTTTAGCATACATAGACTAATTACAAAAACTACAAACCATTGACCAATGACCAAAATGATTACATTTCTATCACACACAACAAGAGGTTTTGTTTATATGAAAGTTTCAGCAAGCGCTGTCGCTTTGATTCTTTGCGTTTTCGCAGCATTTTCGTTTGCGAAAGTCGATCCCGAGGCCGCCCCCCGTCACTACAACTACCGCGATGCGGGCAAGCAAATGAGGCGCATCTACTACGGTGAACTCCAAGAGACAATCTACTGCGGTTGCCGCTATCTCGACAAAAAGCACGTGGACTTTAGCACCTGCAACTACAAGCCGCGCGAAAACCCGAATCGCAAAAGCCTTGAACGCACCAAGCGCATCGAGTGGGAACACATCGTGACCGCCCACAACATGGGTAAGCACCTCCCCTGCTGGCGTGACGGCGGCCGCAAGAACTGCAGTGCCAACGACTCCGCTTTCAAAATTATGGAAGGCGACCTCCACAACCTCTACCCCGCCATCGGCGAAGTGAACGGAGACCGCAACAACTTCATGTTCAGCCAGTGGACGAACAACCCAGCCCCCATGTACGGCGAGTGCGAAACCATCGTCGATTTCAAGGAAAAGAAGGTCCAACCCCGCAAAGAAGTCCGAGGCCTGATTGCCCGCGTGCATTTCTACATGGAAAAGACCTACAACATCAACATTTCCAAACAGGACCGCAAGCTTTTCGAAGCCTGGGACAAGATGTACCCCGTCACCGAGCGCGAATGCGAACGAGACCGCCGCATTTTCAAGGTCCAAGGCGACCACAACCCCTTCGTCTTCGAGAAATGCCAAGATTCTGTTGACAAGTAGTGAACATTTGACTAAATTTGAAGTCCAAATCTCGCATGTCGTGCCAAGCTCTGCCAACTTGCGAGCGTAACCAAAGAGCTTCCTCAAAGAGGTAAATATGTCCTCCTTCCGCGGACCTAAAGGTAAAGTAGCACGCTCTCTCGGCGTTGCCGTTTCTCAGAAGACTCAAAAGGCTCTCGACCGCCGCAACTTCGCACCTGGCCAGCATGGTCAGACCCGCAAGAAGTCTGCTTCCGTTTACAAGCAGCAGTTGGTCGAAAAGCAGCGTCTTCGTTTCACCTACAACATTTCCGAAGCTCAGCTTGCCAAGGCATACAAGGAAGCTAACCGTCGTGAAGGTTCTGCAGGTGACAACCTGATGATCTTGCTCGAAACTCGTCTTGACGCAGTTGTCTACCGCATGGGTTTTGCCCGTACGATCTTCGCTGCTCGTCAGTACGTTGCACACGGTCACTTCACTGTGAACGGTGTTCGTAGCTTCTCTCCGAGCCGCCTCATCAAGGCTGGCGACGTGATCGCTGTTCGTGAACAGTCCAAGGAACACGTGCAGATCAAGGAAGCAATCGCTTCTGCAGCTGCCGCTCCGGAATACTTGTCTGTCGATCTCGGCAAGATGCAGGGTACTCTCGTGAAGCTTCCGCTCCGCGACCAGATCCCGGTCAAGCTCGAAGAACAGCTCGTCGTGGAATACTACTCCAGGTAGTAAACCGCTTAGAGCCAAGAAGACTCAAGCTTTTAAAGACGCTCGCAGTAATGCGGGCGTTTTTATTTTCGCTGACGTTCCTTTTTAACTTTATGTTTTATCTTAAGCATAGCCAAATTCAATTCTATTTCCGTTTCTGTTTCGGATTCTTCCAAATCATTCGTAAGAACATTTGAAATTATTTCTCCACTACGCTTCAACAAAGACTTTCGTTCCGATTCATCTACGACATGAGGAATACTAGCTACAGCACGCGATAATTCTCTAATTTCAACAAATGTATCTATAATATTTATCGTTGTCTGGATAGCTATTTTTCCCCTTAATATCGTAGCTAGCATATATAAACCGCGTTCTGTAAATGCAGTTGGATTAACAGGGCTAAATTTCAACTTTCCAAGGTGGTCAAATTTTTTTACCACCTTTTTTATAACTCCACAAGAAACACTCACAACACTTTTAAATTATTTCATCTACAAAACAGGACGGGAGCCCAATACATTTCTATTTTAGATGCCATGAGAAACATTTTTGAAGAAATTGGTAAGACTCCCGCCGAAATCGAGGCAAAACTCAACAAGGCATTCGCCCAGCTCTTTGAGGGCGACCACGAAAACGAACGCATTTGCTTTGACAAAGGCAACGACATGGCGTACATCGTGGATATCGGCCACAACGACATCCGCTCCGAAGGCATGAGCTACGGCATGACGGTTGCCGCACTCCTCGGCAAGCAGGACCTTTTCGACAAACTTTGGAAATTCGCCAAGACGCACATGAAAAACACCGAAGGCGACCTTGCCGGTTATTACTCCTGGCAAGTCTCGACCGCTGACTTTTCGATGATGGACCCAGGTGCCGCTCCGGATGGCGAAGAATACTTTGCCGCAGCGCTCTTATACGCCGCCAAGATTTTCAAAAACGAACAATACAAGCGCGACGCCGTCGAGCTCATCAACGACATGGCACACAAGCCGCAAGCTGGCGATGTGTACACGATGATGGACGTGAACGCAGGCCTCGTACGATTCTCCCCCATGAAAGGGAACGATTACACCGACCCGAGCTACAACACGGTCGCATTCTACAGAATGTACGGAGAAGCCAGCGATGATGCAATTTGGAACAAGATTGCAGACAACAGCGTTGCCTACTTGAAAAAGGCTTGCCACCCGGTCACGGGACTTGCCGCCGACTACAGCGAATTTGACGGCACACCGAAGAAAACGCCTTGGCACCCGGAAAGCGATTGCTTCTGCGGAGACGCTTGGCGCGTCGTGTGGAACATCGGTCTTGACGCTGCGAAATTGCAAGACAAGGGCAAACGTGCCGACGTGAGCGAATGGGAAGTTTCTGCAGTCCGCAAAATTCTCGGTTACCTCCACGGGCGTCGCCCGTATCTCGCCGACATGCGTGTCGACGGGAGCGCGTTCCCGCGCGAGGCAAGGCCTGCTACGGGCGGCCTGATTGCCATGAACGCAGCATCGACTGTCGCACTCCCCGCTGGCGATCCGCTTATCAAGCCGTTCGCCGAAGACCTCTGGAATATGGAAATCCCAACCGGACTCTGGCGCTACTACGACGGACTCCTGTATATGCTCGGGCTCCTCGCCTGCTCCGGGAAATTCAATGTTTGAGCATAGTAGATCCCGCCCCGGAATAAATCCGGAGTGACAAAGCGGCCGGGATAACAATCGCGATTAGTGTTTCTCGACAACTCTTCCAAGCGGCGTCTGCATTTGGCGCCGCTGTTCTGCATATATGGTCGGTGCGACAATGTGGTAAATTGCCTCTTTCACCATCGTCCCGACATTGAATGCAAACGAATCAAACACGTAGCGGTAACTTTCAATCGTATCGTCAAAGCCTACCACGTACGGCGCAGGTAACTTTTTCGCCTTGAAGTAATCAATCAGCGAAGCCGCCACCCAGTCATTTGAGCACACAAATTTATCCAAAGTCGCGTTTTTCAAAAGCGATTCCAAAATGTTGTCCAAAAGAACCTGGCGCTCAACGCCCTCGTGCTCAGCAGCATCTGCCAAGTCAAACGGAGAGGCATAGCGTTCATCGACAAGCGGAATAACGTCCGTACCCGCATCCAACAAGCCCTGCAAGCGAGCCTTCGACCAAAAACTAGCGTGGTACGGCGAGAGGTAATGAACCGGCCCCATATCCTTGCTCTTGAGGTAACGACCGACAATCACGCCCGCTTCCTTGCCAAAAGCCACATTGTAGAACGCCCACTTCTTTTTATTACGTGCAATCACAGGAATCACATCTGGAGCGTATTCCCACCAGACCGAAATCGGATTTTTGAACGAAGCAAAATGTGCGAACAACTTCGCCGCATCATTCACTAGCCACGTCGAAAGAAACACGCCCAAGCAGTGAGTATCGTTCTTTACAACAAACGTTTCACCCGATGACAAATAGAACAGGTTCGAAGCTTCGTGATACCCGATAAACTTCACCGCAATTTTCTGTTCTGCCGCAATCTGCGCAAACGTGCGGAACACATCGGATTCGCGTTCGGACTCAATCTTCAAGCGGCCGAATTCATCCGAGCGGTGGACAAATAAAATAAAATTCGACTTTTCAACAGGACGTTCTTCGCTAAAGAAAAAGCGATGCCCCACATGGCGCAAAATTCCTTGCGAACACTTTTGCATCAGGAACTTTTTGACAATGTAAAGCGAAACATTGTAACGATTCGAAAGTTCCTTGCACGAAGGGAGTTCATCAAAGGCATTCAGATACCCGCTGTCCAAATCGTTCTGGAACAGGCGCTCCACAACAGAATAGACACTCTCCTCGGCCTTCACCTCGAACGATGGAGCGGTCCCCCAAAAACATCCCTTGCCATGAACAAGCTGGATACGTCCTTCGATTGCCAAAAGCTTATACGCCTTGTGAATAGTATTGACAGAAAGTTTCAGCCTTTCCGCCATTTTACGCACAGAAGGCATCTTTTCGCCATCGTGAAAACCGGCATCGATTATCGATTTTTTTACATCTTCAATTAGCAACTTCAAATCCTCTTCATTTCACAAAATAACAAAATTTCTCAAACGGAAAATTTGTAAATTTCTGTCCATGAGAATTGGTTTAGTATTTATGCTTTTGGCCGCCTGCATCGCCGCAGCAGCCCCCTCCAAAAAGGCCTCCGCGAAAAAGTTCAAGGACCCGCGTGACGGCCACACCTACAAGATTGTGAAAATCGGCAACCACAACTGGCTCGCCGAAAACCTCACCTACAAGACGACAAAAGGCAGCTACTGCTACAACGACGACAAGGAAAACTGCCACAAGTACGGTCGCCTCTACACGTGGAAAGCAGCCATGAAGGCCTGCCCCACCGGCTGGAAACTTCCCGACCGCAAAGACTGGAATTTCTTGAGCAAGTATCTCGGGTCCAGCAAGAAGAACGGCTTTAGAGTCAAGCAGGCCGGCCAGAGAATTTGCTTTGGCAACAACGACATGTGGAGTCCTTACTGCGAAGAAACCAAAGCATCATTCAACGCGGATGGCAAAAGCGACACACATTTCGCTTACGAAGACATGGACAAATCAGCATTCTTCTGGACAGCCACCGAAGAAACGACCTACATCGCAAACTTCGTGACCATTGGCGGTTACAACGAACGTTATGCGGAACGCGCCATCGAAGAGAACAACGCATTCTCTGTCAGGTGCATCCAAAAGTAAAATCAAAATAAATTAAAGGAAGCCTCCCCGAAGGGAGGCTTTTTTTACGTTGCTATCATTGATTAAAAATCATTGTTAGGAATATCATCAGTACGAATAACATCTAAATCGACAATTTCCATTTTATTGTTGAAATTGGAGCCATGGTCATTCAGAACAAGATATTCTGCGGTAGAATAAACAGGATCTATTTTTACGCTGAACGTGATTTGCGAATGACAAATGCAATTTTGATTCAAATCATAGGCAGAACCATATTCTACATTGACCTTGAGCGTACCGTCCAAAGCCACTACATTCAGGCTTTCAATTGTGGAACCACAAGTTGCCGTCACATTTTTAATCGTAAAGCCAACATTTTCCGTTGACACATAGCGATAAGCGACCGGCGGGAGCGCCGCATCGCTTTTTTCGCGTGTAAACGATTCTACTGAATTGCCATCAAGCATCGGGTCAAACGTACGACGGTCCTCGCATTGCACATTAGCATCCGTAACAATTACGCGAGACGGGTCCTCCTCAGACGAAGACGAAACAACAGAAGACGAAGATTCGGCCACATCCGAGGAAGAAGACTGCATCAAAAGTTCACTTGAAGAACTCCTTTCCAGAAGCGGTTCCGCCACGATTTCATAAACAGTATTCAGATATACCAAATACTTGATATCGGCATCCAATGGATCGATATTGAACCATACATCATTAATACAATTACATTCTGCAGGATCCCCTTCAAAATTGATTTTTAGCGTATCAAGTACACGTTGGTTATTGAATACAATGTTTTCGTAACCGCAAGCTCCTCCCATGTCCGGAATAACCACATGATATCCCGCATCGTCGGTAACCAAATAGGCTTTGGGATTTTCCGCAGCCGTTTTCTTCAGGGCATCATTATATGAATAGTCGAAACAACCCTTAAACACGACAGATATATTGCGTGTGGAATCCAACGCGACTCCAACCCCTTGACCAGCGCCACCCCCAGCAGGCGGAACGGCAGCCGTCACCGGATCATCACTACAGGCAACAAACATCAGTGCGACATACGCAGAGCAAGCAACAAACGAAAGCTTTTTCATAATCTTCTCCTTTTAGGAAACCACCAAGTTTTCTCATTCACAATATAACCATTCTGTTTTGCAAAGTCAACATTTCACGCAACAAAATATTTAAATTTTTAATATTTTAAACGTTTTTATAAAAAATTCCACAAAATAATTTTCTATATGCAACAAAGCGTTTGATATAGCGAAACACGGTTCCACCCCCTAGCCACCCGCCACTAAATTGCTAAATTTGAGGTACTATGAGCTTAAAATTCGAAACCCCCATTACCGAAGTTCCGCTGTTCCACCAGGGTAAAGTACGTGACATGTACGACCTCGGCGACAGCTTCCTGATGGTCGCTAGCGACCGTCTTTCCGCATTTGACGTGGTTCTCCCGACCCCGATTCCGGGCAAGGGCAAGATCCTGAACCAGCTTTCTCTTTTCTGGTTCAAGCACCTTGGCATGAAGAACCACCTCATCACCGCCGACGTGAATGAATATCCGGCAGTGCTCAAGAAGCACGCCGATTACCTCCGCGGCCGTTCCATGATCGTGAAAAAGGCTAACCGCCATTCCGTGGAATGCATCGTGCGCGGATACATCGTCGGTTCCGGCTGGAAGGACTATCAGAAGACCGGTAAGATCTGCGGTCACGTTCTCCCGGAAGGTCTCCAGCTCTGCCAAAAACTCGAAAAGCCGCTCTACACGCCGAGCACCAAGCCGGATGTAGGCCACGACGAAAACATCAGCTTCGAACAGACTTTCGATATCGTTGGCGAAAAGGTTGCAACGACTCTCCGCGATATGTCCCTCGACATCTACACGAAGGCTCGCGACTACGCCGCCTCCAAGGGCATCATCCTCGCTGACACCAAGTTCGAATTCGGTGAAATCGATGGCGAAACCATCCTCATCGACGAAGTGCTCACTCCAGACTCCAGCCGTTACTGGCCGGCAGACAAGTACCAGGTTGGCAAGAACCAGGAAAGCTTCGACAAGCAGTACGTCCGTGACTGGCTCGAAACTCTCGACTGGGGCAAGACCTACCCGGGTCCGGAAATTCCGCCTGAAGTCGTGAAGAACACGCTCGCCAAGTACGAAGAAATCTTCGTGCGCCTCACCGGCAAGCAGCCGGAATTGTAAGAGACCGCTCGGCTCTTTGCAAGGCGGGGACTCCGTCTTCGCCTCGCTCTCGCAACCACGCCTCGTTAAATAAATCCAAGCCGAATACAGCAGAAACAAGCTTGCTTGTTTCTATTGTTGAGGCGCCGGTTTATGCGATGAAATCGCAATACGAGGCGTTTGTTGCTCACGGAGACCGCTCGACTCTATCGCATAAACAAGAATGTGATAATAAAAATGCGCAGACCTTCGGGCCTGCGTTTTTTTTAATTATTCTAGGTAGTATTCCCGAAGCGCATCGATGGTCGCTGTAGGCACGTGCATGCGCTGCGTGACGAAGTTCAGTAGCGAACCGTATTCCGCATTAATGCGATTGAGCGGGATTTCAAGATACTCGCGCTTGACGCTCACCAAAAAATGAAGAATGTCGAGCTGTTCGTCCGTCATTCCCGATTCACGACCTTTAGCAGTCATCGCCTCTAGCGGCTTGCGGTACGAGTTTTCGGATTCCGCATAATCATCTAAAATAGCGTTATCATCAGCACCGAGAGCGGCAAGCATCAAGGCTGAGCAAAAACCACAGCGGTCCTTGCCCGAAGTGCAATGCCACAAAACCGGCGCACCCTTTTGCGCACGAACCGTTTCAAAGACTTTCGCATACTGCGAGCTCGCATAATCGCTATCCACAAAGTAATTATAGAGTTTGTCCTTTAACGTATTTGCAATCGGATGGCGGGCAATGCCAAAAAGGAATTCCATAAAGTCCACGCCCGTTGCAGGCACCACCTGATCCTTGTTGAAAGCATCGCCATGCATGGAATCATCCAAAACAGGAATCAAAGCGGAATCCATTCCATCAAGGAGCTTATCCGGCTTTTGCATGTATTCAAAGTCGGAACGCAAATCAATCACCAGATGAACGCCAAAATCATCACGCAGGCGGTGCAAATCATGTTCCGTCGCTTTGGACAAATTGCTACTGCGAAAAAGCAAATTATGCTTGACATGGGAACCGCCCGCCGGAATCCCGCCGAGCTGTCGCGCGTTATCAATCGATTCAAACTTTAAAACATTAGCCATAAGCTCCCCTTCTATTGACTTCGTCGCCCGCGAGCGCGTTATTTCTTTACGATTCTCAGAACACCCTGTTTGTTGAATTCAGGGGCATCCTTGGAGAAGAGCGTCTTCGTTTCTTGACGGAGCACGTATTTTTCGCCCTCGCCCCAGTCAATGACGCTTCCAGACTTAGCCGGGATACCATCGCCAAACAAGCTATCAGCCGCCATCAAGAGAGCCTCTTCCGGGTCTTCAATCGTGTTCGAGATGCACAAGTCCGGCAACGTAAACACAGCCAGGCCAAGCGTATAAAGCGAGTCACCCGAATCAAGGATGTTAATCCACGGGTCCATCGGATAATCGCAATCGCCAAACTGTTCTTCAAAAGCCTTCGCGGTCCAGGCCGTGCCAGACTGTTGCATATAAACGCCCGCGGCCTTCGCGTTGAGGACCTTCAAAATGGCGGAATTCACCATTTCAACATCGTCCATCGTCTTGACGTTTCCGAGCAAGAACAAGAGAGACTTGTGATCAACAATAGCCTTTTCTTCGTCTGCAGAAATTTCATCGCGTTCCTTAAAAATTTCCAAGAGGTCAGCTGATGCGCCCTGACGCACAACATTGAACTGCACGCTGCAACCAGGAATCATCAAGGTCTTGGTATCAGCATTCACCTGAACCGTTTCAGTAATGGCAAACGGTTCATCGACAGCAACGGGAATCGGGAAAGCTAAAACGAACTGGTTCATATCGACCTCTCTTTAAATCTTCGAACAACATTTTCAACCGCATCGTGAAGCAGGTTTTGCTTTTCGACCTTCGGCATTTTCACGGACTTTTCGAAAGCGATTGCAAGCGTTTCAGCAGAGAGTTCATCTGCTGGAATTTCAACGGCATAGCCCGCCTTCGACAAATCGTGAGCGAGGACAATCTGTTCAAACTGTCCTGGCGTCGGTACAAAGATACATTTTGCGCCAAGTTCCGCCATGTCCATCACCGTGCTGTAACCGCCTCGGCTCACCACAAAATCGGCTCTTTTCACAGCTTCTGCAAAATCGTTCGTCGCCAAATGCGTGTGGAACTCGATATTTCCTTCAGTCCACGTTTTTTGCTCCGCCGAAGGCTTCCCGAGAATCATCATGTGTTGGCCAGGGATCTGAGCCAAAGCATCTCGCAACTGCTGTTCGAACTGCGTACGTGCAGGCTCCACACCCGAAACAACCGCCACGACCTTGTAGTTTGCGCGCATTTCAAAAGAGTGGTTTCCAGAAGTACGCTTTTCAGGAGCAGCGTCCCATTCTACATTCGCCGAGTGCGCCATAAACTCCGACACGCTCATCAAGTCCACCTCTCGTTCGAGGTCGACCGGCGCCGGCGCATTCCCAAGCGCGTTTCCATCATTCCCCATCTCCGAGAATCTCGAAAGCGTCCCGACGAAACGCATCGGCTTATCGCCTGGCGTCGCGCCCGAATGCGAAAGCGAGCCCGCATAGCCCGGATAAATTTCCAAATCCGGCACCCAGACTTCATCGAACTTGCGCATGATGTTCGCATGCCACATCACGCCAATGCGTTCAAACGCAGCAAAAGCCCGCGGGAACGCAATCCTGCGTTGGTGCGTCATATAAATGCTAAGCGCGTTCTTAGAATAAAATGCGAATCGGTTGTCCGAGAACAGCACATCGTAGCCGTGGCGTTCCACCATTTCTTCGGCAAAGTGGTGTTCGTAACGCATCACGGCATTCAGGTGCATGCTGTTCTTGAGCAGCCAAAGCGCCATATTGTAACCGTGCTTCGGGTAGACAATGTTGTAGCTCGGAGCCAAGCGCTGCCGCAATTCCGGGAAGACTTCACGGAAAAAATTGGCGTTCGCCTTGACTACCGCCAGTTCCACCTCGGCACCCGCCCGCAAGAATTCGCGAACAACAGGCACGCAACGAGTCGCATGCCCAAGTCCCCAATCTAGCGGAGCTACAAGGACTTTCATTTTTCAGCCTCAAGCCAGGCATGAGCCCAGTCGCCGTGGTCGCAGTCCTTGTCGTTGCCCATCAACACGCGCAAGTTAATCGACTTGGCACCCTTGATATCAAGTTTCAAGCGCTCCTTGTCTGTCGTATAAAGTTTCTTGGAATGGTAGATTTCGCGACCATCTGCTTCAACAGCAAAGTAGGCTCCATCGCCACAAGCACTTTCGTCATCAAGACCAATGACCACGTTCAACCAATCATAGCTGCGTGCAAGCGGGAACTCAATCGCCGAGTTTGCATGGCTACCAATACCATAGCGGAACGGTTCACCGTCAATCGTAATCTTGTGGTGATCGACAGTCTCGTTCATCTGCGGCTCACCCCATTCCTGGAAGTACTTGCCCATCTTGAGCTTCGAAAGGAGCGCCACATTCTCGCCCTCGACAAAGAAATCGCGGTACGTCACAAGCGTATCTTCGTCCGGCATGTAGCAGCTCAGCACAACGCGGTTCAAGCCCGCACGAATCTTGGCAGAATCGAGTTGCAGCGTGTCAGCGCTTTGCGACACGAGCATTTCGCCCTGGTCCTTGTCGTTCACCTTGTAATCGCAAGCAATCGATTCCGGGAAGCGCTTGTTCACGACAATCATGCCATTCGTTTCTTCGCTCACCATGAAGTTCTGCGCATAATGCGACACGCCCTTCTTCGAGATAATCTTGTAAATAGCTAGGCCATAACCGAACAGACGGGCTTCCATCAGCACGCGCTCGTTCTTGTATGCGCCCAAGATATCGTCAATCTGGTCGGTCGTCTTGAAGCCCACCACGCGGCTATTGCGATTCACCTTGCCGTAGCCATCCTGACCGCGCACAAGATAAATATTGCCTCCAGACTTTTGCATCCATTCAGCAAACTTTTCGGTGCTCCAGCTCTTAAAGGAGCTTTCGCTAAACGAAGTATGGCCCGATGCCAGCATCTGCCACGGTCTAGCGTAAATGAACACGGAGTTCTTCGGATACTTTGCCAGTTCCGTATTCAAGAAGTCTTCTTCGGCCAAGAGCTTGTTCTTGTAATAGAGCATGTTCGCCTTGTAGCTCGGAGCATGGTAAAGCATAAGCCCGATAGACAAAAGGCAAGCAAACCCCGCCACAATCTTTGCGGCAGCATCGCTCTTCATCTTCGTCGTAAACACGAGCGCATCGTAAAGGCCGAGCGCCATCAAGAGCGCAAACAGCGGGAGCGCCACAAGCACATAGCGCTGGTTGATATCAATCGTAAACGTTCCAGACACGTTCAGGAGAATCACAAAAATCTGCACGCAGAACGTGATGCCCAAGATAAATCCGCGCACGTAACGGCGAGAGTAAATCATGCGGAACAGGAGCCAAACCGTTGCCAAAAGCAAAATCACGGTAAACGTCGTGTAGAACGGATTTTCCATGATACCGCCAAAAGCAGAATCCGGCTTGAGGTTCATCATGACTTCGATATTCGTCTTGAGGTTGTACCACAAGTTTTCAAACGAGTGCGCCGCATGCGTACCACCCTGGAAATCATACCCGCGATATGCCGCCATCGTGTTGATCGAAGGCCAGCTCACTGCAATCACCGACGCCACAAAAGCAGGCAAACGATACGGTTTTTCGAGGAAGTAACGGTAATAGTAAAGCGCAAACGGGATAAATGCAAATACAGTTTCCTGGCGGGTCTGCGCAAAGAATCCAAGCAGCGGAACCGTCAAGAGGAAATGCTTCCACGTGACCTTGTTCGTCGGCACAAACGCGTACCACGCCATAAGCACTGCAAGCAAGAGGATGTAGAGGACTTCGGTCGATGCGGAGCGCGACTGCAACAAGTATATCGGCATGCCGCCCAAGAACGCCGTCGCCGCAAGCGCAAGCTTATCGCTCTTGAACCACTTGCTAAGCGCAAGGAAGAACGCAATCAAGCTCAAGATGTAGAACGGATAGTTCACCATCAGCGCAGAATCGCGATTCGGTTCCATAAAGTTGAACACAAGCGAATAGACAAAGCCAAGCGCCTTGCCCTTGAAGTTGTTCACTTCGGTCTTGCAATCGAGAACGCCATCTGTCCAGACGCCTTCGTTACAGACACCGCCCGTGTGCTGGAAATACATCTGGAGGCCCATCGATTCCCAGCTCGTCTCGTCACTCAAGACGCGGTGCGTATTGCCGATGTTCCCGAAAATGAACACCGAGAACACGATGAGTAAAAGGGCTAGCCCACAAAAGCTCTTGCCACTCGGCAAGAACCCGCGCACATATTTTGCCACAAACGGAGCATTGACAACAACACCCGCCACGAGCAACAGGAACGTGGCAAGAATCGAGTAATACCCCCATTGGATATCCCAATGGCGCGCATACGGCACGGATAAATTGTTAAAGATAAGGAAAGCAGCCACGAGCACGAACATCGTAACCGCCAACATGATATTCTGAGGTTTATCCCAATGAAGGGAATTCTTCCATTCCATAAAGGACTGACGCAAAGACTTAGACTTTACACCGTCCCTTCCTAACGTTTCTTTTTTCATAGTGCGTTAAATATAACTTTTATACGCAAAGACCGAGCACGACAAGGAGAATTTTAGACCAAAACACCCTACGAGAAGCCTATATGCAACAGATGCAACAAAATCTTTTCGGCACATGGGATTTATCGCCTTTTTGGAGCATTTTCGGACTTATTTTGTATATATTTATAGGAGTGTGAGCCCCATAGGGCGTGAGGAGTTAAAAATGTTTTACAAACACTGGAAAAAGATTTCACTTGCACTTACCGGATTTTTCTGGGCCAGTTGCGATAGCGGCACAACCACGGAACCTCCTCTTTATGGAGCCCCTCCGCAGTATTCCAGTAGTTCGGAAACACAAAATTCTAGCTCCAGCAGCGAAGATAATATATCTAGCAGTTCCGAACCATTGCCTATGCCCGCCTACGGCGTGCCGCAAATGGATTGCGAAGTCACCTCTGAAAACGGTTCTACAGTCACTTGCGAAAACGGATACACCTGCATAGCAAAAACTGATACTATCCATGTTTCCGCCCCTGCATGTGAAACATTTAACGGCACAACAATATGCCCCGTTTACGGTGTAGACGCAGATGTCTTTATAAAAAAATACGAATGCAACGACGGTTTCACCTACGATGAGATTCACTTCAAAAAAATCTACAAGACGCTTTCCTGCACATTTAAAGGCAGCGAAATTGAAAACACAGTTCCTCCAAAAGCATATCGCGACTATGAATGCAATGATGGGGCTTTCTGTTATTCCGAACAAGGAACTGAAAAAACAACCTTCAATTGCATCGACACACAAGGCAACGAAATAACTTACACCGAAGCCGAATTTAAAACAAAATATGATGTAAAGGAACCAGAATGAACATTCGCAAGCACTGGAAAAATCTTTTACTCACGACAACCGCCTTCTTTTGGGCAGGGTGTAATGGCGATAGCGTCACGGAATCAGGTTGCCCATGCGACAACGGTTCTGGGATAAGTTCCGAAGCATCAAGTTCCAGCGAAAGCGTTGAGAGCTCTAGTTCTAGCGAAGCCGTTGCATCATCAAGTTCCGAGTCGGCAAGCTCCAGTAGCGCAAACGGATCCAGTTCCAGCGAAGTGACATGCGCGCCAGGTGATTCGCTCGTATCGTATTACCCGCCGAGCTATTCAGAAAGCGTGGCAAAATCAAATGCAGAACAGAAAGCAAATCACGGCGGTGTCGCCAAAATTGACAGCATCCAAAATACACTGAAAACTGTTCCGCAGTGCCTCGCCGATTTGCGCCAAGAACTCGACATGTTTGTAGCGCTATACGGCGCCCCGATGAAGTTCCACAAAGACGAAGTTTGTAGCGATGGCACCACTCGCCCCACGCAGGAATACCTCGATTACCTCAAGATGAAAGAGGAATGGGAAAAGAACAAGCCCGCGCTTGACGCAGAATGCCAAAAGATTTACGAAGACAAGTTAAAGGAAATTGAGCAGACCATCAACGAATGCCTTGCAACATCAAACCCCACCACCGATTTGACGGTCTGCGATCTTGAAGCCATGTGCCCTGACTACGGCGTAGATTCAAGATGTACTTTTAAGTACAAATGCAATGACGGAGTCACTTGCCGCAGAACCGAAGGCACAACCGACATAAATTGCACCGACAAGCAAGGCGAAAAAACAACCTACACAAAAAAAGATTTCGACAAGAAATATTACACCAAAGAAAATTATTAGTTTTACCACCTAATCATGTTATACAAACACTGGAAAAAATTTTTACTTTCGGTACTCGCACTTTTCTGGAGCGGGTGTGAAAACGAGGACGACGCAGTCGCTAGTTATGGATGTTTCCCGACCCAATGCTACAACACTACGGCCACAAACGATTTAGGCGAAGTCTTTGACATCATCGAATGTGAAGATGGATACAAGTACCTAAGACAACCGGGGCCTTATTACGAGCACCCAGAATTGCAAGAAAATTTACCTAAGGGCGTTGAAGCATCGACTCCTCCAGCAGGTTCATGCGGAGCTCAAAATTGCACTTTTAAAGATCCTAAATACTGTTTCAAGGAATCCTATACAACCCTAGAAGGCACTCAGGTAGAATACGATTATTGCGAATCCACCATCGACTGCCCTGAGAAACACTAACCTTTTCTACCACCTATTATTATGCAACTTTCGCTTAAAAAGAAACTCGCTCTCGAAGCTTATCGTCTTTACCGCCACAACGAAATCAAGGCACACCCGCTCACGTACTTTTTCTGGGAATGCACGCTACGCTGCAACTTGCATTGCTTGCACTGCGGTAGCGACTGCGTCAAGGACGCCATCCCCGACATGCCCCGCGAAGACTTTATGGCCGTGCTCGACAAGCTCGCCCCGCACGTTGACCCGAAGCACTTTATCGTGGTGATTACCGGAGGCGAACCTTTGATGCGCCCGGACCTCGAAGAATGTGGCCAAGAAATCAAGAAGCGCGGCTACCCCTGGGGCATGGTCACAAACGGACTTGCAATGACTCCCGAGCGCTACACGCGCCTTTTGAACGCAGGGCTCCGCTCGCTTACCATCAGCCTTGACGGTCTCGAAGCAAGCCACAACCATTTCCGTGGCGACCCGCATAGCTTTGAACGCGCGCTGCGCGCCATCGACATGGCCGCCCACACGCAAGGACTCACCTTCGACGTGATGACCTGTGTGAACCGCGAAAACCTCAAGGAACTCCCGAAAATCTTGGACATGCTTTTGAAAATCGGTGTGAAGCGCTGGCGCGTTGCGACCGTATTCCCCAAAGGCCGCGCCAAGGACAATCCGCTGTTCCAGCTTACTAACCAGGAATTCCGCCAGGTGTTCGACTTCATCCGCGAAGTAAAATCGATGAACGTCATCAACGTGAACTACGGCTGCGAAGGGTTCCTCGGCAGTTACGAGAAAGACGCACGCAACTACCCGTTCTTCTGCCGCGCCGGCGTAAACGTCTCTTCCGTGCTCTGCGACGGAAGTATCTCGGCTTGCCCGAGCTTGCGCGGCGACTACATCCAAGGAAACATCTACAAGGACGACATTTGGGACGTGTGGCAGAACCGCTACCAAGTGATGCGCGACCGCAGTTGGGCAAAAATCGGCGACTGCAAGACCTGCAAGTACTGGCGCTACTGCGAAGGCTCCAGCCTGCATTTACGTGATGAAAAAACGAAGGAACTCGCCTACTGCCATGTGCAGCGATTAGAGGCTGCTGGGGCATAATATTACAATGTCTCCCCGTCCCCATAACCAATAAAAACAAAAAACGCCCGGTTCCAAGAACCGAGCGTCTTTTAATTTCAAACGTATTCCGAATTACTTGGCTTCGAAATAGTAAGTCTGGAGAGTCTTTCCGTCCTGGGAGAGCTGGATAATCTGCTTGCCCTTCGGGAGGTTGCCAGTAATCTTGAAGAGGTTTTCAGCAACGTATTCGACCTTGAGATCGGTTGCCTTGTCCTTGACCGGGAACACGCCCTTCGTTTCGCCTGCGCCAAAGCCCTTGCAGTCCTTGTGAGAAGCGATCGGAGCGACAACTGCCGGATAGGTCTTAGCCGTGATTGCGGTAGACACGGAAGAAGAGTTGTGGTAGAACACTTCGAGCTTGCCATCGACAACACGCGGATCCGGGAGGTTCGTCACAGCAGAAGCGACAGCGGCCGGAGCAGCAGCCTTCTTAGCCTTCTTACCCTTCTTGCCTTTCTTCTTGACGCCAATCTTTTCAGCAAGGCTTGTCTTTGCATCACCAGCCTGCTGCTGCGGCATCGTCAAGCGGTAACCAGCGATGGATTCATCGCAGTTCGTGGAGTAGACAACCCACTTGTTATCGATCTTGAGCGGGCCTTCCGGAGTACCCTGGTACAGACCCGGATCAACCTGGGCGCTGTAAATGTAAAGAATGAGAGAAGCGTTCGGATT
This sequence comes from Fibrobacter sp. UWB2, assembly GCF_002210425.1. NCBI lineage: Bacteria > Pseudomonadati > Fibrobacterota > Fibrobacteria > Fibrobacterales > Fibrobacteraceae > Fibrobacter > Fibrobacter sp. UWB2. The sequence continues at coordinate 413,887 of NZ_MWQK01000002.1, read as the reverse complement.
CTGTTCCGTCGTTTCAATCTTCATACGGGTCTTCACGTACTTGGAACGACCTGCATAAACTCTATAAGCGCCAACCGGAACCTTGACGAACTTGAACTTGCCCTTGCGGAGTTCCTGGTTGAATTCGTACTTCTTGGAAAGAGTGGTGTAAATCGTGGAGTCCATACCGACGGTCGGCATTTCCAACGGCTTGTTGGTGAAAGCATCACGAACTTCACCTTCGATGGTACCAGTCTTACCGTTATCGCAACCAGTCATAGCAAGAGCGATGAAGGCAGCGGCACAAATGCTAAGTTTCTTTTTCATTTTGCGTCCTCAGGGTTAAATAAGAGAAAAGCCTCCCTAGTTAGGGAGGCCCCAAAATTTAAGAAGATTAAGCTTCTTCTTCAGCCTTGACCGGAGCAGCCTTGCGAGTCTTACGCTTTGCAGAGGTGATGTTAGCACCGCCGCCATAGCGCTTGTTGAAGCTGTCGATACGGCCAGCCGTATCCACGCGATGCTGCTTGCCCGTCCAGAACGGATGGGTATCAGCAGTGATTTCCAAGGAAATCACGTTATATTCAACACCATCGATAGTCTTCTTTTCGGCGGAAGACTTCGTGGAGCGGGTGATGTATTCTTTACCCGTATTCGCATCGACGAACACGACCGGTTGATAATTAGGGTGGATACCTTCTTTCATTATAAAACTTCCTGTGAAGTAATTGTTGAGAGCTAAAATTTAGTTGTTTTTTAGGATTTTGGCAAGTTGCAACCCTATTTTTAGTATTTTTTATAGCATGAAACCATCACTGTTGCTAATTCCATTGCTTTTGATTGCCTGCGAAAAAGACCACCCGACCGCCAAAATAGTCGAGGTGAACAAGCGCATGGTGCTCGAAGAATGGCCCGACAGCAACTATATCGCCTCGCTGGACTCCATCTTGAAACTCGAACCGGTCAAAAAGGGCAAAGATACCGCCGACGTGAGCCTCAAGATGAACGCTTTCAAGGCACCGGTATTCAAGCTCCCGCCGTCCGTTACGGGCAAAAGCACGAGCCGCAAATCCGGGCTGAGCAAGCCGCCAAAACAGGTGAAGCAAGCCGCCGAAGCCACGAAGCCGAGCAACAACGCCGAAAATTTCGTCGCCAAGTTTTCGAACGCGCTCTCCGCCTTGCAGTCCGACCCCTCGAACAAGGGTCTTTACAAGGTCGTTACCGCTAACGACGGCGAAGACCTGTTCAAGCTCCTCCGCAGAACGTATGGCGCAGGCACGCAAAACCTCCCCCGCTTCTACGTGCTCTCGGCCCTCCAGTCCGTAAATCCGGGCGTCATGCTCGAGCACCTCAACGCTGGCGACAAAGTCCGCGTCCCGAGACTCTAGAAAAGCGTCTTCACGCCAAAGCCAAGCACACCGTCTAGGTAATCGCACATATTGGATGCAATTATTATTGCTGTTAGTGAGATGTTCTATAAAAAAGAACCGAATGATTAACAGAGTGAGAACATAGCGTCGGCCAAGGATGGGGAGGGTGCAGGGAGGGGCCCGTGCGGCCTTCGCAACTCCGAGCTGGGGCCCCGCCCGCATGACGTACTTTTTTTGCTTTTTTCAAAAGCATTTTTCTAGAACAGCGTCTTCACGCCAAAGCCAAGCACACCGTCCAGGTAATCGCACCCATTGCGGAGCGCATAGTAAATGCTAAAGCTCCAAGACTTACGGTACTGCGTAAACCCGATGCCATAATCGTGTTCGCGCGCCCACCCGTGGAACGGCTTCATCCGCCTGTAAAGCCCCGGCTGGTAGAATAGCTCAATCGACAAATCGTAGCCATCCTGCCATAAGAACGCGGCCTGCGAAAAACCGTACGCGCGCGTCCGCATAAAGCCATACATCATTCCCTTGAACGAATTGATGCCGCCCAGGCTAAACAAGTCCTCGCGTGCAAACGAGCCTCCCGACGGAAGCAACGCGCCCGCCGCTGCCGAGTAGCGCACAATAAAGTTCTTCCACAGCGGCAAATAATGCACAAACGAAGACTCCAGGCGCAAATAGCTATCGAGCGAATCCGGGCGGTCCATCATCCACGCAAGCGACAAATCAAACGACGTTCCGCTTCGAGGCAAAATGCTACGGTCAAACGACACGTACGAAAGTTCAAACGAAGAACTCTTCTCGTCATTGCCAATGCCCACAAATACCGCAACATCAAAGCTAAAGCCGATATTCCGTGACACGCCAATTTCCAAACGGGAATCACGCGACAGCGAATCATCTTCAAAGAACCCGCGCACAAGCACATCCCAGGCGGTCCCAAAAATAAAGCGTTCGCGGTACGAGCCTTCTAGCCTGCGAGAATCGCTCTGCGAATAGCCTTCCATCTGCAAATCGCGCCCCGTCCCCAAGATGTTGTACAAGTCGAGATTGACTTTACCTTCCCAGACATTCTCATCGCTAGAATACGTGAGGAAACCTTCGGCCGCAGAAATCGGGACCGCCCGCATAGAATACGCTGGAATAATGCGATTGCGCACCGGATCGCGGAACAGGCGCACATCGGCGGTCTTTTCGTAATAGCCCAATCGGGCAAGCCTGCGTTCCGAGCGCTCCAGGTCCGAAAGCGAAACTTCCACACCGATTTCAAGTCCCGTCAGCATTCTAAAGACTTCGATATCCGTCGCATTAGAATCGAGATTTTCGGGTTCTGCCCACACCCAAGCGCTACCACGCACAAACTCGCAATGCGCAACACCCGCACTATCTACACGCACATCCAGTGACGCACCAACAAAGCCTCGGTCCTCGTAATAGCGCAACAGCTTTTGCCTTGCCGCACGCCAAGAATCACAAGACGCCCCGACAATCACGTTCATCGAAAGTTCATCAAACTCGCTATGGTCACCAACCCATTCCACGCGTTCAATACGACACTCGGACGCACGGCTCAAAACCGCCCCAAACAAGAGCACCGCCACTACGCACAAAATATTTCGCCACCACAACTTCATACTAGAAATACGCCTTTGCCTCGGTGGCAAGTTTTTGGAACACGTTTTCTTCGGCATTGCCAAAGCGCAAAATATAACGGAGCGAAAGCGACAAGAAGTTATTCACCTCCACCGATGCCATCGCCTCAAGTCTATATGTGACGCCATCGCCAAAACCGGACATCATCTGGTACGGAATCGCCCCCTCATGTGTATCCATCTGGATTGAGGCAAACGAGACATGAGCATCGACCATACCCTCTTTTTCAAAACCGACACGCAATTCTTCTTCCCAAAGATGCGCACCAAAGGATTCATCCGTATCGTCTTCGCCCGAGCCTTCCCTATAGCGCACTCGCGGCGAGAGGCTTAAGCCTGCAGGCAATTTCCAGGTGTACCGCCCCGTAATTTCCCAAATATTCCAGTCCAGTTTTTGCAATGCACTCAAGTGAACTTTTTCAAAAGTATTTTCAACACCGACAAAGTGATTTTCATTTATATTGAGCCCCGCCTTGACACGATGATCAAACATATCCTGGAAATACCCGATAGAAGACATCTTCTTCTCGTAACTTGCACTCGGATTGTACGATGCCGAAATTCCCGACGGATGGTCCCAAGCAAGGTTTGCATCCCAAGAAACTGTCCCCGCCGTCACGCGACGCAAGGCCGCCGGATAAACCGGAGGGAAATAAATCTTCTTGCCCGTTGTATCTTCGGCTTCGGAGTGGTACGATGCACTCAGCGTTATATCGCGCAACAGCCCCTGCGAAATTCCAAGCGAAACGCCCGGATTCCATTCCAAAGAGGCTTCAAACGTTGCATTTGACGAAAGTACGGCTCCCACGGAATCGTTACGGCCCATGCCTTCATAGACAAAGTCACCGTTATCAACGCCCTCGATAAAAGCACCCGTGAGGCTATCGTAGCGCACATCGCCCGTGCCCTTTGCGACCGCCTTGTAAATGGCCGTATAAGTCTGTTCCGAAGTCATCCCGAAGCTATAAGCCACAGAGCCTTGCACGCCCCAGTCATCATCGCCAAAATTCGTTGACAAGTCGCCCACCCAGGAATCCACAGCCCCAAGCGAATCCGTCACAGCATGCGTATACTGCAACAAATGCGAAAGGGTAAACTTGCGGAAGTTCGCCTCAGCCGACTGCGTCCAAGTCACGAGATTCACGGAATCGCGCCAGCCCTCGTGACGAGTTTGTCCATCCGCGCGGTCCGTCAAATCGTGCTTACGTACAGTAAGTGTCCCGACCGATTCCTTCACATTCCACAAGTCTTCATTCAAAGTCGCACCAACAATAGTCTTTGCATAACCGCGTTCTGACTTATGCCCCAGAGAATCACGCACAGAATAGCGCACATCGCCACTGCCAAACGGCCTCAAGAATCCGCGCAAAAATTCCGACGAGAACGTACCCTGGTAACGCTTCTGGTCCACCTCCTGCGTGCTCGAGACATACGAAGCAGTAAATTCACTAGCCGCATCAAGACCGCGATGCACAAGCATAAGTTGCGAGCGCGAAGAATTCCAGCGTTCATCATCGCCACGGCGGTACCCCCATTTTGCAGTACCAAACCAGTCCTTTCCTAAGCGGATACGGAGCGCAAGCTCGTCATGGCGCAAGTCGCCTTTCAAAAGCGCACTGTCCAAATCCCATTCATTGCGGAGCGCATACGCATCCCAGTCCCGCTCGCGACCGCTAAATTCAGATATTGCAAAGCCTTCCTGGACGTAATTGCCATAGACCGAAAGCGCCACCGGGAACGCGTTCATGTTCTGCGTCGAGTCTGTAGTCACAAGCCATCTGAACGCACGCCCACTCGGGCCACCGACATCTTTAGAAACTGTATTCGAATCCATGCGATTGAGCCCGAGTTCGACATCGGCGTAAAACCGATGTTCCGCCTGTAGGCGGAGGCGTGCTCCCAAGCGTTCCGACATTTTCGGGCGGTGCAGCACATTCATCGAAGAATCAAGCAATTCGCCACCGCGGTCATTTTTTAATCGCTCGTAATCGGCGCTGTCGAGCGTGCTTTTGCGCATGCGGTCCACATCATTTTCCAAGTGGAATCCCGACACGTCAAAGAATACATTCTCTAGCCGCAGGCTCCCGCGAAAGGCGTACATCGTATAGATATCTTCACTCAAGTACGCATCATACTCCACCGAGACCACATCATCCGTCCCTGGAATAATCCCGTTCTTGAAGTTCAAAAGACCGCCGGCGTAATTCACCTCGTAATCGCGTTCGCGGACAAGTTCAACACCGTTCAGCCAGACACGTTCAGAATTTGGAACAACGGAGACAAAGCTCCCCGATTCATCCAAGTAATAGCCCTCGCGCTGCCCCTGCACACCGTTAAACGAGCGTGAATAACGAGTCACCTCGTCCGTGCCCCACGCACCACTCACCTCGGACCCGCGATAACGCAAAGTCGCCATCGCACCAAGCGTCGAACGGCTAAACGACGTGAGCCCCATAGAATTGTCCGTCCACGTCAAATCGCCCAAATGGAGCATCGCATACGGAGACTCCACGCGGAAATAAATCTGGTCCACTTCCTGAAGCGTTGCCGTCGTCTGGTCCCCCGCCTTGCGGTCCACATCCGACAAAAGAGCATCAATATAAACGCTATCCGTGAGGCGCCCCTGAATCGAAAGTCGCAGTTCCTGATCGACCTGCGTCCCCCCATCGCCCACCGTCACTTGCATTGTTTTATAACCGTGCGTCTCGATTTCGGCACGCGACGAATCATCCGCCTGCGGCGCATTCATTGTCGCAACAAGATTCGTTGCGCCCGGCGTATTTTCCAAAGCATTTTTTGCAAGAATTGAAGGATCCCAAACGGGGAGCGAGTCCACATCCAACGCAAAGGCTAAGCTGACTAACAGCAGGCCCAGACAAGGAATAGACCGCATACAGAATTACCGGGAAGGAGTCACCACGCGGAACTGCCTGCTCGCAAGCAACTTGCGGCCCGCCACCAAGTCAACACTCCATTCGCCAAGTTCGACCAAGTCCGAAGCAAGCATCGAGCTGCAAACATCACCCGTAAGGTTACAGGGTTCTACAAAAATCGTATCAATCCCCAAGAACCAGATATGGAAAAGCGTGTCTTCCTGATAACGTGCAGAATTTGTAATAGACGAAAAAACGTAAAGTCTCGTATTCTCTTCGAATACGCTATCGGAACCAAAAGGTTCCCCATTCACAATGTGGCGGCAAACGACACTGTTCGCCGGAGAAAGTTCAATGTCGGAATTATCGGTAAAGCTGACTTCATCATCGATGAAGAACAAGACCATGCGGTGGACAAAGAAACCCAAAAAGAAGACCATCGCCAAGATAGTCGTCTTTCGCAAATTTCTCAGTGGCGGAAACCGGCCTGCCACAAGCACCTCCTAGCGGACAAGACTGCTCGTATTCTGCGTAAACGCAGGAACGGCGTCCTCCAGCTTTTCGACCAGCAAGCGGTTAAAGTCATCAATGCGGTTCGGGAGCCTACCCCCGTTAAAGACCTGCACAAGCAAAAGGGACTGGTCTACAGGAGAAATATAGACGGAACGGTTCTCGCCCGTAAAAGAGACAGACTGGAACTTTTCGCCACCCAGCATCACACCAATCTGGCGCGAGGAATCAAATGCAGCAATACTCAAAACAGCAAGAGGCGTTGCATCGAGATCGGAACCGAGGGAACCGACTTCGGCAATGATGTTTCCATCACGATGGCAAAGAACAACATATTCGCACTTGACACTCGCCTGATAAGCAGACATCAAGCGACGCACCTTGTTAGCATCATCAGAATAAATTGTATAATCGCTCATATTACACCACAAACAATTACAGAACTACTTGTCCTTCGGCTTGTACGGACGCAAGACGATTTCATCGTCATCCGTCTGAGCCGGTTTATCGACCGTTCGTCCAAACGTCGGCATTCTAGGCACGGCAGTCGATACACGCGGACGTGCGAACGGCGACGACATGGCGCCCTTCTGGAACAAGCCAGAACCGGCACCGCCAGAGTTACCCGCATTCACCTGCGGCTTTGCCGCGAACGAAGGCATGCGGAAAGGAGACGTCGGCTGCTGTGGAGTTGCAGCCTCGGCCTGCGGCTTGCCCGCCTCGGCATTTTCAGCAGGTGCTTCGCTTGCAGCCGGAGCTGCGGCCCCCGCATTCACGGCGGCCTTGCGCAAGAATCCCTGCTTCACGTTAAACTTTTCAATCACCAGCATGGCGATTGTCTTAAGCGTCGTCACGACGCCCTTACCGTTATGTGCAGTCGCCGGGAAGAACTGAATCTTCTTGTCTGGATTGAGCATTTCGTTCATCTCGTCCAGAGTAAAGACGTTTTCCATGTCGCGCTTGTTGTACTGCAACACAAACGGAATATCGTCCAGGTTCATGCCATAGTCCTGCAAGTTCTGGCGCAAGTTCTGGAGGCTTTCCAGATTTTCGGCCTGACGGGAGCGCTGGGAGTCTGCTACAAAGACAATCCCATCGACACCACGGAGCACAAGCTTGCGGGTGCTGTTATAATAAACCTGACCAGGAACGGTATAAAGCTGGAAACGGGTCTTAAATCCCTTAATGTCACCCAAGTTCAAAGGCAAAAAGTCAAAGAACAAGGTACGATCACCTTCGGTAGCGAGCGAAACCATGTCCGTGCGCTTGTCTTGAGGCATTTTCTGATGGATAACCTGAAGATTCGTGGTTTTACCACTTAAACCAGGACCATAATAAACGACCTTACAACTAATTTCTCTTGTAGCAAAATTAATAGACGACATTATAATTCCTTGAAACCCAGTACTTAATCTAGTAAAAAAGTTCTTTAAACCAAAAAGAATTTTTCGATTTTTGCCCTTTTTTAATCAAAATCACAATTTTTTCGTCTACTAGCAGAAGAAATCTCCCCCAAGAACCCACCTGCCGTAACCACACAAAAAGTTCAAAATAACAAAACAGACCGATACACTTTTGCGTATCGGTTCATTTTGCTTAAAATCTTTAAAAGACTCTAATTAAGCGAGGCCGTTGATGACCTTAGCAACCTTGGCCTTGTAGTTGGCAGCACGGTTGGCGCAGAAACCAGCGCGGTGAGAAACGGCAGCCTTGTCGAGCATGCTGAAGAGCTTCGGCATTTCTTCGAGGGCAGCAGCTTTCGTAGCAGCGGTGCGGATAACCTTGAGGCTAGCACGGATAGCGCTACGGGTGGAACGGTTCATTGCGTTGGCCTTTTCGGCCTGGAGCAAACGCTTTTTGCAAGACTTGTGTTGAGGCACCTTAAAATCTCCGGGTGAAAACCTACTTAAAAAATGTTAGCACAAAGATAGTAAAAGTTTGGAAGTTGTCAAGGGGCGGGAAAATGCTAAATTGCACACCATGATTCCGTTTATCAATGTACGTGCACAGCGCGAAGCCTATTTATCCGAATTTAAGCAAGCCGAACAAGAAGTTCTCGACAGCGGCTGCTTTATCGGAGGTCCGGCGGTCAAGGCATTGGAATCGGAACTTGCGGAATTCACAGGTGCAAAGCATGCCATCACCTGCGGTAGCGGTACGGACGCCTTGACGATTGCACTACTCGCCCTCGGGCTTAAACCGGGAGACGAAGTCATCGTCCCAGACTTTACCTTTATCGCCCCCGCCGAATGCGTGATGCGCCTCGGAGGCATCCCGAAATTTGCAGATATCGACGCAGAAACGCTCCAGGTCAGCGCAGAAAGCATTGCAAATCTCATCACGCCAAAGACAAAAGGCATTATCGCCATAAACCTCTTTGGGCAGTGCGCCCCGTATGAGAAAATCCGGAAATGCGCCCGCGCAAACAACCTTTGGCTGATCGAAGATTCCGCTCAGGCGTTCGGGGCCACGCAAGACGGAGTCCCCGCTTGCACGTTCGGCGACATTTCCATCACGAGCTTTTATCCCGCCAAGCCACTCGGCTGCTACGGCGACGGCGGAGCGCTCTTCACTGCAAACGATGAACTCGCGAAAAAAATCCGTCTCATCGCAAACCACGGCAGCCAGACGCGATACATTCACGAAATCTGCGGCATGAACAGCAGGCTAGATGCCCTCCAGGCAGCAGTCCTGCGCGTGAAGCTCCGCCATTTCAAGGACGAGTTGAAAAAACGCAGCGAGAACGCAAGCAAGTATAACGAGTTTTTTGGCGCCGTTCAAGGAATCACCCCGCAAAAAATCGCAACCGGCAATACAAGCACGTACGCACAATACACTGTATTGGCTGAAGACCGCAAATCCTTTATCGAAAAACTAGACGCCGCGGAAATTCCGTACTGCATCCACTACCCGCAGCCTTTGCACACGCAACCATGCTTTAAGGGACTCAATCAAGGGCTCGGAAACAGCAACGCCATTGAAGCCTGCCAAAAAGTCGTAAGCCTCCCCATGTGCGCCTTCACGGACGTGGACGAGATTGTAGAAAAGCTCCAACTCAGTTTGACGAATTCAAAACAAACTTCTCGATAACTTCGGTGATCCCGGAGTGGTTGTTGTCGTGCTCGGTCACGTAATTGGCGACAGCCTTTGCCGCCGGTGACGCATTCGCCATAGCCACCCCAACGCCAGCCGCTTCGATCATCGGGCAATCATTTTCTTCATCGCCCACGGCAATCGTATTTTCAATCGGCTCGTGATAGAAGTCTGCCATGTAGCGCACGGCAGCACCTTTGTTCGAAAGCATGTGCGAGAATTCAAGCATTTCGGGCTTGCTAAATACATCGAACAGTTTGCCCGCCGTAACAGTCCGCATCTCGGCGCGGAAATCCACGAGACTCGAATGCTCAAACGGTGTAATCACGTTTACCTTAATCGGCGGCTTGACCACGACATTGATGGGGCCATCATTGCAATTAACCCCACCATAATAATTGCGGATATCATCTACAACAACATAATCCATTTTCATCAAGCGGCAATACGTTTTGAGCTGTTCCGTCTCGTATTCCGAGACCACCAAATCGCCCGCATAAGTGTGTGCGTGCATTCCACGTTTGTGGGCTTCGTCCATGATGAACTTCACCTGATCCACAGCGATGCGGCGTGTTAAAATCGGCTGTTCGGTTCCGCAGTCGTAGATGAGCCCGCCATTAAAGCTGACCAGAAAATATCCCGGCTTCAAGAAGCCGTACTTTTCGGCAATGTGCTTTACGCTTGTGAGCGGGCGCCCTGTCGTCATCACGAACTTGTGACCAGCCCCGATCATCGCCTGGATTGAAGCCATATCCGCCTGGCTAATATTCTTCTCGTCGTCGAGGAGCGTGCCGTCTAAATCAGTAAATAAAAGTTTCATCAAGCCAAATATAGAAAGTCCGTCTAGCCAATCCGAAATATTTATTTACATTTTTCAAAAAAGAAGGAAAGCCTTATGCAAATCGATGATTTACTGAAAGAAGCAAAAAGCGTTGCCATTTTTGGGCACGTACGCCCCGATGGAGACTGCGTGGGTTCTACGCTCGGTCTTTACAACTACATCTGCGACAACTACCCGACTACGAAAGTCCGCATTTTCTTGGAACGCTTCCCGGAAAACTACAAGATTCTCTCCAATTCCAACGAAATTAATGAATTTTACAACGATGAATTCGGCTCGTTCGATTTGGCATTCCTTTTGGATTCATCCACATTCGATCGCGTCGGCGCAAACGGCGAAAGTTGCATCAAGGCCGCTAAAAAGACTTGCAACATCGACCACCACATCAGCAATCCGCTGAATCTCTGCGACGTCAATTACGTGGATGCAAAGGCAAGTTCCGCTTGTGAAGTCCTTTACTTTTTAATGGACCCAAGCAAAGTCAGCAAGGCCACCGCAGAATGTTTGTACCTCGGCATCGTGCATGACACAGGCGCCTTCAAGTTCAGCAGCACCGGGCATAAGACGATGACTGTCATCGGCGACCTGCTTGAAAAAGGCATTGACTTCACACGCATTATCAACGAGACGTACTACACGAGAACGTACACCCAGACGCTCGTAACAGGCTATGTGATGATGAGCAGCAAACTCGCTCTCGACGGAAAGGTCGTCTACAGCTACCTCACGCCCGAGGACATGGACCGCTATTCCGTAACTCCGGTTGAACTCAGTAGCGTCATCGACACCTTGCGCGAAGTCACCGGCACCGAAGTCGCCATATTCCTGTACCCGGTCAACGGCGAATACAAGATTAGCCTGCGCAGCAATTACGTTGTCGATGTCAACAAAGTTGCAGGAGTATTTGGCGGAGGCGGCCACGTCCGTGCTGCTGGCGCAAGTTCCAAGGACTCGCCCGAAGAGACGATTGCAAAGCTATTGAAGGTTATTCAGGAACAACTTTAGACAAAAAACAGCGCGACAGCCAAGAAGACGAACACCGCACCGCTGAACCAGTTCAGATTGCGGTTCGCCTTCGGCGACGTCAAAAGGAACTTCTTGACAGTCCCTGCTAAAAGCGCAATGCACCCAAATACAATCATTGTCGCTAAAATAAATTCACCGCCGAAAATAGCCATCTGCAAGCTCGGGTGAATCGGACGATCCAAGCGCACCGCCGGCGGAATCAGCGAAAGCACAAAAAGAATCACCTTCGGATTCGTGAGATTCATGATAATGCCACGCATGTAAAGGCTACGCGCACTTGTCATTCCCGGCTCCGACCGGGAATCTCCACTCATCTGAACAACGCCGGCCTTCACACCGAAACTCTTGTACGCGAGATAGAGCAGATATGCCGCGCCGAGGCACTGGATGACAAAAAACGCCGTCGGGCTAGCCGCAATCAACGCCGAAACGCCCGCCACAAGCAGACAGGTATGAATAGCAATTCCTGTGCAAAGTCCAAGGATAATGCAAAAACCGAGACGCGCCCCGTAAGTAGCGCTCTGGGCAAGCACAAAAAGGTTATCTGGTCCAGGAGCGATCCCAATGACAAGCGCGGCAATGAAAAATTCAAGCATTACAGTTTACTCAAGAAAGCGTCCACGTCGAGGTCTGCAAGGTCTTTTTGCAATGCGTCAAGTTCATCATCCGTAATTGCAGTGTGATTTTGCTCACGTTCGTCGGCACGTGCATTCGAGACATCGACAAGCTTTTTGAGTGCATTGGCGACCTCGCCCACCGTGCCATCCTGACGCATCACGACGTTCAAGACCTTCGAAAGTTTTTCACGCAATTTCGAGAACTCTTCGCGGTCTAGCTCAGATATTTCCCCATGATAGCACATCAAGGGGGTCTGGCACCTAGCACACGGAAACACCATCATATTAGAGAAGTCTCCGTCTATCTGGACCTTAAATTTCGTTCCGCAATGCGGGCATTCGATATCCATTTCACTCATATACCATAATGTAGAATTTTTTACAATTCCTAGCCAAATACAGCAACAATATTTTATCTTTACGGAGTCCATCTCGATTTGTGCTCTCACTATATTTTTCCCTATTACCTAAAACCTATTACCTAAAACCTAAACTATGCTTTGCCACTGGCTATATCAAACAACAAACATTGACCTTTTTGACGGTCGTCTGTTCCGTGCGGGTGTTGCCGCCATGCTTTCCATCATCCTGGTGCTCTTCTTCATGCCGAAGTACATACGCTTCTTGCAGAGATTGGACGCCACGAGCGATTTCGACAAGGACGGAAAGACAAAATCTCCTCCGATTATGGGCGGCCTCCTCCTCGTGATTGTCGTTGAAATTGTTTCACTGCTCGTTTGCCAGATGAACGGCTACACCATCTCGACTCTCGTGATTTTGGCACTGTTCAGCGCCGTGGGCGCCACCGACGATATGGCCAAGGTCCGCGCCAAACGCCTCGTGAACCAAGGCAAGCTCAAAGCCGCCGAATACATGGACAAGGCGGACGGCATTTCCAGCTCTCTTAGACTTTTCCTCTACTTCTTGTTTAGCTTTGTCGTTGCCGTTTTCTGCTACAAGTTCATTCCCGAACTCAAGGGCGATTTGACCATTCCGTTCTGCCCGATTGACGTTTTCCAAATCCATCTTCCCAACTGGATTTTCGTTGCCTTCATGACGTTTGTCATCGCCGCATCCGCTAACGGAACGAACTTCACGGACGGTCTCGACAGTCTTGTTTCTGTACCAATCCTCACCAGCATGGTGTTCGTTGGACTCGTCGCTTACGTGAGCGGAAACTTCATCTTTAGCCAGTACTTGAGCGTGCCGTACCTCCCCGGCTGCGACGAACTCTTCCCGCTCGCCACCGCCATCGCAGGCGCACTGCTCGCATACCTGTGGTTCAACAGCCCTCCGGCTGAAATCTACATGGGTGACGCCGGCTCCGTCGGCTTCGGTGCAGCCATCGGCATCATGTTCATCTTGGTTCAGGCAGGGCTTTTCCTCCCCATCGTTTGCATCATTATCATCGCCGAAGCTTGCTCCGTGTTGATGCAAATTACATGGTTCAAGATTACCAAGAGAACGACCGGCACCGGCAAGCGCATTTTCCTTTGCGCCCCGCTCCACCACCACTACCAAAAGAAATGGGATGGCCGCTTCCCGAGCAAGCCGCTCATGAACTCCAAGATTGTGTGGCGCATGCACCTCGTGAGCATCTTCGCCCTCATCTTTAGCATGGTTGTGTTCTTTGGTATTAGATAGTATGCGGCTTCGCCGCAGTTACTAGTTATCAGTTAATAGTTACTAGGAAAGCCCCAACCGCAAATACAAAACTTGTCATGCCCGCCACCGAGCGGGCATCTCCTTTTTATTATATTACATCGCATGAATATTATCGAAACTTTGAACGCCGCAGGTCAGCAAGAACTGGCCCAACATTTGGAATCCTTGACGGGTGATGCCCGCGCAAATTTGGAACGCGATATTTTGAGCCAGGACTGGCAAGAGCTCAAGGCTTTGCATGCCGAAAAGTCCGCAGCCAGCTTGAGCGATAACGTTTCTGCCGACCTTACTCCGATGCCGTGGAAACTCGCGACCGACGATCTCCGTTACGACTTCTGGAAAGAAACGGGTGAAATTCTCCTCGGTCAAGGCAAAGTTGCCGCATTCCTCGTAGCAGGCGGTCAAGGTTCTCGTCTCGGTTTCGATGGTCCGAAGGGCATGTTCGATATCGGTCTCCCAAGCCACAAAAGTTTGTTCCAGCTGCAGGCCGAACGTTTGCGCAACTTGGGTGCCCGCGTGGGTCACGCCATCCCGTGGTGCATCATGACGAGCCCCTTGAACCACGAAGCGACCGTCAACTTTTTCACTGAAAACAATTTCTTTGGCCTGAACCGCGAAGACATTCGATTCTTCCAGCAGGGAACGATTTGCGCCCTCACCGCTGACGGCAAGGCTGTCCGCGATGGTGAAGACCATTTGGCTCTTGTGCCCGATGGAAACGGCGGTTGTTTCCGCGCTCTCGCCCAGAGCGGAACGCTCGCTTGGCTTGTGGAACGCGGCGTGCAATACGTGTTCCTCTACAGCGTCGATAACGCCCTCTGCCGCATTTGCGACCCGGCATTCATTGGTGCCCTCGCCGAAAAAGGCACGATTCTCAGCGCATCGAAGGTTGTGCACAAGGCCGGCCCAAACGAAAAAGTCGGCATTTTCGCATTCCAGAACAAGAAGCCGGGCGTTGTCGAATACAGCGACCTTCCGGAAAACTTCCGCGACATGACGAATGCAGATGGCAGCCTCACGTTCGACGGCGGCAACATTGCTATTCACTTGTTTAAAATCAGCGGACTTCGCAAGTTGCAGACAAGCAAGCTTCCGTGGCACACCGCACGCAAAACCGTTTGCGGCATCGAAAAGTGCTTCAAGTTTGAACAGTTCCTCTTTGACGCCTTCCCGCAGCTCGGTTCCATGCTCCCGTTCGGCGTCGTGCGCGAAGAAGAATTCAGCCCGGTCAAGAATGCCGAAGGCAACGATTCTCCGAAGACAGCTCGCATCATGATTGGCAAGCTTCACCGCGAATGGCTCCGCAAGGCGCACGTCAAGATTGACGAGAAGAAGTTGTACGAAATTTCGCCGACGATTAGCTACGCTGGCGAAGGTCTCAAGCAGAGCATCTTTGACCGCGAACTCGGAAGAAACATCCTGGAATTTGAAGAGGATTAACCAGGCGTCAGCCTGTCATTCCCGCGAAAGCGGGAATCTCCATTTCAGCAAAAGGAGATGCCCGACTAAATCGGGCATGACATTAGTGAGAAAAACTTTATATAAAATTTTTCTACATACCTTATTATGTTTGCCGAACATATTCTATTCGGCATTTTTTACAGTCGTTTTCCCAATTTACAAAGCTTTGCACAAGAAGCGCGCCTACGGGCGCGTTGAAAAGCACTTGGCAGCCGCAAAGGAATACGTTATACGGAAAAGCGACGGCACTAACAAGATACCGCGCAATATGAAAAGCCCGAACATAAGCACGATTGCAAAGATAAATGCGCGCGACACATTCAAAGGCATCTTCTGGAATGCACTCGAATCCTACCGCGGACTCGCCCGTTTCAAAAGCGTTGAAAAACGAATCGTGTACGAAAACGAACACATCATTCGCGATGCCATCGCAGATTGCGCCAAACAAAACGCCCCCATCGCTGGCATCAGCATCCACCAGGGCGCATTCGAACTTTTGCACCGCGCTCTTTGCCGCTACAGCGAACACGTACACCTCATTACAGATTCCGTCGGCGACATCGCATTCCGCGAAGTCCTCAAAGACCTCCGCAGTGATCCGCACCTGACCGAATACCATCCCGACGAAACAGGACGCCTAATCCGCGAACTATTCCGCACTAAAGGCATTTTAGCGATGGTCATCGACCAAGGCAAGCATACCAAAGGGAACACGGTCTCGCTATTCGGTCGTCCAAGCACGCTTTACTTGCGTCTCCCGAAAAAAATAAACGAGATGGGAGCAGGAATCGTTACATTCCGCACGTGGAGCGAAAAGAAGCGCATCGTCATCCGCTTCGAAAAATATTACCCGCCAAAGTACGATATACAACATGGTCGCGAGACGTCCGCCAGATTATACGATCAAAGCTTAAAAAATGCCGCGCCATCAGAAAGCCCGCTCGTCACGGGAATCGCACGCGAAGTTGAAACGTGGATTGCCGAGCACCCCGAACAGTGGAGCTGGAATTACCACGGGAATTTCACAACCGCACTCTAAAGCAATCACACCCCAATTCACGAGTTCGATTCTACGTCATCCCGAACGTAAGTGAGGGATCCAGTAAAGTTTTTGCTTTTTTATTTCGTGAATTAAATCTTTTTTATATTTAAACACAAAAAGAGATTTACAATGCCTTTAAATGCCGAAGAAGAATTTCAGTTAGAGTGGATCAAGAACCACCAAATGGAAGACAAGGACGAACTTGCCGAAATCCAGGCCGAGGCAGAAGCCGAAGCAAGACCGCAACGCGCCACACGCGGCAAGAAAATGCGCCGCAATCCCGCTGCATGGGAAATGCCGAACCCCGAAGATGAAATCGACCTTCACGGCCTCACCTCCGAAGAAGCCGCCGAAGCCGTCGAACGCCGCATCGACGACCTCCTGATTGCAGGCCTCAGCGTTCTGCGCGTGATTCACGGAGGAGGCAACCCGGAATACGGCAACGTCAAGCGCATCATCGACCGCAAAGTCCGTTCCGAATGGAAAAATCGAGTCGTTTTCTACAAGGTTGAACCCGACAACGCCGGTTCCAGCATCATGAAAATCGGCAAGCCGCGCCCGCAAGTTGCAAAAAAGAAGAAATAATGAAAAAAATTTCACTTTTTTTGCCCTTACCCCTTTAAAAGTCGATAAGAATTAACTATAATTGTGCGCGTCAACGACGAACCGTCAAGACAAAACAAAACGGAATATAGCTCAGCCTGGTAGAGCGCTTGCTTCGGGAGCAAGAGGTCGTGAGTTCGAATCTCGCTATTCCGACTAAAACAAAAAAAGACTCCTTTACGGAGTCTTTTTTGTTTTATACAGCATAGAGCAAATGAGAACTCACAAAGTGAGTTCGACTAAATTGCCCAGAGAGCGAAGCGAACTACGGGCGATTTAGAGATTACGCCGCAAGGCGTAACCCGAAGGGTAAAATACGAAACGCAAGTGAGGATTTTATCTTATCTCGCTATTCCCTTATCTCGCTATTTCATATGATTCCGGCTCGAGGCCGGAATGACGTTAAAAGAAACTCATAACACGTCAAGCCATAACCCGCAGAAGCATCCATCACTACCAGCAAGGCGAGTGAAGCGAAAACAAACTTGTTTGTTTTCATTTCCGAGCCATAAAGGGAGGCTCTTTAGAGCCATCTCGGCTCGAGATTTTTAATCTTAAAATTCTTCTTAGAACTTGATCTCGAACGAGTCGGCTTTTTTGTCGTCTTTTTAGAGGATTTGGAGTTTTTATGGGAGTTATTGTTCATTTTTGACATAAGGATTGCCTTTGACGCACCAACGTACGCCGATTTTAATTAAACTTTTTTGAGGGTAATTCCGACACCTTGTCGGAAAAACACAAGAAAGGCGGATGCAATCCGCCTTATATTTATAAGGACTCTATTCTATTTTCGTACATCTAACCGAGAAGCCGTTAGCCTTCAATTCTCGATGATTTTTAGAAACAGGATTTTCATTTAAAGCAGAGATTAAACCATGATGAGCACGGATTTCCTTATCTTCTTCATATTCTTCTGGGCGGAACCACGCAGCAAATCCATCTATTTTTTCAAATTCGCCATCTACGTTTCTCAGACCAGCACCAATTAAGGAGAATCCACTTGTATTTTTTCCTTGAAAACACTGCGAACGAAGGCCTTTTACTCCATCGCCGTATTGATCGTTATAATCTCTAATTATCTCGTAATCATTCCAAGTAAACAAGCGCCAACCATCCGGACAAATACCTTGATGTTTACGCCTTATATAATCAGAACAACTTTCTGTATTGCAACGGCTAGGCAACTGCATCATTTCGGCCCACTGGTACAAGCCACCATACTTGTCACAATTCGTGGTATCGTTATTGTAGCAATAGCGTTCAATCTTCGTATCGTCATTTTGATCATTTTCACCAAGAACCATTTCACCGATATTCAGATTTTCAGCCATAACGGTCACCTTTTCCCCAGTCTTTGAAGAAACTGCGGTATAGTAGTAGTAACTACGGCCATTACGCGGGTCGGTAAACTGTTTGTAAACTTCCTTCTCTATATTCCAGTTCCACGCCAAGCAAGTACTATGGTCATAAGGAACATACTCGCTACTGCTAGACACTTTTTTACTTGAACTCGATGCAGGAGCAACAGAAGATGACGAGACAATCTTTTGGCTAGAACTGGATTCTACTTTTTTGCTAGAAGAGGATTGCTGACTGCTACTGGATACTTCGCTGCTGCTCAGGACAACGGAAGAAGATGAAGAAACAGTCTTGACAGAAGATGAGGAAGTAATCTTTTGACTAGAACTTGACGGATTCCCTTCGCTACGCTTCGAGGATGACGATTTCACGTCATTGCGAGGAGTCGAAGACGACGAAGCAATCTTTTGACTACTAGAAGAAGATGTCTTCGTCACACTTGATGAAGACAGCTTCTTGACCGAGGAAGAAGATTCATCCTTTTGGACACTGCTGGAAGAATCTTTTTCTTCGCTATTGGGTGACGTACCGCTATCGCCGCCACAAGCGATGAGGGCTATGGACAAGAAAAGAGCTAGCAGGGATTGCTTCGCTACGCTCGCAATGACGCTATTCATTCCAAACTTTCTCATTCTGTACTCCTTTTTCAGCAGCAAGCGCAAAACAAGCACATGCCGCAGACCTCTTCCATATACCCAATAAATATTAGAAATTTATTATTAAGCACCTCAAGAGGTCCTGAGACCATAGGCCACAGAACCCGTTTGAGGTGTAAGAATTAACCCTTATTGACTTCTGGGATACCGATTTCGATTTTTCCGTACTTGGCTTCGTAAGCCTTGAGGGTTGCACCAAGCATAATGGCGAGGCGCTTAGCCGTAAACGGAGTCATCACCACACGTTCGGCGAGATCAACATCGACCTTTTCCTGGTTCATTTTCCAGGCGCGATTCACTCCCATGAGCACCATAACTTCTTCGCGGCCGGCAACAACATTGGTCGCATTCACATAAAGGCTCTTCATGCTCGAGTCGTTCCACACGACTTCAGGTTCGTTAGAAACAACTTTTTTTTCTTCGGACATTTTAATCTCCAAATTTTAATACATTACAACTCGTTTATGTAAGTCGTTTACAGTCAACAAAATACGTTATTTTAAAGCTACAAAATTCCTTCATTTTCGCGAAATTTCGTTTAAAATAAGCAATATTGCCAACTTTTCACGCTTCACACAAACGATAGAATATAGTATAAATTATCAAAAATCAAGCTTATAATTTAAATAGTGGGAAAAATCACTATTCTGCCTCTCCCCACCGTTTTTCCGGATTCGGGCAATGGTCCTCATGACCGTCTGGCCAAACCCAAACTTCATCTGCAAACGGACATGATTCGCACTTACCGCCAACAGCACAAATGTCAGCGCTATTATTAAAGAATAGACTTCCTTCATGCATCACATTCGAAACAGAAAACGCTCCCGACCGCAAATTATTACGCAACGATTCTAGCGGCGCATCATCCAACGCATACATTTCACGGAGCGCTTGCGAAGCGGAACTCAGCAACACCACTTTATTCCACTTGATTCGATCAACCCCAATTGCAGAAGCCCAAGACATAATCTCCGGCACATCCTGCAAATTTTTCTTGTGCAGTGTCACTTGCAGCGAGACCGTCGCGCATCTCGCATTCCCGCGCAACTTGTCGCGCACCCGAACCAACTTTTCAACGTTCGCTTTCCAGCCATCAAACTGTTCCGATGCCAAATAGCTTACCTTAATGTCGCTGCAAGAGCGCAACAGCAATTCCATCGCAGCATCACTTCCCCAATTTCCAGGGAACGTCCCATTCGTCGTGAGGTTCAGCGGAAGCCCAAGCGAATCGCACAATTTCAGCAGTTCATCAAAATGCGAATAGAGTAACGGTTCTCCCATCGTCGAAGGAATCACTTCTCGTAACAAACGTTTGCCCGAAACATCCCGCTCCGCAGCATACTTTTCAATCGCCGCCCGTGCAATTTCAAAATTCATTTCGCCCATGCCAAACGCGCGACGTTCCTTATTACAATAAAAAAAGCGTTCCCTACCATTATCCGGCGGGCAATCCCCGTTACCATTCTCAGCACTCCGCGCATTACAATTACGCAAAGCCCGCTGGTTCAAAAAACACAGCGGACAATGCAAGTTGCAAACGTCGGGATTTGTAAGTAAAGTAACGCGACGCATTTTCAGCGCGCCTTACTCTCTATGTTCTCTAAGGTACTTAATTGCAGCAAGTCCCGCAATAGCGCCTTCGCCAACGGCTACAGCCACCTGGAGCGTGCCACCCGTGCAGTCGCCAGCAGCAAAGAGTCCTGGAACTGTTGTCTGGAAATCCTTATCAAGCACGAGCTTTCCAGCATCGAACGCAGCGCCAGCTTTCAAAGCCAGATCCGTTGCATTCGCACTACCCATAGCCACAAACATGCCGTCAAAATTGGCTTCAAGGCCATCGTCAAACTTCACGCCTTCAAATTGCCCAGCGCCCTTGAGCCCCGTAATCTTGCGGGTTTCAATCTTCACGCTTTCAGGGAATTTCGCTGTGAGCTCAGCACCGTTCGTCAAGAGTGTTACGCTGTTGACTACAGACAAAAGTTCAGTCGCTTCGTGCAACGCATACTCGCCCGAACCAAGCACAGCCACATCCTTTTTACGATAAAAGAATGCATCGCAAACAGCGCAATAGCTCACGCCGTGGCCTTCCATCTCCGCCATTCCTGGGAGCGGGGTCTTCTTGCGGGCAGAGCCTGTTGCCATCACGCAAACCTTTCCGCGATACGTACCATTCAAGCCCGTCGCCACAAAACCAAAACCGTCAAACATGAGGTCCGTTACCTCATCGTCCACGATTTGCGCACCAAGAGCAATTGCCTGTTTCTTGCCGACTTCGGCAAGTTCAGCCCCCGTGAGCGGTTTTTCAAGACCAAAATAATTTTCAATTTTGTGGGCCTTTGCAAGCGCGCCTACATCCTTACCCACAAGCTGAACCTCAAGTCCAGCACGAAGACCATAAAGGGCAGCCGAGACACCGGCCGGTCCATGCCCCAAAATCAATATATCAGCCATAATAACCTCAACATCAATATACGATTTTATTTATTTTAAAACACATAATAATTAATGATTTTGGATACCAGGACGATGTTGCAACGCTACCCGACGCGAGATTTATTTGTTGAAGCTGGATATGGTCCCAATTTTGCGGACCAGCTTATTCAGAATGCCTATAGCAAACTTTTTGAGGGCGATCCGATCGACGAGCGCATCTACTTCGAAGCGTCCGACGACATGGCATACATCATCGACATTGGGCACGACGACATCCGTTCTGAAGGCATGAGCTACGGCATGTTCATTGCCGCGCTAACCGACCACGAAGTCACGTTCGACAAGCTCTGGAACTTTTCCAAGCGTTTTGTCCGCAACAACGATGGTCCGCACAAAGGATATTTTTCATGGCAAGTCAACACGACCGACTTTTCCATGATGGACCCAGGCGCAGCTCCTGATAGCGAAGAATACTTTGCCGCCGCCCTCCTTATCGCCGCAAAGAGATTCAACCGCGAAGACCTCCTCAACGATGCCAAAGAGCTCATCCATGATATCAAGTACAAACCGCAGAACGAACTTGTAGGCCCGATTATCGATCCGGAACGCAAGCTCATCAAGTTCTCCCCCGTTCTCGGCAACGACTTTACCGACCCAAGCTACCACACAATGGCATTCTACCGCATGTTCGCCGAAGCAACAGGCGATGAATCCTGGCTTGAAGTCGCACAGGCGAGCATTGAATTTTTGCAGAAGGCGGCCCACCCGGTCACCGGTCTTTGCGCTGACTATGCCGAATACGACGGCACACCAAAGGCCATGCCCTGGTTCCCCGAAAGCAACAACTTTAGCGGAGACGCATGGCGCGTTGCGCTCAACTTGAGCCTCGACTATGCCATCTTCCACGGACACGAAAGCGAAAAAGAGATCTGCGAACGCATCTTGCACTTCTTCCAGAACTGCACGCCGTACCTCTCCGACTACTCCGTCGACGGAGGCCCGTACCCGCACCAAGGCCGAAACGCGACGCCAGGGCTTATCGCCATGAACGCGGCCGCCACGCAAGTGCTCCCGTTCGATGACCCACGCATTACGCCGTTTGTCAGACGTCTTGCAGCGCTCTCCGTGCCCTATCGTTTTTGGCGTTACTATGACGGGATGTTGTACTTAATCGGATTACTCGCCACCGCGGGAAAAATCACACTCTAAGGAGGATCGTATGAAACTACCTGCCATCTTATTCATTGCGGCAAGCTCTATTGCTTTTACCGCCTGCGACGATGTTCGTGTTGAAAAATACCCGAATGGGAACGTCCGCTTCGAAGCCACCTACGTCAACGACAAGAAGGAAGGCATCGAAAAGGAATACTACGATGACGGTACGCTCAAGCGAGAATCCAATTACGTGAATGACCGCCGCGAAGGTGTGACCAAGGAATACTACAAGGACGGTACACTCCAGGCCGAACTCCCGTACGCGAACGGTTACATCGAAGGAACAGTTATCCGTTACCACAAGAACGGCAAGGTTGCGACAAAGGCCGAATACAAGCAAAATAAGCAAGTTGCATTCGGTGAAACTTACAACGAAGATGGCAGCCCAGCTACAAGCGGCAGCTACAAGGATCCGCGTGACGGCATCTCCTATGAATGGATTGTCATTGGCGACCAGCTCTGGACTGCAGAAAACATGAACTTCGCCACCGCCTCCGGTGCAATTTGTTCACAATGTAACCACTGGGGACGCCTTTACGATTTCCAAAACGCACAAAAAGCTTGCCTTGAAGGTTTCCACATGCCGAGCAAAGCCGAATGGCAAAAGCTCCTGAAAGTCGCCGGCAAAAAGCCGGGTGTCGCGCTCAAGGCTGGATACGGCTGGGATCCAATCAAGCCGGAATCCCCGATTTTCGGAAACGGCAAGGATGAACTCGGATTTGGCGCAAAGGCTGGCGGCGCACACTTTGCCAAGAGCGATGTCGCTATAAAGGACCGCAAGTTTGATGAAGCCGGTAAAAAGGCATACTTCTGGACAAGCGAAGGTGACGTCCTCGTATTCTTCCACGACAAGGATATCGCCAAGTTCGAAAAGTTCAATCCCGAATTCGGTGCAAGTCTCCGCTGCTTGAAAGACTAGTCGTCATTAATTTTATATAACAAAAAACTCCTCGGCATCACCGAGGAGTTTTTTCAACTTTAGCAACTAGTTACGTTGTATATTCTGCGTTGATTTTCACATAGCCGTAGCTCAAGTCGCAAGTGAATGCGCTTGCAGATGCCTGGCCGATGTTCAGCACGAGCGTTACTTTGTATTCACGCTGACGAACCACGGCATGCAGTGCAGCCGTCTGCTTTTCATCCAGCTGTACCGGACGGCCACCTTCGAGAACCTTGACTTCACCGAAGTAGAGGTCCGTGTGTTCGGCAACCATGTTGCAGCCGCTAGAACCAGCACTGCTGAGGATGCGGCCCCAGTTCGGGTCTTCACCGAACATAGCGCACTTGGCGAGGTTCGACGTACCGATGAAGCGGGCCATGCGGAGTGCTTCTTCGTGGCTTTCAGCCTTTTCAATGCGGAGTTCGATGAGCTTCGTTGCACCTTCACCGTCGCGGACAATGTCCTTGGCGAGGCTCTGCATCACGAGCGTCAAAGCTGCGCGGAATTCACCCTGTTCGCTGAGGGAGAGGTCTTCGTACTTGATGCCGCTCATGCCGTTAGCAAGCATGATGCAAGTGTCGTTCGTGCTAGTGTCACCATCAACCGTAATAGCGTTGAAGGAGTCTGCGATGTTAGCGCGAAATTCAGCAAAGAAGTCAATCGGCAAAGCAAGGTCAGTCGTGATGAAAGCGAGCATCGTTGCCATGTTCGGGTGGATCATGCCAGAACCCTTGCAGGCGCCACCGATAGTCACCACACCCTTTTCCGTCTTGATTTCCACAGCGTGGCTCTTGAGAGCAAGGTCCGTCGTGAGGATGGCGCGGCCGAATTCTTCGGAAGCATCAGCGTGGAGCTTTTCCACGAGCTTCGGGATACCGGCTTCGATCTTGTCCATCGGCATCAAGTGGCCAATCACGCCCGTGCTGCAAACAAGCACGCTCTTCGGCGTGAGCTTGAGAGCTTCTTCGGTAAGCACAGCCATGCGTTCAGCATCGGCATAGCCCTTTTCGCCCGTGCAAGCATTAGCGTTACCGCTGTTCACGATCACAGCAGATGCAAAGTGGGCATGTTCCAAAGCGGCCTTGTCGTAAAGGACCGGGGCAGCCTTCACCTTATTGGTGGTAAAAACGGCGAAGCAGCGGGCAGCCTTTTCGCTCTTGAGAAGAGCCATATCGGCATTGCCGCTGGCCTTGATTCCGGCGCAAATTCCAGATGCGGTAAAGCCCTTGGGGGAGCAAACGCCGCCTTTTTCCAACACAGTGTACATAGTATCTCCTAAAAAGAAGCTTTCTTTGCGATTCTGGGCTCGCAAAGCCCGTTAAAATTTTTACCTTATGGAGCATGGAAAAGATCATGTTTACACAAGAGGCTTACGACAAGCTCGTTAAGGACCTTGAAAATTTAAAAAATGTTGAACGTCCCCGCGTACTTCAAGAATTAGTTGATGCCCGTGCACAAGGCGATTTGAGTGAAAACGCAGAATACCATGCTGCCAAGGAGCGCCTTGCCTCTATTGACAACATCGAAATGCCGAAGCTCCAGGACCAACTCGCCCGCGCCCAGGTGATTGCTTTTGATGCGAACTCCGACACCATCAAGTTCGGCGCCACCATCACGGCCAAGAACCTGAAGACCAAGCGCGAAATCGTCTACCAGCTCGTCTCCCCCGAAGAAGCCGACGCCCTCAATGGCAAGATTAGCTTCAAGAGCCCGATTGGTGCAGCCCTTATGGGCAAGAAGCGCGGCGATACGGTCGAAGTCGTAACGCCCAAGGGCAAGAACCAGTTCGAAATCATCGATTTCAAGTAATCCATGTTCGTAACGCTCATCGGCAAAGACCAGTTCAGCAAGGACAAGCGGATTGAAAAATTCCTGTCCGAGACTCTTGGCGACCGGATTTCAGATCCGATGGCCAAGCAGGTGCTGTACGCCACAGACACAAACATCGCTTCCATCTCCGATGTCATCATCGAAGCATGCGATTCCGTGTCGATGTTCTCGCCTGAACAGGTCATCGTCGTACGCAAGGCAGAAGCCCTCAAGACCGACGACATGAAAGCACTCGCCAAGTGGCTCCCCCATGCAGCAAGTGGCAAGTTGCTCTTCGATTTTGAAACGCTTCTCGCCTCCAGCGAGCTCTACAAGGCCCTCGCAAAGGTTGGCAAGGTCGAAAAGTTCGACGTTCCGAAGCAATACGAAATGGCAGACTGGATTTCTGCAGTCATCCCGACACACTTTAACAAAGCGATTGAGCCTGCGGCATCGCAGTACCTCGCCGAAGCGCTCGGCAACGACACCAAGCTCGTGAGCGAAGAAGTCGAGAAAATCATCCTCTACGCTCCGGACTGCAAAAAGATTACGCTCGACCTCGTGAAAACGATGGTCGTCTCCCAGCGCGATATCCCGACCTACGAGATTGAAGGATTCTTTGGCATGCAGAATGCCAAGGCATACGTCCAGAAGCTAAACGAACTCTTGAACAGCGGCGTCGACGCCATCCGCATTTCGAACACGCTGTACAACTACGCGCTCTCGCTTTTGAACTACGGCTCGCTTACCGCAAAGGGCGTCTCGCCCGAAGAAGCCGCTAAAAAAATCGGCAAGAACTACTACATGTTCGTCAAAAAAGGGCAAGCCGCCGAATGCTGCCGCCGTTGGCGTAAGCCGCTCCTCGTGCGCGTACTTCGCCGTCTCGCCGACCTCAATTACGAAATCAAGAGTGGCAAGTGTCCGACCCGCATGAGCCAGGAACTCGCCCTCGCCGCCCTCGTCGTGCGTTAATTAGAACATAGAACGGACGCTTGCTTGCGGACTACAAATGAAAAAGCCCTGGCAGAGCCAGGGTTTTCGAATTTACTAATTATTAATTCCAGTCGTCGTGAGAGTTTTCCGGAACCGGAGCTTCCGGAGTTTCACCCGTCACTACCGGAGATGTCATAATCTTGTCATCGACCGGCTTGAGTTCCGGTGCTGTGCCAGAAACTTCTTCAGACTTTTCAGAAATATCGACATTACCGATGTAATTGCGGATAATGCGCGGCGTCACAAAGATTACGAGATCCTTCTTCGTAATAGACTTGCGGGTATACTTGAAGAGGTTGCCCAAAAGCGGAATGTCCTTGAGGAACGGAATGCCGCTTTCGCTTTCCGTATTTTCGTTACGGGTAAGGCCACCGATCACGACCGTTTCACCGTCAGCCACAACCACCTTGGTCTTTGCTTCCTGGGTCGAAATCACGACTTCACCCTTTTCGTCATAGCCGTAGGAGTTGTTTTCCGGATGGAGGTCAAGCAAGATGCGGTTGTCGCCAGAAACATGCGGCGTCACTGTGAGCTTGATACCCGTTTCCACCATCTTGGTCGAAGATTCGCCACTATCGTCAATTACGCGGATTGAGACCTTGTCACCCATGAACACCAAAGCTTCGGTGTTGTCGAGCGTAGAAACCTGCGGAGAAGCGAGCACTTCCGTAGAAGCGTCACCCATCAAGTTCGAAATGGCAATCTGGAGATTGTTGTCGAGGAGGCTTGCCGTAATAGCAGTGTTAGCCTTGGACACAGCCGGAGAAGTACCGTTCGGGAAAGACTGGATTGCACCACTGATTCGGCTAGAACCGGCAGTAGCACCCGTTGCTGCAGCTGCTGTACCCGGAGTGAGAGATGCAGAACCCAAAGCAGCCGTCCAGTCCACACCAAGTTCACGGGCAAGTTCGCTGTTCACGACAACAAGCTTAGCCGTAATCATGATCTGGAGCGTTTCGACGTCAAGTTCAGTAAGGGCATTGCCCATCTGTTCGATCTTGCTTTCGGTATCGTAAACGATGATGGAGTTCGTGCGTTCCACCACAGAAATCTTGCCACGGTTGGACTTCATGCTTTCGAGCACCTTGACCAGTTCATCAGCCTTGGCATGGTGCACCTGGAAGTTCTTACGGACCAGAGGAGCATTCTGTTCGGCCTGATTTTCTTCGTCGGCAATCTTCTTCTGTTTGGCCTGGTAAGTGCTCAAGCGCTGGATGGAAATGTACTTGTCCTGAATCACCCACGTGAGGTCATTCATGTTACAAATAATGTCCAAAGTTTCCTGCCAGGTCTTCTTGGTCACGCGCAAGCTGATCTTGCCCTTGACATCGGGGGCAATCAAGATATCCACGCCGGCAATGACCGACACGGAACGGAAAATGGCTTCGTAGTCCATGTTGACGAAGTTGAAGTCATATAACTTCTTATTCGGGGCAACGGAACCTTCGGCAGGAGCAGCCCACGAGGTCGCAAAACTTGCAACCATGATAAGAATCGTCAGAATTTTAGTCAGCTTTTTCACTTTTGACCCCCAAATTTATCGGGAAGACCCATAGAGTAGCGACGGCTCACCCCGAATTCCTGAATCAAGAAGAGCACATCAGTTTGTGTAATTTTAAGAACTTTTCCGTTCATGATCTTATCGCCTTCTTTAATCGTATAAGACACGCCCGAATTTTTGGAGTCAACAAGGATTGCCACCGGCTCCTCGGATTCCCAAATAATACCCACCAGTTCCACCTGGTCAATATTAATCCCTTCTTCAACAAGTCCCTTGATTTCGACAAACGGATCACGGCGACCGAAGGAACTGTAAGTCACACGATCTTCATAAAGTTCGTCAAGAGCGCTTCCACCAGGTCTCATGCCCTGCGTGAGCAATTCACCGCGTTCCTGGTCCACCTTCTTCAAGCGTTCCATCTGCACGGCAGAAAGTTCATCGGTAAAGCTCACAGCGCGGCGGTTCACATAACCAATCTTGTTACCCACCTGCACCTTGCGGTAAAGTCCAGTCAAGTCCATGTTTACAAGGCGGTCACCAAAGACCACACGCTGCATGACCTGGGACTTTTCACTCGGAGAAGCATAGAATTCCGTTTCATCGGCGACGACAATCAATTCACGCACAACCGGGCGCAAATGGAATGTCTGCGTACTAGAGACGACCTTCTTGCTTTCCTTTTCGTAAGTCTTCACAAAATCCGAGAATTCCGGCACAGCATCCGGAGACTTCATCCAATCACGAACGTAGATACCGTTCGGGCGAGCACTCCAGAATACAAAGCCTTCGCGACGGATTGCATTTTCAGACGTCTGCAAAATCAAGGCGCCATCCTGCACAAGGATTGCCGGGCGGGCACCAGCAGAAAGCTGGATATTGAGGCCATTCGGATCCCAGAAGACAGACTTCACGAGAGAACCCGCATTCACCTTGAACACCGGAGAGCGATCCGGGCCCTGAATTGCAACTGTAATCAAGAACGAACCATTCGGGTCAGAAACGTTGCCAATGCTCAAGCGGGAATTAGCCACCAAGCGGAACTGTTCCATGCCAGAACCGATAAGCACCGTCATTTCCTTTAAACCCGGAAGCAAAGCCGATGCCCCAGCAGGCGTAGCCGCAGCGGCCTGTGCGATATTTTCGCGGGCAGCCTTTTCGGCGGCCTTGCGTTCAGCGGCCATGCGCTTTTCTTCTTCGCGGGCGGCCTTACGGTCAAGAGCAGCCTGCTTTTCAGCAGCCTTGCGGTCGAGTGCGGCTTGTTTTTCTGCGGCCTTGCGGTCCAGGAGAGCCTGTTTCTCTGCAGCCTTGCGTTCGGCAGCCAAGCGCTTTTCTTCTTCGCGAGCGGCCTTTTCGGCAGCTGCCATCTTACTGGCAAATAGCTTCGAAAGCGTCCAGGACTTGCCATTCTTGCCAGCAAACTTCAAGAGGAAGCTAGACTTATTCAAGGCAATGGCGTTCTTGTCCGAATTGACCGAAGCGCCCACCTTCATTTCAATCTTCAAGAAGTCCATACCGCGATACGGTTCCTTGAACACCTTCATGGAACGCACATACGGCGAAGACTGGTCGACATCGAAATCACCGACGCCAAGGGCGAAGTCGGCATCCGAGAAACCGACGGTCAAAGTTTTTGAAGCGTTATCATACTTCTGGAAGAATGTCGGCAAATTCTTGTCAGAGGCAAACTGGAATACCATCTGGCAATTCTTTGAACAATCAAAGCGGACATCCTTAATCAGTGCAGCCTGCAAAGCAACTGCACTCGATAACAGCATAAGAAGGAACTTGCATTTCATTATTTGCCAACCTTCTTGGATGTATAAGTGGTCAAGTTGAAGTTCACCGACATGGTAATCGGCGTCCAACCGTGAGTTTCAGCCTTCTGCACTTCGGCAGCGATGCCCGAATAGCGAGAAAGTTTCAAGTTCGTAATCGCAGTCGGGTAATTGAAGTTTGCAATTTCAGCAAACAGGTAACCGAGCATGTGATAACCGGAATTGACCGCAATGGAATAGCGGTTTTCGATGTAGTGTTCCCTCTCGGAACGACCTTCCGGATTGAACTTCTGGATTTGCACGCCGGAGCTACGAAGCACAGAATAGAGGTCCTGCAAGCGCAGAGGAACCTTTTCTTCTTCCGGGAACATTTCCTTCAGCTTCTGGAAATCCTTTTCGGCCTGCGCCAATTGCATTTCGAGTTCTGCAACGCGGTTTCTCTTGGATTCAATCTTCTTGAGTTCGTTCGTTGCAGAATCTAGCTGACGCACAAGATCGGTATGTTCTTCCTCAAACGGAACCCATACATACTCATAGACAGAATATGCCGCCAGCAAGATGACAACAATCATCGCAATGCAGTATATATTCTTTTTGTCTTTAAAGTCAATATTAAGGTTGCCCATATCAACCCTCCTCTCCAAGGTCTTTCTTGAGTTCGACCTTGAGTGTAAAGCTATAGGCCTCGTCGCCATCCACCTTCGTTGTAGAAATGGATACCAGCGAAACCTTCTCTACGCTGACTTGCTTTTCGAGCTTGACCATGTATTCTGCGACTTCGGAGAAGTCAAACGTCGTCCCCTTCATTTCGAGATTGAATTCGCTCACCTGCGACACGCTCATAAGCCACATGTTCGGAGGCAGCACCGAAGAAATATTCTCGAACAGGACGACCCAGCGCTTTTTGCTAATCTGGATGGACTTGAGCGCGTTAATCTTGGTATTGATAATGGACTGGTGCTTTTCGAGTTCGCTGATTTTCTTGAGCAGCGGGCGTTCACGTTCTACAGCAGCTCTTGTAGACTGGAGTTCAGCTTCCTTGCTAGAAATCTTTTCGAGCGTGTAAGCATAAATGAACAAAGCCGCAAAAATAGAGACAATGAAAAACACCGTAGGCCACACGACACGGCGGTCAGTAAGCCAAGTCAAGTCCTTTTGCTTTTTGCGGTGTTCACCCGGCAAAAGGTTGATTGTAATTGCAA
The DNA here is from genome assembly GCF_002210425.1 of Fibrobacter sp. UWB2. Taxonomy (NCBI): domain Bacteria; kingdom Pseudomonadati; phylum Fibrobacterota; class Fibrobacteria; order Fibrobacterales; family Fibrobacteraceae; genus Fibrobacter; species Fibrobacter sp. UWB2. The sequence continues at coordinate 383,269 of NZ_MWQK01000002.1, read as the reverse complement.
GCGCCTTGTTGGCACCCTTATTCTTCTTCGTAGCCATTAGAACTTCCTCATTGCAAGTCCCAAAGCCGGGGCGTAAATGTTAGAGAGAGCAACAGACATGCCTTCCTTGTCGACCACGCTAGAATCGCATTCCACAGAGCGGAAGGGGTTCACAGTCGCCGTTTCAATCCCGGTCTTGTCTGCAATATACTGCAAGAGACCCGGAACAGAAGCTCCACCGCCACCGATCAGGATTCTTTCGAGCGGACGGGAATCTTCCGCAGAAGAATGATAGCGGATACCAAAGGTAATCTGGGACATGAGTTCTTCGAAAGCGACCTTCATGGCGTCTTCGAGAACAGAAATAGCAACGCCTTCAACAACCTTCAGGTCGTTCTTTTCGAACATTTCATGACATTTTTCGGCAGGAATATCAAGGCTAGAAGACAGTTTGTTAATAATGACATTCAACGAACCGCCATTCATGGATCGCACGGAGTGGAAGGCGCCATCCTGCATAAAGCCCACACTCATCTTGTTGTCACCAATATTAAAAATGGCCGTTGTCTTCTTGCGTTCTTCATCGGTTGCAGTCATGGCGAATGCATTCAGAAGGCCGAAAATATCGACATCCAGCGCCGAAAGTCTAATGCCCTTGCGGGTAAAGAACTGCGCCCAGGAATCGAGCATGGAGCTCTTTGCAGCCACCACGTTCACCTTGACTTCATCGCCTTCGCGGGAGACAACCTCGTAGTCCAGAACGTTGTCCTGGTCGTCGAACGGCGGACGGGACTGAGCAGTCTGAACAATAATCGCTTCTTCGTTTCCGTTCTTGGGGACCTTGATCGAGAGGCGGTCGACAAGCACACCACCTTCGCCGGCACCGCAGTTCACCGATGCCACAACATCCACATTTTCATCAATCGGGTGGCGAAGCATCAACTTGGAGAAAGCCTCGCCCAACTTGTCGAAGCCGTCCTTCTCCTTCTTTGCGCCATTTTCAGCAGTCAAATCTTCGGAATCACGTCTTTGGATAAGACCATTGATGATGGAGCCTGCAGGAACAGGTTCCAAATCCACTTCGCGCACAATTCTTTTACCGTTAGCATCATGATAGACCTTAACGTACTTGATGCTGTAGTGGCCAACATCTATGCCAACAGTTTCGCGCTCTCCACGAATTCTAGCAATCAACCCTAAAGCCAAAATAAACTCCGATAGGAAACAATACTATGTAAATTTTACTTTCATAAACATCGAATGTCAAGCGAAAAATCATCTCTAAAACACATAAATCTAAGTTGTTACGCCATTTACCTCGTTTTTCTTAGACTTTGTTTTGCGCGTGACCTCAAAAATGTACTGGAGGACGCGTTCCTGGGTCCAAGCATACGACCCAGTGAACACCGCCGAGATGGAATTGAATAGCGGGAAATTGGGGTTACGGCGCCCCAAATTGTTCAAAATCTTGACATCGACATTCTGAACGCCAAACGTCGGAAGTTCAAATGAAATGGAAATCTGCTGATCCGGTTTCACGTCTTCGGCAAGTCCAAGCAGAATACCGCCAGCAGAAAGGTCGTAAAGGACCCCCGAGTGCACCTCGCCGTTCGGGAACGTCGCCGTCACCGGGAAATCAACGACCTCACGGACCCACTTACGCAACTGTTCCTTGTCGAGCTGGTCGCTATGGGTAAAAATTACGTTATCTGGAGTAGCCGCAAAAACCGTCAATCGTTTTGAATAAACGGCATCGTTCATACGGGTCCAACGGATAAGCACACGCGAGCCCTGCAACGACTTGGCGAGCGCCACAGACCCATCAATCTTTACGCTCCAGGTCTTTTCGGAACGTTCAACGATTTTCACGCGTCTAAAAACTTGACCGCTTTCAAATTCCAAGTCCACAGAATCGCCGACATTGAACTGCCTTGTCGAGCTAACCATGGCCAAAGGATTTGAACCGGTAAAATCCATCTTGCGTCTCAAGCCCGCAATCGCTTCGAGAGTTTCATCGCGGACAGAGAACACATTACGGATGCGATAAAATTCCGAGACAGCAGCTTCAAAAAGTCCAGAAGAATTGAGCACGGCGTCCTTGTTTTCGAACTTGGACGAGCGAACGAGTTTTTCCAGAGTACGCACTTCCTTGGGCGTAAATTCAAACGCCTTAATCTTCTCGTTGAACGCATCTGTACCAAACATCACTTCATTTTCGCGACGATTGTACATCAGCTGCACTTCAATCAGCACAAGCGCTACAAACGGAAGAACAGGAAGAATATAGTACTGGAAAATTTTCCAGGCTTCTTGAAGACTACTTTCCATCGGCCCTCACTACAGTTCTGTCCAAACCCCGTTGATGTAGCTTGCGAGGATGGACGACGGGAGAACCTTCCCCGTAAGCGGGGAATTGCAGACGTGGCCAGCAAAGTCGCTTTCGAGAACAGTGTGCGTCTTTTCCGGAGCAAGCACCACCACGCTTTCGCCGGCGGATTCTGCACCAGCCAAACGAGCAGGAGCAGTCGAAAGGAGTTCGATAGCACGAGCTTCGCCAACACTTGCCACAAGTTTGTTCCAAATAGCAGGGAGTGCGACTTCCAAGGAAAGTGCGCCCGGCACGGAATCTTCGAAGTTCACGACCGTATCCTGGCGGAGCACCGGCGTGTGGTTCACGCTAATCGCATTGACGGTTCCATCGACAACACCCTGCCACAAGGCTTCGCGGTCTGCAGCCGAGCGAATCGGCGGGAGAATGTGGTATGCGGAATCGAGCGTTTCGAGGCAGGAATCGTCCAAGAGCAAGTGGTACAAATTCACATCGCAAGTGACATCGATACCGTTCTTGCGAGCGTTACGGACGAGTTCAAGAGTTTCACCGCAAGTGACCTGCTTGAAGTGCACCGGCACCTGGAGGAATCGAGCCGTTTCAAGAACTGTATAGGCGGCAATCGTTTCGGCAATGCGAGGAATGCCCTTCATGCCGAGCATGTCGGAGTAGGCACCTTCGTGAACGCAACCACTGTGGCGGAGCGTCTTGTCCATCGGCTGGAAGAAGAAGCGCTTGCCCGTCATCTTGCCATATTCCATCGCCAAGCGGAGGAAACGGGAATGCGGAATCACGCCGTTACCATCGCCAAAACCAGCGACACCGGCTTCGGCAAGTTCGACCATTTCGGCCAAGCTATCCGAGCCAAAACCCTTGCTGTAAGCGCCGAGGAACTTGATATCGAAAGCATCTTCGCCGCGTTCTTCGGACTTGAAGCGGTTCACCATTGCAGTGTACTTGTCGGCATCGTCAATCGGGTTTGCGGCACTTTCGTAAAGGCCACCGTAGAAACCGCCCTTGCGCAAGGCATCAAAGCCATCGGCAAACGTGTAGACGTCATCGCGGAGCGGTTCCATAAAGTCAATGCCAAGGCCAAAGAGGGCCGGCATCACAAGCGCGCCGTTGCAGTCAAATTCAACCGTTTCGGCATTTTCGCAAGCGTTCAGGCGAACTTCGTTCTGAAGTTCAAAAGACTTGCCGTTCCAGAACTTTGCATTTTTCAGAACGACATTCACAAGACGACCTTTACAAGGTTTACGCATTTTCATTGTTGCGACCTCCAGCCAAAAGGAAGAGAACGGCCATACGGACGGCGACACCGTTGGTCACCTGATCAAGAATTACAGAATGTTCGCCATCGGCGATGTCGGAATCGAGTTCCACGCCGCGGTTGATTGGACCCGGGTGCATGATGATGACCTTGTCCTTAGCGCATTCGAGGAGTTCTTCCGTGATGCCGAACGTATTGCGGTATTCGCGCATGCTCGGGAGGAGAGCATCGTCCATGCGTTCTTTCTGCAAGCGGAGAGCAATGATAGCGTCGGCGTTTGCAACAGCCTTCTTCACATCCGGTTCCCATGTCACATGGTTCATGAGGTCTGTATTGCGCGGCACAAGTGTCGAAGGTCCACAGAGCGTCACGTGAGCGCCCATCGTGGACATACCCCAGAGGTTACTGCGGGCGACACGGCTATGGCGGATATCGCCAATGATCGTGACGTTCTTGCCTTCGAGCGTTCCAAGCTTTTCTTCGATTGTAAGCATGTCGAGGAGAGCCTGCGTCGGGTGTTCATGGGCGCCGTCGCCAGCGTTCACGATAATGGCGTTGCTGTTGTCCGCAAGGAACTTCGGCACGCCCGTCCCCTTGTGACGGACGACCACGATGTCAATCTTCATGGCTTCGATGTTGCGGAGCGTATCGACGAGCGTTTCGCCCTTCTTGACGCTGGAATTCGAGCTTGCGAAGTTCACCGTATCGGCAGAGAGGCGCTTTTCGGCAAGTTCAAAGCTAGTGCGCGTACGGGTGCTGTTCTCGAAGAACAAGTTCACGACCGTCATGCCCCGGAGGCTCGGCACTTTCTTGACCGGACGTTCGAGAATTTCGCGGAACTGTTTTGCATGGTCCAGAATCAGACGGATATCATGCTTGGACACTCCACGAAGTCCAAACAGGTGTTTAATTTCCAAAGCGCTCACTTTACGCCTCCACTTCTACGAGATAAACGGAATTTTCTTTATCAATAGGTTCTATCGCCACGCGGACTTCCTGGTTCCTAGCGGTTTCGACCGTAAGGCCTGCACAATCCGGCGCAATCGGGAGCTCGCGGTGTCCGCGGTCCACGAGCACGCAAAGGCGAATCGCCGCCGGACGGCCAAGGTCCAAGATGGAGCGCATGGCAGCCAAAGCCGAACGGCCCGTGTAGAGCACGTCATCCACGAGAATGACCGTCTTGCCTTCCACAGAAGCAGGCATTTCGGTAAAGCGCATTTCGGTCGCCACCTTCTTGCGGTAATGGAAGTCGTCACGGTAATACGTGGCATCGAGGCAGCCCATTTCAATGGGCTTGCCAAATTTCTGGGAAAGACGCTCGGTGAGCTTTTTGGCAAGTGGAATTCCGCGGCTAGCCATGCCGAGCACAATCATGTTGTCGGCGGACGGATGCATCTTCGCAATCTTCGCCGCCATTTCGTCCAGCGCAAATTCCATCGTCTGCGCCGTAAGAAGCTCGCTTACTTTTTTGCAGTTATCGTTCATAAAACAGTCTTAGTTATTAATCGTTAATCTTCAGTCTTTTAATTTCCTGACCATATTTTTAGGTGAATGTAGTTTTTTTAGGGGCTATTTGCCTTAGCTAGTTGTAAAACACCCCCTTAATTTTATATATATAGGCAAAAAAACACTAGTTACAGGAGCCCCAAATGGCATTTAATCAGTTAGACAAACCGCAGGCAGGCGAAACCATCGCCATCATGAAAACCAACCATGGCACCATGAAACTCCGCCTTTTCGAAGAAATCGTCGGCGAATGCGCCACAAACTTCATTGAACTTGCAAAGCAGGGCAAGTACGACGGCGCTCCGTTCCACCGCATCATCAAGGACTTCATGATCCAGGGCGGTGACTTTACACGTAAAAACGGCACCGGTGGCCACGCCGCAAAGGGTCCGGGTTCCACCATCGGCGACAAGTACGACAGCCGCCTCACCCACGTCCGTGGCGCTCTCAGCTGGGCAAAGACTTCCATGCCGCACTCCATTGGCAGCCAGTTCTTCATCGTTCATGGTAACAACGTGCACTTCCTCGACCACGAACAGTGCGGTCCGGGCCCGGCTGACGGCTACTCCGTATTCGGCCAGCTTTACGAAGGTTTCGATGTGCTCGACAAGATCGCCGGTGTCGATACCGACCGTATGGACCGCCCGTACGACGACGTGATTATCGAATCCGTCACGATCGAAAAGGCTTAATAGACAAAAAGCCAGTCTTTACGCGATGTCATCCCCGCCTCCGAGCGGGGATCTCTTTTTTAAAACAATTTTGAAAAAAATTTCAGTTTTTTCAAAACGCACCCTTGACACGCACAACAACTCATTCTATATTTGTGCGCGTCCTCGGGGTTATAGCTCAGTTGGTAGAGCGCCTGCATGGCATGCAGGAGGTCAGGAGTTCGACTCTCCTTAGCTCCACTAAAAAGACTCGCTAAAAAGCGGGTCTTTCTTTTTTTTGTTCAAAATGTATACCCAGTTATAGCCAAATTAAATACGTTGAAAAAACACCCCGAAAATCCATTACTTTTTTCAGTAGGCCTGTCATTATAAAATAATATTTTTGTATTTTATTCAACATTATGGTCAGGCTTACAAAAATTTCGTCATTCATACTCACCGCCGGAGCTCTCTGCTTCGCCGATAACGCAAGCACCGTCTGCGACGCATCCAAGATGGACGCGTTCGCTTATGAGGACTGCATCGCCGTCCAACGAGGTGCAAAACTCGACAACACGGACTTTTCCGAAAGGGCAGCCCCGCCGGCCGAACTGGTTTCGGAATCTTACGTTGAGCCTTTTAAATACGATCCGTTCAACCGCGACGCCTACCTCACATCATCATTCGGCGAAAACCGTGGCACCCGCTACCACGCCGGCATCGACTTCTCCACACAAATGGAAGAAGGCTGGCCCATCTACGCTCCCGAAAACGGCTACATCAAAGAAATCAAGACCTCCCCATTCGGTTATGGCAAAGTCATGTTCTTTGAAGGCGAAAGCGGAAAGACCTGGGTATTCGCCCACCAAAGTAGCTTTACCTCGACCGTAGAAGACCTGATCAAACAAAAGCAGTACGCGACCAAGAGTAATGACGTTTCCATCAAGCCGAACCTCCGTTTCCGCAAGGGCGATACGCTTACCTTCTCGGGAAGCACCGGAATCGGAAATCCGCACTTGCACCTCGAAGTCCGCCTGAACAAAGACGACGTTACATCGCCATGCCAGCTCGGTGTCAAGTGCCTCGACACGATTGCACCGCAGATTTTCGGAGTTGCCGTTTGGCAAGGGAACGAACTTTCGCTCACGACTGACGAATCCCTCCGTAACGGTTGTGTCGAAACACCCGTCAAGAACGAGTTCAACTTGTCCATGGCCATCAAGATTGCCGACTACAGCCGCGAACCCAAAGATAACCCGATGGCCATCCGCCGTCTAGAACTGTGGCGCTACGACGACAAGATTTATAGCAAAGTTATGGACAACCTCAGCTATAAAAAGATGCTTGACATCCGCAACGAACTTCTTTGGGCAGAAGAAGCCGACACCGCAGGCGATTGGCACTACATCGATGCAAAGCTCGGCCCCATTTCCACCTACAGGCTTGAAGTCGAAGATTTTAGTGGACACGTTATCAGACGCGAATTCAATTTCCACCAGTCTTGCAAGGACAATGGCAAGCTCGTTCTTACTAAAAACCAGAACACGCCTCTTTACACGTTCTTGAGTAAGAGCATGCTCGACATTTACCGTTGCGAATCCGGCTACAAGTTCGCCGCTTTGAACAAGGACGAACAGCCCATCAACAACGACCTCTGCAAGATTTTCGATCACAGCAAGCCGCTCCCGATAGGAAAAATCGTCGAGACATTCCCCGAAACAAGATTCATCCGCTACAGCGCCGATGCAGGCTCTACAGGCACAGGCCGCAGCGTGAACGAACTGATTTCAATTTATCCTTACGGCAAGTACAAAACGAACATCAACTGGTATACCAAAGTCGGTAACGTGAAGATTTCCCAGAAGATTTCGGGCATTCCGGTTGTTGGCGACACATCGCAGAGAGTCCTCGCCGTCACGCGCAATCAAACAGATAGCGTAGACTTTTACGAATTCCACCCGAAGGGATTGCAATTCTACGGCAAGTGGAATGTATGCATCGAAAACGACGACAACTCCGCCCCGCTCTACTGGCTCGGCGAAACGTCACGCCGCTGGTTCTACTTTGAAAAGCAGACAGGTGGGAAGAATCGTTGCGCCACAACAAACGAACTTAGAGACCTAGCCAACATCACAGACGAAGACGGATTCTCTCTCGGATTCCCCTACTGGGCAGAAACGCTTGTCGCAGGCATGTACCAATCTGCATTGAAGATTCCGCTTTACTCCAGATACGCAGGCATCCCGGACGGGAACGCCATCAGCGTCAAGTACAAGAACAAGTGGATTGCCGCAGAATACGATTCCGAACCTAGAGAAATCATCCTTCTCGGAGACGCACTCCCCGACGCAGGCGAAACAATCACCGTTGAAATCACGGACGATTCCAAACGCAAGACTAAGAGGGATATTACAATTCCGGGATTCTAAAGTTCGCGGTAAAGCGTAAGGCGGCGCTTGCAGCCAAGCGCAAGCCGAATAAGGTCACGAATTTTGTCGTTCAGACGCGGGAAATCCACCGGATGGACGGCAATACGTGGAACGCCGAACGGGATTTTCAAAATGCCTTCGGCATACAGAAAAGCAGCCTTTTCTGTTGATTTCGGAATGCCCGCAAAACTGGCCACAGGCGATGCATAGCGGACACCTTCAGCAGTCGTAAGCGAGAAGCGGTCTTCGTACAACATTTTTTCTGCACGGACTTGACCTTGCAAGAACTTGTTGCTAAACCAAGTCGGCGGAACAAACGCCACAGGCGCGTCCGCATTTCCGTTTTCATCAGCAAATAACTTTTTCCAAGATTCTAGGGCCGCTTGCAAAAGGCGGCTCGATTCATATTCGGAAAGCCCCGCAAATTCAGCCTCGCCTCCCGTGAGATTCATACCCACAAGCCCCGCATAGCTGCGGCCCTGGCTGAATTCGGCTTTATGCTTAAAGCCATGCAACGCAAGTTCAAATCCTTCGGACTTGAGCTTCACGAGAGCAGCGCGAAAATTTTCAATGGCTTCGTCTGTAGCGTTCTCCGTATCGGGAATTACAAGTAAGCTAAAAGGCCCTCCGGCCAATTCCTTGAGCTCTTCAAGAATCGGAGTCACTTTCTGGTAGTTCCAGATGCTTAAATCATGAAAACAAAGGAGAAAACGCTTGCACATGGTTGTGAAGATAGCAATAGTTCGGAAAACTAATTTACTACATTTACCTTACTATGTTCGAATCTATCATTCTCGGCCTGTTGCAGGGCCTCGCCGAATTCCTCCCCATCTCTAGCTCCGGCCATTTAGTGCTCGGGCACGAACTTTTAGGCATGAACGAAGCAGGCATGTTCTTCGACATCATGCTCCACGCAGGCACACTGCTTTCAATCTTCGTGGTGTTCCACAAGAAGATTACAGACATCATCGTCGGATGCCTCCGCCGTGACCGAGACCAGCTCCGCGAAGCGGGCTACATCATTCTCGCTAGCATCCCGACAGCACTCATCGGCCTCGGCTTCAAGGACGCACTCGAAAGCCTGTTCGAAAATCCGCGCGCCGTCTGCGTTGCAGAACTTTTCACCGGTCTTTTGCTTTTCACATCGCAGTGGGGCCCGACCGGCGCCAAGCACCCGGATAACGAAGGCGTCAAGATGAACTGGTGGCGCGCTCTCGTGACCGGCACCGTGCAGGGCATCGCTTGCATTCCGGGCATCAGCCGCAGCGGTTCGACCATCAGCGCTATGATGTTCATGGGCGTGAACCGCAAGTACGCCGGCGAGTTCAGCTTCCTCATGAGCATTCCGGCCGTTGGCGGTGCAGCACTTCTCGATTGCATCAAGTGGATCAAGTGCCAGACAATGACTCCGGAAAAAGCGCTCCTCAACCCGGAAAAGGCTTTGAAGTGCGTTGACGCCGGCGGATTCACCCCGGAACTCTTAGTCGGCATGATTGTCGCATTTATCTTCGGAATCATCGCCCTCAAGTGGCTCATGAACTTTGTCCAGAAAGGCAAGTTCCAGCACTTCGCTTGGTACGTCTGGGCAGTCGGTATATTGGGATTGATTTTCATAAAGTAAAAAATTAAAAAAAGTCCTTTTTTTTCAGCAGCACTCGCTTTGCGAGTGCGATTTTTATTTTTTTTGCTTATCTTTATTTTTATAAGAAGGGGAATTTTTATGGCGAGATTTATTTTAGCGTTTTTATTCGTATTTGCTGTTTTTGCGAACGCCAATGTTGCCCGACCATCCACACATGGGAAGCTCCACGTTGTAGGTTCAAACCTCTACGACCACAAAGGCAATCTAGCCGTTCTCAAGGGATTCAGCACACACGGGCTCACTTGGTTCCCTAAATACGTCAATCAAGGTCTTTTCCGCCAAATCAGTTCCGAGTGGAACACCAACTTGATTCGACTCGCCATGTATTCTTACGACTACTGCAACGGTAACAAAAAGAAAAATTTGGAAATTCTCGAAAAAGGTGTCGAACTCGCCATCGCAAACGACATGTATGTCATCATCGACTGGCACATTTTACAAGACAATAATCCCAACGAAAACCTTGCTGAAGCAATCGATTTTTTTAACAAGATTGCAAAAAAATACGCCAATATTCCCAATGTCATTTTCGAAATCTGCAACGAACCCAACGGCAATACCACTTGGGACGACATCAAGGAATATTCAAATCTGATCATTCCCGTCATCCGCAGATACAATCCCGATGCATTGATTCTTGTCGGAACACCGAACTACAGTCGAGAAATTCAATTCCCTGCCAAGGATCCTTTGGAATTTAAAAATGTCATGTACGTGTTCCATTTTTACGCGGCCTCGCACAAAGATGATTTTCGCCAAAAGCTTAGAAAAGTCGTAGCCTCAGGCACGCCCATTTTCATTACCGAAAGCGGTCTCTGCGAAGAAGATGGCGATGGGCATATTGACTTGGAAAGCGTCAAAAAATGGTACAGCCTTGTCGATTCATTACATCTAAATTATACAATTTGGAGTTTATCCAACAAAGATGAAACTTGCGCCATTGTCAATTCGGATTCTCGCGCATTAGAACACCTGACCGAAAAAGATTTGACATATTACGGGAAACTCGCACGAGCAATTATACGCAAAGAAGATGTCGATTCGATTATACCCGACAAAAGCATCACTTCCGATTTCAAGTTGATGTCACGAACGAAGCCCTACATGCTTTGGCTTATATTTGCTGCACCGGCGCTCATTATCGTTTTATTATTAACAGTAACAAAAATCGTTCTAAAAAATTTAAAAAGAAACCAAATCAAGACCTATACGCAATTATACAAATACGGGCACACCGAAGATAAAGTACGCAAGCCAAGTTTTTGGAGAAACGCCGTACTGATTATAGGAACTATTTGTACCTTGATTTACCTTTGCTGGCGAATGACATGTTCCATCCCATTTGCATTCGGAAACATCGCCGTAATAGGAAGCGTCATTTTGCTCGCTGTAGAAATTCTCGGATTCATAGAATCATTGATTCATTACAACGACATGCTCAACTTGAGGAAATATCCGCTACCGCAAATCAAGCCCGAAGAATTCCCGGATGTCGACATTTTCATATCCACTTACAACGAACCTGTTGAACTTTTGCGCAAGACCATTATCGGCTGCAAGTACATAGAATATCCCGACAAGAACAAAGTACACATTTATCTTTGCGACGACCATCGCCGCCCCGAAATGCGTAAGCTTGCCGAAGAACTGGGCGTAAATTACTTTGACCGCCCCGATAACAAAGGCGCCAAAGCCGGGAACCTGAACGAAGCCTTAAAGCGAACAACATCGCCTTACATAGTGACTTTAGATGCAGACATGATTCCGCGCCGCAAGTTTTTACTCAAGACCATCCCCTACTTTATCGATGCCGAAAAAATCAACGAAACTTTGCCCGAAGAAAAGCGCTTTCCGCTCGGCATTGTACAAACACCGCAAAGTTTTTACACACCGGATGTTTTCCAACATAATTTGTATGCAGAAACAATTGTTCCGAACGAACAAGACTTTTTCTACCGCGTAATCGAAGCGGCAAAGACTTCCTCAAACAGCGTGATTTACGGAGGCTCCAATACAATTCTTTCAAGAAAGGCGCTAAACAAAATCGGCGGTTTTTACACGGAATCCATCACCGAGGACTTTGCAACCGGCATGCTGATCGAATCATCTGGATTTGCAAGCCTTGGGCTTTCGGAAGCGCTCGCCTCGGGAATTGCGCCCAACTCGTTCAAAGAGCACATCCAGCAGCGCACCCGCTGGGGGCGCGGAGTCATCGCAACGGCCAAGCAGCTCAAGTTTTTACGAAATCGCAAATTGAACTTTGCGCAAAAATTAAGCTACCTGAGTTCCGTTTTATATTGGTTTTCCCCCATCAAGCATCTAGTTTATTTGCTATCACCCTTGATGTTTGCCGTTTTTTGCATTCCCATTTTCAAATGCACCTTGCTAGACTTGATTTTATTCTGGCTACCGATGCATATTATGCAGATTATTTCGCTGCGCGTTCTTAGCCGCAACATGATTTCAACTCGTTGGAGCGGCATTTACGAAACATCCGTCATGCCATTCTTGCTGATACCCATCATTAAGGAAGCGCTTGGCCTCACGCTTTCGACATTCAAAGTCACCAAGAAAGAAAAAGCAAACGAAAGAATTATCGACAAAAAGAGCCTTATTCCCTTTATTGTGTTATTGACACTGACCGTTTTGGGAATTGCGCAAATGACTTACATGTTCATTGTTTACGAATACATCGGAGTACTCGCCATATTGTTCTGGCTATTCATCAATTCGTATTACCTTATCATGTGCATTATGCTTGTTCTCGGACGCGATGCAGATGGCGAAAACGTGAAAGTTCGAGCCGCGGAATTGGTTGAGGTCACTAAAGAAGACGGCTGCCGCGTAAGTGGCATTACCACAAAACTACTTGAACACGGAGTCGACATTTACACAGACAACATGAACGATTTGTACCTAGGTGAACCCATCAATTTTGAAATTCAAACGACGAGCTACACGCTGCAACTCAAGGGAACTGTAGTTGCAGAACATCGTTCTAATAATCCGCACATTCCAAGCGTCTATACCGTCGAAATTCTCGATTTTAACGGCAAAAAGGACGAATACATCCAGATGCTTTACGACCGCATTTCAACTCTGCCGCAATACCTGAAAATCGGCCGAGGAGCACTATTCGACATCTGGAGAAACATTTCTCATAGAATATCGTCTTAAAAATCGAGACATCATTACTATCAAACGAGATTGCGCGAGCGGTCTTGTGTGAGCAAAAAGCGCCTCGTATTAACGAGGCGTGATTGACGCTTTCAGCGTCCGCGGCTTTACTCGGTCATGAAATTATGCAAGCTTAATTTCGCGACGCTCGTTTTGCACGCTTTTGCGAGAGCGAACGCTCTGAAGGTGTTGTTATTTTGCATTAGCGCGAGCAGTCTTGTGTTGGCACGGTTATTGCATATATTCCCGCGAAAACAGAGCGGAAACACGCAAAATGTTTCATTTTGAAACTTTCGAAAGTTTCCTGCTTCAAAATTTAACAAAGGACAAGAAAACATGGCAACTGAGAAGATGGAATTCCAAACTGAAGTTCGCGACATGCTGAACTTGATGATTCACTCGCTTTACAGCAACAAGGAAATTTTCCTCCGCGAACTCGTTTCGAACGCAGCGGACGCACTCGACAAGCGTCGCTTCCTCTCGCTCTCCGACGCAAGCCTCCTCCCGGTAGGCACTCAGCTCAAGATTGACATTTCCGTGAACAAGGAAGGCAAGCGCCTCGTTGTCGAAGACAACGGTATCGGCATGAACAAGGAAGACTTGATTAACTGCTTGGGCACGATCGCTCGTAGCGGCACCAAAAACTTCATCAAGAACTTGAAGGATGCCGACAAGAGCAGCGTTGATTTGATTGGTCAGTTCGGTGTGGGTTTCTACTCCGTGTTCATGGTCGCAAAGAAGGTCGAAGTCTTGACGCTCAAGGCTGGCGAAACGCAGGGTTACCTGTGGAGCTCCGAAGGCACGGGCGAATTCGAAATCAGCGAAGCTCCGCGTACCGACGTGGGCACCAAGATTACGCTTTACCTCAAGGACGGCGAAGAAGACGAAGACTGGACCTCTGAATGGAAGATCAAGGATATCGTCCAGAAATACAGCGGTTTCGTGAGCTACGGCATTTACTTCCACCCGGAAGCAACGAAGAACGACAAGGGCGAAATCGAAGAAAAGCCGGAAGAACGTTTGAACGACAAGACCGCTTTGTGGCGCCAGAGCGAAAAGGACGTCACCGAAGAACAGTACAAGGATTTCTACAACGTCATCAGCCATGAAGCCGACGAACCGGCCGCCTGGAGCCACAGCCACGCCGAAGGTTCCCAGGAATTCTGGAGCCTCGTCTACATTCCGTCCAAGGCTCCGTTCAACATTTGGCACAACGACGCTTTGCACGGCCTCAAACTCTATGTGAAGAAAGTCTTTATCATGGACGACTGCAAGGACTTGTTGCCGCCTTGGCTCCGCTTTGTGCGCGGCGTGGTCGATTCCGAAGACTTGCCGCTGAACGTGTCCCGTGAAATCTTGCAGAACAACAAGATTATCACGAACATCCGCAAGCATGTGATTAAGAAGGTGCTCGACGCCTTGCAGAACATGGCCGACAAGGATGTCGCTAAGTACAACGCCTGGTGGCGTGAACTCGGCATGGTCTTGAAGGAAGGCTTCTACATGAACTGGGAACATCTTGACGAACTCAAGAAGTTGCTCCGTTTCGAAAGCACCAAGACCGAAGGCGACGCTCTCGTTAGCCTCGACGAATACGTAAAGCGCATGCCGGAAGGTCAGAAGGAAATCTACTACCTCGTGGGCGACAAGAACGCCATCAAGTCGAACCCGATGCTCGAAGCCTTCAAGGCCAAGGGCTACGAAGTATTGCTCATGAGCGACGGCATCGACGAATTCATGATGTCTAGCCTCACGGAATTCGGCGACAAGAAGTTCCACGACATTTCCCGTGGCGATGTAGACTTCGAAAAGACCGAAGAAGAAAAGAAGGCCGAAGAAGAAAACAAGGGCATTTTCAAGGGCCTCTGCGAAAACTTGCAGAAGGTCTTGGACGAAAACATCAAGGAAGTCCGCGTGTCTAGCCGCCTCAAGGACAGCCCGTGCTGCCTCGTGACGAGCGAAGATGCTATGAGCGCCCAGATGGAACGCATGATGAAGGCTATGGGCCGGAAGAACTTGCCGAAGAGCAAGCGTATTCTGGAAATCAACCCGACGCACCCGATTTGCGAAATGCTCAAAAAGAAGGCCGAAGCGAACGAAGATCTTGGCGATTGGCCGAAGGCCCTCTACGGTCAGGCTTTGCTTGCCGAAGGTTCTCCGCTCCCGAACCCGGCTGAATACGTCGCTGCGGTCACACGACTGCTCGGCCAAGCTGCTGGTAAGTAAATCCTACCGGGCCTCGCTCTCGTTGCCACGCCCGGTTAATACCGGGCGCTTGCAACTCACAACCAAGTTGCTGACTGCAAGCGTGAAGTGACGCCTTCGGCGTCATCCTGAGCGACCTCAGGTCGCGAAGGATCCAGTAACACATTTCATACAAAAAGGCCGCGATTCACTCGCGGTCTTTTTTGCTTTTCTGCGACACTCGATTTGCTAGTCTTTGCACTACTTCGTAGTGCAAATCGCTTCGCCTCGGTCATGGGAAAGCAAGCTTTCCCGCGACACTCGGCTTGCTAATTTTTGACGCAGCGGACTGGAAATGCATTGTCCTTACCCGTGTTGCCCACAAATGAATCATCGTTTAAGCTTGTCAAAGACACATTGCACGCGACGACTCTTCTGCAAGTCTCATCGCACCACTCATCGCTTTCGGCCTCTGTAGACGTCCACAAAACCCCGAGATAGCCAATCTCGCTGTAAATGGGATATATTCCATTGATAAACCTGTATCCAGCAGGCGACGCCGAAAAGGAATAATCATCCGTACCGTTACCGCCTTCAGACCAACCAGAAGTTGATTTGAGTTTTTCACCTGCAGTCTCGGAGCCGCCAATTGCGGCAAACAAAGTATCATATTCAGCCTTCGTAGGCAAATGCCAGCCACTGGGACACGCCCCCTGCACTGGATAGGTGGGTGTACACGTTTTTTGATAACCGCAGCCTTTGCCGTTTTCACTCCATACGCCAGCACTGTCCATTGCTGCGGCCCAAGTGTAAAGGCGACCGTACTTGGAGCAGTACTTAGCGGAGTCATTGAAGCAATAGGAACTATCCGTCTCAAAATTAAGATTCTCAGCCATCCAAATCTGCGAACCTATCTTCACGGTTTTATAAGTTTGTTTATCACGGGAGTCCGTTAGCGTGCCATATTCGCATTCATCTTTAGTTTTTGTTTTGCAGGCTTTTGCCTCGGGCACTATAATAACCGGGGGTTCTATAATTTTAGGTTCGACATCCATCACGCAACGAACAGAATAGCCGTCGTCTTTGTTTCCAGAGCGGATATCCGCACCATCATACACACTCTGAAAATACACGCATCCACTACTGTTTTCATATTCATTAGAACTCCAAAAGAGCGCTTGATACCCCTCCTCGTAATAATCGTCTTGGTAGAGCCAGTCCCTGTAACCAGCAGGAAGCACAGAAAAACCGAAAGCATCAGTCGCATCGCCACCGCGATTCCATCCACTCGTCTTGAGTGTTATGCCAGCGACTTCTTCGCCCCCCACCGCGTCAATCAAGGTTTTCCATTCCGCTGTGGATGGTAGATGCCATCCCTCGGGACAAGCGTCCGCAGCTGCAGTCCATACATATAAGCGCCCAAACTTATCGCATTTATCTTTTGAATTATTGTAACAATAGCAATAATCGTTTTTGTATTTAGCCTCTCTCCTGTAATTCAGGTTCTGGGCCATCCACCACTGGTCACCGATTTTCACAGTCTTGTAAGTTTGTCCGTCGCGGTCATCCACCAATTCGCCATACTCGCAATTATCTTTAGTTGAAGTTTTGCAGCCTTTGGGCACAGCTACAGAGCTCCCCGATTTCGCAGATGAAGAAGACTTTGCGCTAGAAGAAGAGTTTGCCTTGCTACTGCTAGACTTTTCATTAGACGAAGTTTTGGAATCCAGAATGCAACGGACGGACATTGCATTGATCATCGGCTCACCCCAAATATCAGCCTTTGCGTAACGATTCTCCAAAGACATGCAGAACGCGTGATCAACTAGAATCCTATTGCCATCAAGCCTAGTCGATGTTTCAACATCTTCCGTAGAACTCCAGAAATACGCCTCTGTCTTGTCGCCAATAAAATCGTACGATTCAATATTCTCAGTGACATAATCACTCAAATCGTCTTCCTTTCTGAAGCCTCCAGGGAGGGCCGTAAAACCATACTCATCCGTTCCAACAGTTTCTTTTTTCTCAAATTTCCAGCCGTCAACAGACTTGAGCTTTATTCCCGCATTACCGCTACCGCCAACTGTTTGGATCAAGGTTTCAAATTCGTCCTTAGAGGGCAAGTGCCAGCCGCCAGGGCAAACTTCCGTCGCGGCATCCCACTTGTAAAGGCGACCGTATGTACCGCACAAGCCCGGATGACTATTTTGCATGTATGAAGGTTCTTCGCCAAAGCAGTAGCTAAGGCCCGAATTATAATTCAAGTTTTCCGCCATCCAGACCTGGTCGCCGATTTTCACGGTCTTGTAGGTTTTGTTGTCGCGAGGGTCCTTCATGGTGTTGTTTTTCTCGTCATATATAGCCTTAGCGCTGTTCGCACTTGAGGATGTTTTCGCAGACGAAGAAGACTTAGCAGAACTAGACGAAACTTTTTTACTTGACGAGGAGTTCGCGTTGCTGCTGCTGGATTTTTTCACAGCGCTGCTAGACACAGGTTCTTCTGAATCAGCATTGCTGCCAGAATCACCACCGCAGGCGGTAAAGACAGACATAGCCGTCACAAGCAAGAACGGCAAAAACCTAGCAAACATTTTCATAAACATCTCCTCCCCATACATTTGAGGTAAATATAAGTAATTTGAGGATTTAAAAAGGCGATCCCGGAACAAAAGCAACCAAGGCGAACGCTGCGAAAATGCTTGCATTTTCATAGCTGAGCCGAAGGGCTTTGTACTTGTACAAGTCCGGGATGACAAAGCAAGAAAATCTCATTCCACAATTTTTTCAAGCAGCGAAATAGCCTTTTTCATCTGTTTTTCGGGAACAGATGAATAATTGATGACAAATTCATGTTGCGAAGGTTCGTCCATCGTGTAGTAATCCGAAAGCGCTCCGATGCGTACGCCTTTTTCAAGCGCTTGTTTGCAGAATTCTTCGTCAGAAAGTGCTGTGTTTATTTTTAGAATAAAATGCAGACCGGCATCCTGTTCGGCAATTTCAACGCGATCACGAAGTTTGCTACGACGAATCGTTTCAAGCAGAGCATCACGACGATGGCGGTAGAAATTACGCATGCGGTTGATGTGCTTTTCGTAATGTCCGCCGCTGATGAATTTTGCAAGCACATACTGCACGAGATTCGAAATCGTACAAGTGTAAAACGAAAACTCTTCGCGAAACTTTTTCGCAAGCGGTTTCGGGAGAATCATATAGCCCACGCGCACTGTCGAGGCAAGCGTTTTAGAAAATGAATTTATATAAATCGTTTTGTCTTGCACATCAATGTTTTGGAGAGCCGGAATCGGGCGCCCCACCATACGGAACTCGCTATCATATTCGTCTTCAACAATGTAGCGGTTGCTAGATTTTGCAGCCCAGCTTAAAAGTTCATAGCGACGGCTCACAGGCATCACCTTGCCAGTCGGGAAATGGTGCGACGGCGAAAGATGAACGACATCTGTGCAAGTTTCTTCAAGCTGGTCTATGCGAACGCCCTGTTCATCTAGCGGGATAAAATTGCAAACGACATTTAGCTTTTGGTAGATTTTAGAAATTTTGCTATAACCAGGATCTTCAACGCCATACTTTTTATCAAAGCCCAAAAGCTGCACAAGCCAAGTGTAAAGGCAATCTGTTCCAGCACCGACGACAATCTGTTCTGGATCCACGCGCATCCCGCGAAACTCTAGAAGCATCTTGGCGATCGCTTTTCGAAGCGCGATAACGCCAGAATTCGGCGAACGAGTCAGCAGCTCATTTTGCTGTTCGCAAAGAACTTTTCGCGTAATCTTCGCCCACGTCGAGAACGGGAACGTCGAAGCATCTACTTGATTATTGACGAAATCGGCAATGTAATGTAGAGCCTTAGGCGGTTCAATGCGTTGCGATTCACGGGATTGCTTGGCGGGAATAGGCTTTGGGAGAATTCGCGGATTTTTTGATTGAATCACCGCAACGAAAAAGCCCTTGCGCGGGAGCGAGTAAATAAAGCCTTCGGCTAAAAGCTGCTCGTATGCATTTTCAACAGTCACGACGCTCACGCCCAACGCATTTGCAAACGGACGCTTCGACGGAAGCTTCGCATCCGCCTCCAGACGCCCCGACAGAATATCATCCTTGATAGAACGATACAAGAAATGATAAAGAGTATCATCCCCCGCCTTTGAGATATCATATGAAAGCATTTAGGAAATCCTTTTCTGTAAACCAAGAAGGCGATGCCCGAATAAATCGGGCATGACATCATTATTATAACGAGCGAGGACCGTTTCGAGTGTTTTTACAAAGCGACAAAGAGTAATTCATAAACTGACCACAATCTGACATTAAACTGAACCTATTAAAATAATAGAAATTTGAATATTTGATAAAGTCAATAAAAAGTCTAATTTAAGCCTCAAAACGAAACAAACGCAACAAGGAGAACCCAATGCCTACAGAAAACCGCTACGAACTCAACAAGAATCTCGCCCAAATGCTTAAAGGCGGAGTCATTATGGATGTGACCACCCCGGAACAAGCAAAAATTGCAGAAGCAGCCGGTGCTGCCGCCGTCATGGCACTCGAGCGCATCCCTGCCGACATCCGCGCCGCAGGCGGAGTCTCGCGCATGAGCGACCCCAAGATGATCAAGGGCATCCAAGACGCCGTTTCCATCCCCGTGATGGCCAAGTGCCGCATCGGTCACTTTGTCGAAGCACAACTTTTGGAAGCCATCGAAATTGACTACATTGACGAAAGTGAAGTACTCTCCCCCGCCGATGACGTCTTCCATATCAACAAGCACGAATTCAAAGTGCCGTTCGTCTGCGGAGCCCGTGACCTCGGCGAAGCCCTCCGCCGCATTGAAGAAGGCGCTTCCATGATCCGCACCAAAGGCGAACCGGGAACAGGTGACATCGTGCAAGCCGTCCGCCACATCCGCCTCATGAATCAGGAAATCGCACGCATCACCTCTATGCGTGAAGACGAACTCTTCAACCGCGCCAAGGAATTGCAAGTTTCGTACGAACTCGTAAAGTACGTTCATGACCACAAGCGACTCCCCGTCGTGAACTTTGCCGCAGGTGGCGTTGCCACCCCTGCTGACGCCGCCCTCATGATGCAGCTCGGCGCCGAAGGCGTGTTCGTCGGATCAGGTATTTTCAAGTCCGGCAATCCGGCCAAGCGTGCCGCCGCGATCGTGCAAGCTGTCACAAACTACAAGGACGCCAAACTCATTGCCAAGCTCTCCGAAGATTTAGGCGAAGCGATGGTCGGCATCAACGAAAACGAAATTGCACTTTTAATGGCTGAACGAGGAAAGTAAATGAGCGAAAACAAAACAAACATCCACATCAAAATCGGCGTACTCGCCGTACAAGGTGCATTTGCTGAGCACCGCCAGATCCTTGAGAAGCTCGGCGTTGAAACGTTTGAAATCCGCCAGTTGCGAAACCTCGAACAAGATTTCGATGGGCTCATTTTACCCGGCGGCGAAAGCACCGTACAAGGAAAGCTTTTGCACGACCTCAGACTTTTCGAGCCTTTACGCGAACGCATTGAAAGCGGACTCCCCACTTTTGGCACTTGCGCAGGTCTTATATTGCTTGCCGAGAAATTGAGCAATGACGGTCACACGTATTTTGCGACAACGCCCGTCACTGTAGAACGCAATGCCTACGGTCGGCAGCTCGGGAGTTTTTACACCGAAGAAAATTTTGAGGGAATCGGGAAAATCCCGATGACATTCATCCGAGCCCCGCTCATACAGCGCGCAAGCCAGGATGTGCAAATTCTCGCGACCGTTCAAAATCAAATTGTCGCTGTGCGATACAAGAATCAACTCGCTATTTCGTTCCACCCAGAACTCAATAGCGATTTACGAGTGCATCAATATTTCGTGGAGGAAATAGTGAAAGCGAATCAAATACAGGCAAAGAAAGCTGCTTAAATAATTAGCGCGTAACGAGCGCGATAATAGCTGTTATAAGACCGCCAACAGCAACACCCGCCAGCACAATAAAAGCCACCATCATCCACTTGACGTACTTCGCCAGGCGAACAACCATGGAATTTTGGTCTTTGGCAAATTGCTGATAAGCGTTGAGAGCAGCCATCACCGTAAAGCCCACATCATCAAGCCAGCCAAACAGCGGAATCGTATCCGGGACCGCATCAATCGGAGATAAATCGTAAACCACCGCAAGCATAGCGATAATCACAGAAAGCGCTTTCCAGACAACGGGAGCGCCATTCTGTTCATCCCCCGTTTTCACAGTTTTCCTTTCACGATGCATATCGTTCATATCGTGAACTTCAACATCATCGTAAACTTTACCATTAGCCATTCAAACCAATCCTTCTAATCAAATTACTTTTTAAATATACAAACAAAAAGAAAAAGACTACCGATTTCTCGATAATCTTTTTCTAAAAGTATCTGCTATTTGCGCCGTTTAGCGAACGTTCCTAGCCATGATATAATTTACTTGTCTGGTAATTCGGTTCAGACGTGAGGTTCACACCGAGGCGGCGGAACACACCAACGTCAACCTGCGAAAGAATCACGCTGGAGTGGACTTCGCAATGGCGGAGTTCCGGGAGTTTTTCGAGCGCAATCTTTGCATTGTAATCCGTCAGAGCGCAAACGGAGAGAGCCACGAGGACTTCGTCCATGTGGAGGCGCGGGTTCTTATGGCCGAGCTGCTTGGTCTTGAGGTTCTGAATCGGTTCAATCACCATCGGAGAGAGCAAGCGGACTTCGTCCGGAATGCCAGCCAAGTGCTTGAGAGAATCGAGCAACATAGCAGAAGAAGCACCAAGAAGCGAAGAAGTCTTACCCGTAATGATCGTGCCATCGTTCAATTCAATAGCGACTGCCGGACCGTTCGTTTCTTCAGCCTTTGCCACAGCGGCGACAGCAACCTTGCGGTCCTTAGCGCTGATGTGAGCCTGTTCCATCACAAGTTCAAGCTTGTAGACTTGATCCTTTTCGGCATTGCCCTTGCGGACTTGGCACAAAGTATTGTAGTAACGGCGAATGATTTCAGCATTGGCGGCTTCGCAAACAGCGGCATCGTCAACAATGCAGTTGCCAGCCATGTTCACGCCCATGTCCGTCGGAGACTTATACGGAGACTGTCCCAAAATGCGGGTGAAGAGAGCGTTCAGCACCGGGAAGATTTCGACATCGCGATTGTAGTTAATCGTCGTTTTGCCGTAAGCTTCCAAGTGGAACGGGTCAATCATGTTCACGTCGTTCAAGTCAGCCGTTGCAGCTTCGTAAGCGAGGTTGACCGGGTGCTTGAGCGGGATGTTCCAAATCGGGAACGTTTCAAACTTGGCATAGCCAGCCTTGACACCGCGCTTGTTTTCATGATAAATTTGCGAGAGGCAGACAGCCATCTTTCCACTACCCGGACCCGGAGCGGTCACCACCACGAGTTCGCGAGAAGTTTCAACAAATTCATTCTTGCCATAACCATCATCGCTCACCACGAGCGGGATGTTGCTCGGATAACCGGCAATCGGATAATGGCGATAGACCTTGAGTCCGAGGCCTTCGAGCTTTTTCTGGTAAGCAACTGCGCTCGGCTGTTCTTGCCAGCGGGTCAGCACCACACTGCTCACATAAAGACCATAACCGCGGAAAGCGTCAATCAGGCGAAGAACGTCCTGATCGTAGGTAATGCCGAGGTCGCCACGAACCTTGTTCTTTTCGATGTCGCCAGCATTGATGGCGATGATGACTTCGGCCTTATCCTTGAGCTTTTCGAGCATGCGAATTTTGGAGTCAGGAGCAAAGCCCGGCAAAACGCGGCTTGCGTGATGGTCATCAAAAAGTTTACCACCAAATTCAAGATAAAGTTTTCCACCAAATTTAGAGATACGTTCTTGAATTTTTTCAGATTGAGTTTTTAGATAAGCATCGTTATCAAAACCAACTTTAAACATATATCACTACCATTTTTAGGGTTTTCACAATTATAAAAAAATGTAAACCACTATCTCAAGTCCAAAAAACTATTTTTTTGCCATATTTCTAAATTTGTGGCATACATGTTTACATATCGCTACAGAGAACTCGCTGTCGCCCTTGAAAAAAAAGGCGAAGTCCGTCTTGCGCTCGCCAAGACGCTCCGAGTGAACCCCGAAGAAATCTTCAATCTCGAAGTCGAACGCTTTTCGCTAGACTCCAGACGCAAAGGCGACTTGCACTGGTCTTACAATGTCGTTTTCGACCTGAAGCGCAAAGTCCGTGCTACGGGGAACAACGCCCGCGGGCTCATCGAATCCAAACGCGAGATTCGCAGCCTCGATGCAGAACCGTTAAAAGACACTGTAGCGATGGCTAGCCACGTGGATGTCATTGGAGCAGGGCCTAGCGGTCTTTGGGCTGCGCTACATCTTTTGCGCAAAGGGTTCTCTGTCGACATTTACGAACAAGGTAAGCAAGTTGAAGAACGTTTTCGCGACATCCGCAAATTCTTTGTAGACCGCAAGTTCAACGCCTACAGCAACGTGTTATTTGGTGAAGGTGGAGCAGGCGCATTCAGCGATGGCAAGCTCAACACCCGTAGCCGCAACCTGTTCAGCGAAACCGTACTCAAGGACATGGTAGACTTTGGCGTTGACGAAAGCGTTGTCACGTTTGCAAAGCCGCACATCGGCACAGACAAACTCGTACTCATGTTGCGTCAAGTCCGCGCCGAGATTGTCCGCCTCGGCGGGCATATTCATTTCAACACGAGCCTTGAAGATATTGAAATCAAAGATGGTCGCATTTGCGCGATCAAGCTAAGGGAGATTCCCGCATGCGCGGGAATGACAAGTGCGGGCGCAGGGATCGCGGAATCGCATTGGCAACCGTGCGAAGCGCTGGTCCTTGCAGTCGGGCATTCCGCTCGTAGCGTTTACGAGATGCTCCACGCTCGCGGCGTGACTCTCGAAAGCAAGGCGTTCGCCATGGGCGTCCGCGTCGAACACCCACAATCGCTCATCAACATGCGACAGCTCGGACTGAACGTAGATACAAGACTCACTGGAGCCGCCGAATATTTCCTCGCCACGCCGACAATCAACAAGACTTCGAGCGCCTACAGCTTTTGCATGTGCCCCGGCGGAGTCCTTGTGCCATGTGCCTCGGAACCGGGAACGCTTGCAACAAACGGCATGAGCTACAGCCGCCGCAATGGTGCATTCGCGAACGGAGCCATCGCCGTCCCGATTACAGCAGGCGCCGAAGGCTTTGACATTCCTTCAAGCGGTTCGCTTTTTGGCGGTCTCGACTTGCAACGAAAAATCGAAACAGACGCCTACAACGTCGGCGGAAAAGTTTACGCCGCTCCCGCGCAAACGATCAAGAACTTCCTCGCCCACCGCGAAGACAAAACGCTCCCCAAAACCACCTACCCTTGCGGACTCGTGCCAAGCAATCTGTGGGATTGGATGGACAAGACGATATGCCAAAGTCTCGCCGAAGGCTTCCAAAATTTTGACCGCAAAATTCCGGGATTCATCAACGAAGGCCTGATTGTCGCCCCCGAAACGCGCACTAGCTCGCCGCTCCGCATCACGCGCAACAACGAAACACTCGAAAGCGTAAACACCCAAGGGCTCTTCGTCCTCGGCGAAGGAGCTGGCTACGCAGGCGGAATCGTCACCAGTGCCGCAGACGGCGTACGACTTGCACACTACGCCAAAAAATGCAAGTAAACCATTAACTAGTAACTAAAAATGATTACACGTACTATCGATCGCAATTTTGCAAACATGCGCCTTGACCGTTTCCTCCGCAAGGCATTCCCCGAAGAATCGCTCTCGGTGTTCTTCGCTGTCATCCGCAAAAAGAAAGTCCGTGTAAACGGCGTTGTCGGCAAGGCAAACCAGATGCTCGTCGAAGGCGACGTGGTCAACATTTACGAGAACTTCAAGTCGGTAAGTGACGACGACCAAAAAGGGGAAAGCCTTCCCCTCGCTTCCGCCGCCGAAGCGGCTCCCGCTACCCCTTCGAGCGGGGACACCCCGCAACGCCCCGATGCAAAAAGCGCAACAGGATTTGCCAAGAACAAGTCCACCTGGGGCCGCCACCTCACAGGCGCCGAAAAGCAAGCACACTGGGGCGCTCACGAGCTCGACCTCGTCGTGCAAACCGAAGATTACGTGATTGTGAACAAGCCCTCGGGACTCGCAAGCCAGCCGGGCAGCGGCACGCGCCCAGGCGAAAGCCTCGTAGAATACCTCTGGGAATGGGGACGTAACGAAGGTCTCGATTTCAAGCCGACCATCGCCCACCGCCTCGATCAAGAAACTTCCGGCCTCATCATCGCCGCACTCCACGGCGACACGCTCCGTGACTTCACCCGCATGATTCGCGAACATGTCGTAGATAAATTCTACTTTGCACTCGTCAAAGGCAACCTCAAGAAAGACCGCGGCACCATCAGCGAATCGCTTTTGCGCACAGACAGCGCCAAGGGCAGCAAGATGCTCGTCAGCCAAGATGACGAAAATGCACAGAAGGCTATCACGCATTACCGCGTCAAGCAGCATTACGAAGGCTACGATCTCGTGAAAATCAAGCTCGAAACCGGTCGCATGCACCAGATTCGCGCCCACTTCGCAAGCATCGGGCATCCGCTTCTCGGCGATACGCGTTACGGCGACTTCGCGCTCAACCGCGAAGTCAAAAAGCTGTTCGGACTGAACCGCTTATTCTTGCACAGCTGCCGCTTGGAATTCGATTGGCAAGGCGAACATAAAGTTTTTGATTGCCCGCTCCCCAAGGAACTCCGTGACGTCATCAAGCAGCTCAAGCCGATGCGTTACGAGCGTCCTGAAAACAACTTCCAAAGAAGCAGACGATAAAAGAGCTAAGCACGCACTAGCGGGAAATCGAACTGAATCGAGCGCGGGGTCGCAAACTTGTCAAAAGTAATTTCGTAACAGAAGTTCTTTTTATCGACACCGCTAACGGTCCCGATTCCAAAAATCTTGTGAACCACACGATCGCCTACCGCAAATTCTGCCGTAGGCGCTTTCTTTACCGCGCCAAGACTCTCGTCTTCATCAAAATCGCCCATCAAGTCGCGATTGCGGTCCGCTTCCGCAATAAAAGCCCGTGCCGCCAAAAGCAAATCATCCGAGAATCCACGCGCCACATCGAGCTCGCCCATGTCCATTTCGAGCAAGAATCTCGACGGATAACGCGACCCGCTCTCGCCTGCCACGCCATCTTCGGCATCGCTCAGACATAGCACATTTTCGGCACGCGTGAAAGCCACATACGCAAGCCTGCGCTCTTCTTCGAGCTGAATCTTGTTCTGCACGCGCTTCACCGGGAAAAAGCCCTCGTTCAAGCCGCACACAAAAACATACGGGAATTCTAGGCCCTTCGCATTGTGGATTGTCATGAGCTGTACGCGATCCTTTTCCTGCGAATCTTCATCGGCATTCGTGAACAGCACGATGTTCTGCAAATACTCATCCAGCGATGCATCTTCTTCGTAGTAATTCTCAAATTCGAGAATCCCCTGCTTGAGTTCCGCGAGATTGTCCAAGCGGTCTTCATCGCCATCCAGGCGAAGCATTTCCTCGTACTTCGTCTCGCGAAGCATCTTCGAAAGCAATTCCGAAACGCGCATATCCTTATAACGCGAGCGGTACTTTTCAATCAGCTTCACGTATTCAACGACATTGCTTCTCGACAAGAATTCCTTGCAGTCAAAATCGATTTTCCGATGGTCATTACCGACCGACGAAAGTTCCGCCTGCGTCGTGACATCAGGCGCCACATCGTTCAAGCGCCCCGCCTCATACACAATTTCAAGCAGAGCCTCGTAAAGTCCGACCTTGCGCGTATCCGCAAACGCCTGCAAAATCGCCATTTTCTTCGGCCCGAACTGGCGCTTGGGCGTATTCACCGTCCGGATAAACGACAAATCATCGGCATACACGAGCATTCGCAAATAGCAAATGATATCCTTGATTTCCTTGCGCTGGTAAAAGCCAACCCCGCTATAGACCTTGTAAGGGATAGACTCCGACATCAGAGCCTCTTCGACAGAACGCGACTGCGAATGCATACGGTACAAGACCGCAATATCCTTGTAATGCACGCCGCCCGCGCCATTTTTCACGGAGTTTTGCACCGCATTCTGGATGCGCTCTACAATCCATTTCGCTTCTTCGCGAGTGTTCTTCGCATGGTAAAACACAGGCGTCTTGCCACCTGCACGAACCGGTTTCAAGACCTTTTCGATTCTATACTTGTTATTCTTGATAACCGCGTCCGGCACCTTCAAAATGCTCGGCGTCGAGCGGTAATTGTTCTGCAACAGGATTGTCTTCGTGCCTTTATGGAATTGGTCAAATTCCAAAATGCGATTGATATCGGCACCGCGCCAGCCATAAATCGTCTGGTCCGGATCGCCCACCACAAACAGGTTCTTGTGGTAGCTCGAAAGCAAATCCGCCAAGCGGTACTGTTGCCCGTCAATATCCTGGTATTCATCGACCATCACGTACATCATGCGCTTGCGCCACTTGTCGAGCTTTTCCGGAAAATTCTCCAAAATATATAGCGTCACCAGAATCAAATCGTCAAAATCGAGCGCGTAATTTTTCTTTTGCTCGTACAGATAGCGGTAATAAACCGCCATCCACTTGTCCGGAGCCTCGTCCGCAAGCTCCACCAGATGCTCGCGTTTCTCGTTTTCAACCGCCGGCGCATTCCCGGCAGCCGATACATTCTCCTCATCCGCCAAGTGTTCCGCAAACAGCGACACATACCCAATATCATTCGCCTTGCGGCCACCCACAAAATCAAGGACACTGCTAATTTTCAAATCCTTGAGCGAGAATCCCAAATCCGCATACGCCTTACGCAAAAGCGACTTTTGGTCGTCCTCGTCCAGAATCATAAATTCCTTCGGGTAATTCAGCACGTGGATTTCTTCGCGCAAGAACTGCACGCAAAAGCCGTGGAACGTCGAAATGTAGCCGCTATCGTCGCCACCCAGAATTGAGCGGATGCGCTTTTTCATTTCAGCAGCAGCCTTATTCGTGAACGTCACGCAGAGAATGTTCGCAGGCGAAATGCCCATTTCCTTCACGAGATACAGATAGCGGTGCGTGAGCGTCCGGGTCTTGCCTGACCCCGCCCCAGCTACCACACGTACATAGCCTTCGGTCGTCTCGACTGCCTCAAGTTGCTCCTTATCCAAGCGGGAACGCTCCCATTCGAGGGAGTTTTCAACATTTTCGCTTTTTTTCGGGCTTTTTTCCATACGCGAGCCGCCTTGTAGTGAACATCTGTTTTACTGCACAAAAAGTAATCTATTTATAGAAATCCGTCAAGTTTTACGCCATTTTAACCCCACCGTTCTATCTTGGAGTACCACCATAAACTTTTCCTAAGCTTTTTGTAAGATTCAAGGTATATTTAGAAGCGGAGCAATGATAAAACCACGTTTTTAAGCAAAGAGGAAAATATGTTTACGACACTTTCCAAAACTGTGGGTATCGTTATTATGTGTAGTACGGTGTCTTTGTTTGCGCAAGAGGATCCAATTGCAGTGATCCCCTCTTTTGATGACTATGAAACACCCGTGACTCAAGTCCCGAGTGGGTATATGCTTGTCCCGGCAGCGCCACAGGTTGCACCAGCTCAGGTCCAAGTCATCCCAAATACCGACAACCAGAAATTCTATCAGGACATGAACCAGCAAGTTCAAGTGAGCGAAAGGCCTGCTGTTGAACCACCTGTTGAGAAGAAAGAAAATATCGTCGAGCCACAAGCCGGCGAACCGTCCAAAAAGAACCGCTTACGGACAAATAAGACCATACAGAGTATGAACTTCTATTTGCCCATCGAATCGGAAACCTGGAAAATAAAGCCCCAGCGCTACGACTGGAGTTCTATAGGCTACCAGTTCAGCTGGACCCGCTACAAAACAGAAGAAAACAGCTATTCTTCTGTATTCGGACTCGGCATAGGCTTCTTAGTTGGAGACCTCAACAATGAATATTTTAGGGAAAAAATCGACTTGAAGGGCCTTGATTTCAATGTCAAGGTAGGCCTCGGCATGGCTCCAATATCGAACGACTTCATCGTTGCCTTCCACTTCATCTGCGGACTCGACCTGAAAGTTGTCGAAGGAGACATCGCCGTACAAATGAACAACTCATTTTCAAAGAAGTACACTCACGGAGCCGCATACGCTGACACATTCATCGGCGGTGACCTGATTCTCGGTTATCACATTTTCGACTCGTTGGGTGTAATTGCCGGTGTAGACATAACGACAAACGCATTTGGCATAGGAGTTTATTACACGGAAACCGAAAATGACTCCAATGCCCATAAAATGAACTACCTGTTCTCAGGAGTCAACATCACACCGCATATAGGATTGTTCTTCGTCTTTTAATTCATATCTATTCTCTCCTCCAAAAAACACTCCCTCCCCTGCACGTAAAAGTGCAGGGGTTTTCGTTTTTAAAAGGTTCTTTTTCTTCCTTTTTTTGTATATATTAAAAATCAGACAAATTTTTTGAAGAGGGAATCAATGATTATCGTCAACACAGACTTTATCAGCGGCAAGGAAATTGAAACCATCCAGCTCGTCAAGGGGAGCATCGTATTTTCAAAGAACGTTGTCCGAGACGTTTTCGCCGGGCTCAAGACTATTATCGGCGGGGAAATCAAAGGATATTCCGAGATGATGAGCGAAGCTCGCCAAGAAGCGACGGACCGCATGATTCGCGAAGCCACCATGATTGGCGCAGACGCCATCGTGAATGTCCGCTACGCCACAAGCTGCCTTATGGCAGGCGCAGCCGAAATTATTGCCTACGGAACGGCAGTCCGCTTCAAGAAATAGCCACTACAAATAGCGCTGGCATAAAAGGATTGCAAGCGCAGTCGCAAAAGCCATATAGGTAAACACAAAAACCACCGCCTTTTTACGACTGCCTTCCAAACGAATCTCAGGCAGTGTGCTCATAAAGCATATCTGCCACAAATCAAAAAGGATCCAAGCAATATTCACCGCGGCAAGACTCAAACCGACATGATGCGGAGCAATAATCGCAACAAGGGTCAAATAAATTTTAATGCTTCCCGAAACACTATTCGCAAGCAAGAAGTTATGCGCCCCGACAAATCCGCCCAAGCAAGCAACGACTGCCATTTGAGTCCGGTTGCGAGGTTTCAATTCACTAAAGTCCATTCGATCTCCCATATACACACTCGATGCCAAAGGTAAAAACTTTCTCTACATTCAAAAAATTTTATAGTTCTTACATTTTAAACACGGTGATTTAAATCACAAAACTTTCTATTTTTTAATTATGTCTAATTCATTACTTTTTGGAAAATTCGCTGCAGTCCTCCCCGCGGGCGGCCTCGGCAAGCGCATGGGCGGGACAATTCCCAAGCAATTGATGAATCTTGGCAACAAGCCTGTTTACCAATATAGCCTTGAAACATTCCTCAACATGGATGAAATCGCAGAAGTCGTTATTGCCGTCCCAGCCGATTGGAAAGACTACTTTGAAAAAGATATTTTTAGCCGTTTGAGTCCCGCATTTGGAACCGGATACGGGAATACTTTAAACAAACTAAGAATTGTCGTTGGCGGGAAAGAACGCTGGCAGTCCGTGCAAAACGGAGTGAACTCGCTCACTAGCGGCGCTGAATACGTGCTCGTCCACGATGTAGCACGCCCGTTCATCAGCGAAAAGATTATCCGCGACATTTGCGAAACGCTCGTCAACAAAGGGAGTTGCCTCGTCGCAAAGCCAGCCATCGACACCATCAAGATTGCAAGCGATGGCCGCGTCGAAAGTACAATTGACCGCAATAAGGTCTGGCTCGCACAGACTCCACAAGCGGCCCGCATCGATTTGCTCAAGAGCCTCTACGCCCGCATCGAAAAGGAACCGCTGAACTTCACGCCGACCGACGAAGCAAGCATCCTCGAATTCTTTGGCGAGCCCGTCTATATCGTCAAAGGCGAAGCGGCAAACGACAAACTTACCACGCCCGAAGATTTCGAGATCTTCACGAACAGGGCAAAATACATTTAATTTTTACGAGGTAAAATGAAATATTTCAGACTCCTTGGCATTCTAAGCGCCTGCGTTCTTATGACTTCATGCGCACAATCCCTTTCTGTATCCAAGAAAGAGACTTTCGAGCAAAAATCAGGCGTCATCGGCGTGTTCCGCCAGCCTGTTGGTTTCTGTAGCGGCGGATACCAGCAGCAAATCAAACTCGGCGGTGAAAAAATCATCGTCAAGCCCACTTGGACTAGCGAACAGGACAATCTCTTTTCGGCATATATCCAACCGGGAAAAGCAGATTTAGAGTCTTATAGATACTCTTGTGGCTTTACGGAAACAACACTTACCCTTGCTGAAAAACACGGCGTCGTCGTTCCGCAAAACGGTTTCTGCAAAATCGTCATTTCATTCCTCAATAACGATGAATTGTTCTCGAAAAACGAAGTCCTGCTATTCAACCAATTCAAAAAAGAAGAAGTAGCGGCTGAGTTCGACGATATTCCTTATTGCGAAACATATTAAGCAATTTATCAAGCTAATATTTTCTACATTTACGCCGAAAAATTAAGCAGGCATGGATTTTGCGGACCATCTAGGCAAAACGCCGAGACTTACGCAAGTTTCGTGCCACAAAGGGTAATAAAATGAAAGTTTCTTTGAATTGGCTTAGACGTCACGTTGACCTTCCGGAATCTGCGGAAGATGTCGCAAAGGCGCTCACCTCCATCGGTCTCGAAGTTGAAGGCATGGAAGAACCGGGCAAGGTCTATGACAAGTTGCTCGTTGCAAAGGTTCTCACTTGCGATCCGCACCCGGATAGCGATCACTTGCACATCACTACCGTGAACGACGGCACGAACACCATCCAGGTTGTTTGCGGAGCCCCGAACGTCGCTGCAGGCCAGACGGTTGTGCTCGCCCCGATTGGCGCAGAACTCCCGCTCCCTGATGGCACCAAGCTCAAGATGAAGAAATCCAAGATTCGCGGTGTCGAAAGCTTCGGCATGATTTGCGCCGAAGACGAAATCGGTCTTTCTGACGACCACGGTGGAATCATGGTTCTCGACGATTCCATCCCGGCAGGTACGCCGTTCGTAAGCCTCGGCATGTACGACGTCTGCTTCGAACTGAACGTCACGCCGAACCGCCCGGACGCTCTTAGCCACCGCGGTGTCGCACGCGAACTCGCCGCCAAGTTTAACCGTCCGCTCAAGCCGCTCGCTTACAACTTCAAGGAAGATTCCGAAGATGCAAGCGCCGCCATCAGCCTCGAAGTCGTTCCGGGCTGCGGCTGCTCCCGCTACGTGGGTCGCGTCATCAAGGACGTGAAGGTTGAAAAGTCTCCGGCATGGCTTGCAAAGCTTTTGCACGCTGTCGGCATGAACAGCATCAACAACGTCGTCGATATCACGAACTTCATCTTGATGGACGTCGGTCAGCCGCTCCACAGCTTTGACATGGACCAGCTCCACGGCAACAAGATCAAGGTCCGCCGCGCCGTGAAGGGCGAGCATATTGAAACGATCGACCACACCGCACACGAACTCATCGAAAACGACCTCGTGATTTGCGATGGTGACCGTCCGGCTTGCGTCGCTGGCGTGATGGGCGGAGTCGAATCCGAAATCGTCGACGCTACGAAGAACGTGTTCCTCGAAAGCGCCTGGTTCAACCCGACCGTTATCCGCAAGCAGGCCAAACGCCTCTGCATCTCTACGGACTCCAGCTACCGCTTCGAACGCGAAATTGACTTTGCTACGCAGGACGAATACAGCAAGTACGCTTGCGCCATGATCCAGGAAGTTGCTGGCGGCCGCATTCTCAAGGGTTCCGTCGAATACACCGGCGAAGACCACAAGAAGGAAAACAACCAGGTCACGCTCCGCGTCGCTCGCGCCGCCAAGGTCATCGGCATGGAAGTTTCCACCGAACAGATTGAAAAGTTCCTCACGGGTATCGCTCTCGAAGTCGTGAAGAAGGACGCCGAATCTCTCACGTTCAAGATTCCGAGTTTCCGCCCGGACCTCGAACGCGAAGTTGACCTCATCGAAGAAATCGCTCGCCTCATCGGCTTTGACAACATTCCGTACAGCTTGCCGAAGTTCACGATGCAGCCGAACGAACTCCCGGCTATCGAAGTTTTGAACCGCAAGATCCGCAAGACGCTTTCTGCCATGGGCCTCCACGAATGCTTGAGCCTCCGCTTCACGAGCAAGGCCCGCACCGAAGCCCTCTTTGGCCCCGAAAGCGATGACCGTCGCAGCAAGCCGGCTCTCCTCTTGAACCCGCTTTCCGAAGAACTCGGTGCTGTGCCGACGAGCCTCCTCCCGAACTTGCTCAAGGCCGTTGCCGAAAACGAAAAGAACCGTCCGGGTTCTGTTCGTCTGTTCGAAGTTGCCAAGGGCCAGTTCAAGCGCGCTCGCAAGGACGAACGCGATCCGGGCTTTGACGAATCCAACCTCGTCGCCCTTACCATCGCCGGTAACTTTGACGTGGATCCGCTCAACGACAAGCCGAAGCAGATTGATTTTGCCGCCTTCAAGGGCTTTGTCCAGAGTTTCTTCAAGCGTCTCGGCCTCGTCGTGGAATTCCGCGCCGCCGCAAAGCCGGAACTCTTCCTCCACCCGGGCAAGCAGGCTGAAATCGTCTGCAACGGCACGGTTCTTGGAACGATGGGCGAACTCCACCCGAACTGCCTCAAGGCTAACGAAATCAGCTACGAGACTTACGTGATGGAAGCCGATATGGACAAGATGGAACACGAAAGCCACAAGAAGATTGTGTTCCAGCCGTTCAGCCGCCAGGTGCCTTCGACCCGCGACATCTCTATCGAAGTTGCAAAGACGATGACTCACGAAGACGTGCTCGCCCGCATCAAGGCTCTCAACCCGAAGAACCTCGCGAAGATTACTCTCAAGAGCATCTACGAAGGCGAAAAGATTGAAGCCGGCAAGAAGAACATGGTTTACAGCCTCACCTACCAGGCTATGGACCGCACGCTCACGGACGACGAAGTCAACAAGGCTCACAACAAGCTTCGCGACAAGCTCGTTCAAAACGGCGACATCGTGCTTCGCTAATGCGGCATAGCCGCAGTAACTAGTTATTCGCTACTAGAAAAGTAAAAGGCCCGCGTTTAAGCGCGGGTCTTTTTGTTACATATAAATAAAATTAATTCCCGCAAAGCCGAGTATCACCGCTCCCACTCAAGATAAAAGTGGCAATCGAGGCATAGCAAAGGCCCTTCCCGACTTTTTCCATTTTGTCATCAATGTTCTTCCGGCTTTCTGGGCTAACGACTAACGTTGGATTATGGAAGCCTGCCGGAATTGTTTTCGGTAGCTCTGGAGTTTCATCGCGAAATTCATTTTCAGCAGGTTTAAAAATCAAGTACTGATCTTCAATTGTAGGGACATTATCCGTTTCAACTGCAGGTTTTAATGCAAGTTGCGCTGCGCAAAGTACGCTACCAGCAAGCACAGCAATAGCAATAGACTTTAATTGAACCATAAACACTCCCCTCAAGCGCGAGCCTAATTCAAGCCAAGCTGTTCGCGTACATTCTTGATAAATTCATATTCTTCGGGCGATATATTAGTCCTGTTGTAGTCTTCGTGCGAAGCATTCGCAATACGGACCATGCAGTTTATCACGAGAACCTTTGAATCACGGGACTGCGACTGAAGAGCCTTGACGCAAGCCTTAGTACGGTCGCTTGCCGACTTGTAGCTTGCATAAAGGTCGTTAAATTCATCCCAACTGGCGTTCGGAGTCACTTCGTCATGAATCTTGTCGAGTTCGGCACTTTCCGCTTCCGTTGCCGAAGTCGCCCCCGGCAAAAGCTGTTCATTCTCGTGGTTATGCGAAAGGCAGGCCGTCTGCCAGCACAAAATCAAAAGCGCCATATCAAAATTCATAAGTACCTCTGTTTGACTATTTACATTTATAAAGATACGAAAATTAAGCGCCGATGGCGTAGTCTTTAGTCAATAGCTATTAGTTACTAGAAACTCTTAACTAAAAAATCCTGATTACTTTACTATATTAAACAGCATGGCATACATCGCAATGGCGCGTAAGTGGCGCCCGCAATCATTCAGCGATATGGTCGGTCAGGAACATATCGCAAAGACTCTCGAGAACGCCATTCAGGGCGGTCGTCTCCATCATGCATTCCTTTTTACCGGCACCCGTGGTGTGGGCAAGACTACTAGCGCCCGCATCCTCGCCCGCACGCTCAACTGCAAGGGCTCTGACCCGCTGCACCCGTGTGGCGAGTGCGACAGCTGCAAGGATATCGCCGGTGGAAACCCGATGGACGTCTATGAAATAGATGCGGCCTCCAACACCAGCGTCGACAACATCCGCGATGTGATTGAACGTGTGCAGTACCCGCCCGTCATCGGCAAGTACAAGATCTTCATCATCGACGAAGTCCACATGCTCTCGACAGGCGCCTTCAACGCTCTTCTCAAGACGCTCGAAGAACCGCCGTCCCACGTGATTTTCATTTTTGCAACGACCGAAGTCAACAAGGTTCCGCAGACGATTTTGAGCCGTGTGCAGCGTTTTGACTTCAAGCGCCTGACCGTAGACCAGATCCGCAGCCGTCTCCGCTACATTTGCGAACAGGAAGGCATCAAGGCTACCGACGAAGCCCTCGACATCTTTGCCGAAAAGGCCGACGGTTCCATGCGTGACGGTCTCACCTACTTTGACCAGGCATACGCCTTTACCGGGAACGAGATGACCGCGGAATCAGTCCGCTCCGTCCTCGGCATCCCGCCTGTAGAACTTTTCTTCTCGCTCATCCAGTCCATCGAAAACCACGACATCAAGGGCTGCTTCCGCATGGTGGATGATGCTGTAAAAATCGGTATCGAGTTCATCCCGCTGCTCGACGGCTTTGGCAAGTTCCTCCGCAATTTGCTTTACGCCCGCCTCGACGCCTTCACACCAGATGCGCTCAACATCACCGAAGAGCTCTACACCAAGTACAAGAGCTGCGCACAAAGTCTTACGAACGGAGACATCCTCCGCATAAGCAAGATGCTTATCGACTTGCAGGGTACGCTCCGCTACAGCACGAACCCGCGCCTCCTCGTCGAGACGACTTTTGCCCGAATGGCTTGGCTCGACCGACTGGTCGATTTGCGAAAAGCTCTTGCAGCGATTAACGATCCTAAAAGCGCCGAAAACGACGCGGTAAAAAAAAAAGTAACTGAAGTCAGCGCCATGATAGACGCCCAGGAAGAAGTCCAGGCGTCTTATGACGACCCGTTTGCAGGCTACGATCAAGGTGGTGTGCAAGCATTTTCACGTTACGAAATTGCGGCCGCATGGCCTTCCATACTCTCCAACATCGCTAACGACGGCGACTACGTGTTCTCCGCCGCTATCGCAGGCACGACGCTTGAAACCGGCGACCCCGAGCAGAATCCGTTCCCGATTGCGCTCACCTACGCAGGCACAACCGAGAATGCCGAAAACTGGGGCTACCGCCAGATGACGGAGCATCCCGAATACGTCGAACGCGTGACACGCATTTTGGAAGACCGTCTGCAGACAAAAATTGCGCTTTCCATCCGCACGCGCGCCTTCACCGAGAGCGAACTTGCCGAACAGCGCGCCGCCAAGATGAGCCCGTACGAACTCGATTTGGAAAAGGAACCGGGGCTTGCGAAACTCCAGCAGATGTTTGCAACAGAACTCGTCTTCACCAAGAAACTCAAGAAAGCGGCCATCGTTTCACAATGCGATGAAGAAGATTGCGACGCATAGATTATCATGGCCCCTATCGGTCGCAAGCTCCCTCCAGGGTGACAATTAAAACGTCATCCTGGAACGAAACGTAGTGTAGTGATAGGATCCAACCAAATAAAAATTCTATAATTACGAATGGAAAACAGTCATCCTGACACGCAAGTGGAAGGATCCAATAACCTTTAATACACTCAAAAAGCGAGGATATATTCATGGACATGAGCAAGATGCTTAAGGACCTTCAGAAAATGCAGAGCAAGATGCTTAAGGCACAAAACGACCTCAAGGCACAGAGCTTTGACGCCGAAGCCGGTGGCGGAATGGTGAAGGTCGCCATGAACGGAAAGGGCGTACTCACAATGGTGAAGATCAATCCGGATGCCGTCGACAAGGACGATGTCGAAGCTCTCGAAGACCTCATTATGGCAGCCGTGAACTCCGCCGTCAAGAAGAAAGACGACGCCCAGCAGGCAAGCATTTCGGACATCACCGGTGGCATGAAAATCCCCGGTTTGATGTAATTTTGAGCAAAAAACGCTGATTTACGCAAATTAGGCTGCTATTCATCCCTACATTTGTGCACTTCATCAAAAACAGAAAAAAGCACCCTTATGAAAAGGGTGCTTTTTTTTTACATTTGGCTAGCTTAATATATTAGGAGAACGAATGTCAAGGAAATTTTTAGTCCTTTCCGCCCTTGCTTTAGGGCTGATTGTACCAGCCTCGGCAAAAACCTACACCCGAGATGAGGCGATCAAGACCGCCATGGAAAATTCTTCGGACATCAAGAGCGCCGAAGAAGATCTCGTTTCTGCAAATTCCCAAGTAGACGCTGGGTATGGTAACGCCTACCCGTCCATTGACCTTAGTGCCAATGTAACCCGTATTTTCGGGCTTGATGACGTCAAAAAAACATCAGCCCTTGCGGATGCCGCCAAAGATATGGCCGACAAAAAGGACGACGCCGGATACCCCAAAGCAAACGCTTTTGACCAAAACGTAATGGGTCCTGCCGTGGATGGGCTTATTTACGGCATGAAATCCCAAGGTTATCGCTGGCAGTCTAGCGTGGGCCTCACACTGACCCAGGTGCTCTACGCTGCAGGCAAGGTCGGTACAGCCATCGACATCGCCAAGGCATACAAGCACTTGCAAGAAGTCAACCTTGATAACACGAAGTCGAAAGTCCGTTACGAAGTTGATAACGCTTTTGACCAGCTCATTTACCTGGATTCTTCCATCGCCATTGTTGATGAAAGCATAAAAATCACTCAGGATAACCTTGATTTTGTGGAACAAGGAGTCAAGAGCGGACTTGCCACAGAACTGGACTTGGCAAGAGTCCAGCTCTCCATGGAAGCCCTCAAGGTCGACAGAAAAGCACTCGAAGACAAGCGCCTCCTTGCCAAGAACGCCCTTCTCAACACCATGGGTCTTGACTGGGACAACGACGTTCAATTCAACGGAGAACTCCGTAGCCCGGAATCCAACCTCCCGTACCCGGACACCTCCATGGCAAACGTCAAGCAACGTCGTAGAGAATTGGTGATGCTCCAAGCTACCGAAACGATGAAAGAAAAGAACATCGAAATCGAAGAAGGTGGCTACAAGCCGACAATCGCATTGGTTGGTGGTCTCAAGTACGCAAACAACCAAAACAAGATTACCGAATGGGACGCACCGAAATGGGACAAGCTCAATAAATACGTTTCTTTGAACTTGTCGATGAACCTTTTCAATGGCATGCAGACCAAGGAAGCAGTGGTCCAAGCTAAATCCAGCCTCCGCAGCACCCAGATCCAGAAGGAAACTGCAGAACGTGGCTTCCGCGTGCAAATCGAAAGCTGCGCACAGACACTCGCCTCCGCAGAACGCAATCTTGAAGTTTTGAAGAATAACATTGACCTGGCCCAGCGCATCTACGACATGACCGACGCGGCTTTCAGAAACGGCATGGAAACGCAGCTCAACCTGCTTACCGCCAACATGGACCTCCGCAAGGCAAAACTCAACTACTTGCAGGGGATTCTCAACTGGAACACCGCTTATAACGCATTGCTCCAAGCCACAGGTGAATACTAAGATTTAAGAGGAAGACAATCATGAAGACCATTACAAAATCAATCATTACTATTTC
Source organism: Fibrobacter sp. UWB2 (assembly GCF_002210425.1). NCBI lineage: Bacteria > Pseudomonadati > Fibrobacterota > Fibrobacteria > Fibrobacterales > Fibrobacteraceae > Fibrobacter > Fibrobacter sp. UWB2. The sequence continues at coordinate 344,156 of NZ_MWQK01000002.1, read as the reverse complement.
TGCCCTGTCGCTCCTCCTCGCTGGATGCGGCGACGCCAAGAAAGACGCCAAGTCCGAAAAGAAAGTTTCGACCATCGAAGAAATCCAGAAGGTCAATGGCAAGCCAGCCCGCGTCGTGAAGGCTGCTACAGTCAAGCTCACAGACGTCCGCGCCTTCAGTGGCACCATCGAAGGTAGCCAGCAGACGACAGCAACCGCCAAGCTCGGTGACCCGATTGCAAAGATCAACGTCCGCGTTGGTTCTCGAGTCAAGAAAGACCAAGTTCTCGCGGAATTCGTCTTTACGGGCGACAACACGGCTTACCAGCAAGCACAAGCCGCCATGGAATTGAACGAAAAGACCCTAGCCCGCACCAAGGAAGTGCAGGCTAAGGGCGGTGTTGCTCAGAGCACCGTCGATCAGCTCGAAACTCAGATTAGCATTTCCAAGATGCAGATGGAAACCGCACGCCGTGCAACGCTCGTGCTCGCTCCGTCTTCCGGTACCATTACCGAAGTCAAGCACAAGGTCGGCGAAGTCCCGGGTGTCGGTGGCGCCATGTTCACCATCGCAAACCTCGACAAGGTGATCCTTAAGCTCAACGTCACAAGTTCCGAAATCGGATTTTTCAAGAAAGGCGCCAAGGCGACAATCGAACTCAACGGCGAAAAGCTCCAAGGCGAAGTGAGCCTCATCCCGCTCGCCGCAAACCCGATAACCCGCTTCTTCCCGGTCGAAGTGACCTTCAAGAACAAGAACCGTAAGCTCCTCCCAGGCATGTACCTCACCACAAAGATTGACGCCCGTGAAGTTACAGGCGTTACCGTCCCTGTCGAAGCCATTGTCTATAGCAACGGCGTGAACTC